>JANMZX010000667.1:0-11971 GCA_031383745.1 Rhodoferax sp. | reverse complement strand
CTCATAACGCGGCGAACACCGAATTGCTGCGGGGCAACGGCAGCACCGCGCCGAAGCCCTGCACCGCCAGCGACGCTGCGGTGTTGGCGTAATGGGTGGCCTGCAGCAGGCTGTCGCCCTTGGCCAGCCGCGCCAGCAGGTTGCCGCAGAAGCAATCCCCGGCGCCAGTGGCATCACGCACCATCACCCGCCGGCCAGCGACGTGCTCACGCACCTGCCCGTTGCTGACCAGCGCACCGTCCGCCCCGAGCTTGAGCACCACCGTCCGTGCTCCCTGCGCGTGGCTCCAGTCGACGATCCGGCCGGGCTCGTGCAGGCCGGTCAGGGCTGCCATGTCCTCCAGGCTGGGCAGGAAGATGTCGCACAGGCCGATGGCCTGTCGGATGCAGGCCTGCGCGCGTGCCAGCGGCCACAGCTTGAGGCGCAGGTTGGAGTCGAACGCCACCTGCGTGCCGGATTCGCGCGCCAGCTCCATGGCGTCGAAGACGGTATCGCAGGCGCCCGCAGAGATGGCCATGGAAATCGCCGACACATGCAGAAAACGCGAAGCGCGGATCACGTCCGTAGGCGTGCCGGCCAGCCACTGCGGTGTCATGCGGCTGGCTGCCGAGTCTGCGCGCCGGTAGCTGAATTCATGGCCGTGCGTGCCGTGGGTGACGAAATAGATGCCGGTGTGGCTGGCGCTCGAGGTGGTCACCCCGCTGGTGTTGACGCCTTCCTGGGCCCAGAGCTGCAACAGCAGCTGACCGAAGGAATCGCCCCCGACGCGGGTCAGGTAGGCGCTGCGCGCGCCAGCCCGGGCTGCGGCGATTGCCGCGTTGCTGGTATCACCACCAAAACCCTGCAGAAACTGCGGCTGCCCGGCGCTGGTCTGGTTGAATTCCACCATGGCCTCGCCCAGCGCGGCCACCTCCAGTGATTTGTCTTGCACGTGTGCCTCCCCGGCATGTGCGGCCACCGTCGATCCGGCCGCCGGATGTCAGTGATTGTCGCGCGGAACGAAAGAGCCGCGCTTGCCCACCAGGAAATCGAGGTCCACGCCCTCGTCGGCCTGCAGCACGTGGTCCACATACAGCTTCCAGTAGCCGCTGGACAGCGGCGGCGGCGGGGCCGTCCAGCCGGACAGCCGCCGCGCCAGTTCCTCGTCGCTGATATGCAGGTGCAGACGCCGGTTCGGCACGTCGAGCTCGATGATGTCGCCGTTCTGCACGACTGCCAGCGGTCCGCCGGCGGCGGCTTCCGGCGCCGTGTGCAGCACCACCGTGCCGTAGGCCGTGCCGCTCATGCGCGCGTCGCTGATGCGCACCATGTCGGTGATGCCCTTGCGCAGCACCTTCGGCGGCAAGGGCATGTTACCCACCTCGGCCATGCCCGGGTAACCCTTGGGGCCGCAGTTCTTCAGCACCAGGATGCAGGTTTCGTCGACATCCAGCGACTCGTCGTCGATCAGGCGGTGGAACTCCTCGATGTTCTCGAACACCACCGCGCGGCCCTTGTGCACCAGCAGCGACGCGGTGGCCGCGCTGGGCTTGATGACCGCGCCGCGTGGCGCCAGGTTGCCGCGCAGTACCGCGATGCCGGCCTTGTCCATGAACGGGCGGGACAGGGGCTGGATCACGTCGGTGTTGAAGTTCTCGGCGCCAGCGATGTTCTCGCCGATGGTCCTGCCGGTGGCGGTCAGCGCCCCGGTGTGCAGCGAGTGCTCGATCTCCTTCATCACCGCGGGCAGCCCGCCGGCATAACAGAAGTCTTCCATCAGGTACTTGCCCGAGGGTTGCAGGTTGACCAGGCAGGGCATCTCGCTGCCCAGACGGTCGAAGTCGTCCACGGTGAGCTGGATGCCGATGCGTCCGGCCATGGCAATCAGGTGGATCACCGCGTTGGTCGAGCCGCCGATGGCGGCCAGGGTCTTGATGGCGTTCTCGAAGGCTTCGCGGGTCAGGATGCGCGACAGGATCAGGTCTTCATGCACCATGTCGACGATGCGCCGCCCGGCGTTGCGTGCCAGCACATTGCGCCGCCCATCCACGGCCGGGTAGGCCGCATTGCCTGGCAAGCCCACCCCCAGCGCCTCGACCATGCTGGCCATGGTGCTGGCGGTGCCCATGGTCATGCAGTGGCCATGGCTGCGGTGCATGCAGCTCTCGGCCTCCAGGAACTCCTGCAGCTTGAGGGTGCCGGCGCGCACCTGCTCGCTCATGCTCCACACGCCGGTGCCCGAGCCGAGCTCCTGCCCGCGCCACTTGCCGTTGAGCATCGGGCCGCCGCTGACACCGATGGTGGGCAGGTCGACACTGGCCGCGCCCATCATCAGCGAAGGCGTGGTCTTGTCGCAGCCCATCAGCAGCACCACGCCGTCGATCGGATTGCCGCGGATGCTCTCCTCCACATCCATGCTGGCCAGGTTGCGGTACAACATGGCGGTGGGGCGCAGCAGCACCTCGCCCAACGACATGACCGGAAACTCGAGCGGGAAGCCGCCGGCCTCGTACACGCCGATCTTCACCTGCTCGGCAATAATGCGGAAATGCGAATTGCAGGGCGTGAGTTCGCTGAAGGTGTTGCAGATGCCGATCACCGGGCGGCCCTCGAACTGGTCCTGCGGGATACCCTTGCCCTTGAGCCAGCTGCGGTAGGCGAATCCGTCACGGTCCTGGCGCCCGAACCACTGCTGGCTACGCAGGTCTTCGGGCTTCTTTCTGGGTGTTTGGCTCATGCTTCTGTTGTCCTGGGTGAGGGTGGTGGAACAGGGTTTACCCCGGGTGGCGGCGCGTCTCAATCATCATATGATAAGCAAACGAGGCCGGTTCGCATCACCTGGCAGGAGCTTTTTTTTGATCAAGAACGTGCATGGCAACACGGTCGATTACCTCGGCGAGGCGATCGTGGCCGGGCGTTTTGGCGCCGGTGGCGCCCTGCCTGCGGAGCCGCTGTTGTGCGAGGAGCTCGGGGTCAGCCGCACCGTCGTGCGCGAGGCGGTCAAGTCGCTGGTGGCCAAGGGCCTGATCCTGACCGGCCCCAAGGTCGGCACCCGGGTGCTGGCCAGCGAGCAGTGGAACTGGTTCGACCCCGATGTGATCGCCTGGCAGGCCAAGGCCGGGCTCACGCCCGGTTTCGTGCGCGACCTGCAGGACCTGCGCCTGATCGTCGAGCCGGCCGCCATCCGCCTGGCGGCGCAACGCGCCACGCAGCAGGACATCGATGGCATCGAGGAGGCGTTTGCCGGCATGCGCCATGCCGTCTACGAGGGCGGGGACTACGTGACCCACGACCTGCGTTTTCACCAAGGCCTGCTGCGCGCGAGCCGCAACCGCATGCTGGTGCAGATGAGCAAGGCGCTCGGTGCGCTGTTGCGCACCAGTTTCGAGATGTCGACCCGGCGCAAGGACGGACCGCTGTTGTCGCTGCCACTGCACCGCGCCATCCTGGACGCGGTGATCGCGCACGCGCCCGACGCGGCCGAGGCCGCCGTGCGTGTGCTGATCGATGGCGCGGGCAAGGACATCGAGCAGGTGCTCGCGTCGCGCCGGCGCCTGCCCAGCCTGAACCACCCGGCGCAAGACCTCAAGGCAGCCTGAGCTGACCGCAAACCGCCAATCGACCCCGATGCAAAAAATCATCGACGCTTTCTGCCGGCTGCTCGAATTCCTGGTGGTGGTCTGCATGGTCGCCATGGTGGTGATGGTGTTCGGCAACGTGGTGTTGCGATATGCCTTCAACTCTGGCATCACCGTGTCCGACGAGATGTCGCGCTACTGCTTCATCTGGCTCACCTACATCGGTGCCATGGTCGCCATGCGCGAGGGCGGGCATCTCGGCGTGGACACGCTGGTCAAGCATCTGCCGGTCGGCGGCAAGAAGGTCTGCCTGTTCATCAGCGAGTCGCTGATGCTGTTCTGCAACGGCCTGTTCCTGCTCGGCACCTGGAAGATGCACGATCTGCAGGTCAGCAACGTGTCGCCGGTGGTGGGCATTTCCATGATCTGGGTGTTCGGCATCGGTTATGTGGTGAGCGTGGTCATGGGGTCCATCAATATCCGCGTGCTGTTCCGCCTGCTGAGCGGGCGCATCACCGAGGCCGAACTGCTGCAGGTGGTGGAATCCGAAGGCCTGGCGCAGGTCGAGAGCCACCTGCAGGGGGCCCGGCCGTGACTGTCAGCGTCTTCATCCTGAGCCTGCTGGCGGCCATGGCCATCGGCATGCCGATCGCCTATGCGTTGCTGGTGTGTGGTGTCACGCTGATGGCCTTTCTGGCCGCCACCAGCGGACTGGTTACCTTCGACAGCCAGATCCTGGCGCAACGTTTCGTGGAGGGCGCCGACAACTTCCCGCTGCTGGCCGTGCCCTTCTTCCTGCTGGCCGGCGAGTTCATGAACGCCGGCGGCCTGAGCCGGCGCATCGTGCAGCTGGCCATGGCCTGGGTCGGGCATTTCCGGGGCGGGCTGGGGTATGTCACCGTGATCGCAGCCGTCATCATGGCCTCGCTGTCGGGATCTGCGGTGGCCGATACCGCGGCGCTGGCCGCGCTGCTGATCCCCATGATGCGTGCGGCTGGTTACGACGTGGGCCGCGCCTCGGGCCTGATCGCCTCGGGGGGCATCATCGCCCCGGTGATTCCGCCCTCGATCGGCCTGATCATCTTCGGCGTGGCCGGCAACGTGTCGATCACCAAGCTGTTCCTGGCCGGCATCGTTCCAGGGCTCCTGATGGGGGTGGCAATCGGAATCACGTGGTGGTGGGTGGCCAAGCGCGAAAACGTGCTTCCGGCGCCCAGGGTGGACATGGCCCAGCGGCTGCGTACCACCGCCGACGGCGCCTTCGCGCTGGCGCTGCCGATCGTGATCATCGGCGGCATGAAGTTCGGCGTCTTCACGCCGACCGAAGCCGCTGTCGTGGCGGCGGTGTACAGCTTCTGCGTCGGCATGTTCATCTACCGCGAGCTGAAGTGGTCGGCGCTGTACCAGCTGATCCTGGCCGCCGGCAAGACCACCGCGGTGGTGATGTTCCTGGTGGCGGCGGCGATGGTGAGCGCCTGGCTGATCACGGTGGCCAACATCCCCACCGAGGTTGCGGCCATGATGTCGCCTTTCATGCACAACAAGATGCTGCTGATGTTCGTGATGATGGTGCTGATCGTCGTGGTCGGCACGGCGCTGGACTTCACGCCCACCGTGCTGATCCTCACGCCGGTGCTGATGCCGGTGGTGCTCAAGGCGGGGATCGACCCGGTGTATTTTGGTGTGATGTTCATCATGAACAACGCCATCGGGCTGATCACGCCGCCGGTGGGCACGGTGCTCAACGTCGTGTGCGGCGTGGCCCGCATCAGCATGGATGACGCGTTCAAGGGCGTGTTGCCGTTCCTGTTTGCGCAGCTCGCCGTGTTGTTCCTGCTCGTGCTTTTCCCGTCCATCGTCACCGTGCCGCTCCAGTGGTGGATGCGTTGACAGATTTTTTCCACCCCGTCCAGCAACCCAAGAAGGAGACATCCATGTTGACCCGCAGAACCCTCACGGCCGCACTGATCGCCGCCAGCGCACTGGTCGCCACTTCCGCTTTCGCGCAGTTTGCCGACCGCACCATCAAGTTCACCAATGGCGTGAACGAAGACCACCCGGTGGGTGTCGGCGTCAAGAAGATGCAGGAGGTGCTGGCCGCCAGGACGGGGGGCAAGATGAAGATCAACGCCTTCTGGGGCGGCTCGGCCGGTGGCGACCTGCCAGCGACGCAGGCCCTGCGCGCCGGCACCCAGGAGATGGTGTGCACTTCCAGTTCTCCGCTGGTGGGCATCGTCAAGGAACTGGGCGCCTTCGACCTGCCGTTCCTGTTCGCCAACGAGCGCGAGGCCGACGCGGTGCTGGACGGCCCGGCCGGTGTGTATTTCAACAAGAAGCTCGAGGAAGCCGGTCTGGTCAACCTGGCCTACTGGGAGAACGGCTTTCGTAACCTGACCAACAGCAAGCGCCCGGTCACCAAGGCCGAGGAGTTCGATGGCATCAAGGTGCGGGTGATGCAGAACAACATTTTCCTGGACACCTTCAAGACGCTGGGTACGAACGCGGTGCCGATGGCCTTCGGCGAGGTTTTCACCGCGCTGGAAACCAAGACCATCGACGGCCAGGAAAACCCGTTCGTGACCATCGAGACCTCCAAGCTCAACGAGGTGCAGAAGTACCTCAGCGTCACCCGCCATGCGTACACGCCGTTCCTGGTGCTGTACAGCAAGAAGTTGTGGGACCAGCTCAGCGCGCAGGAGCAGGCGGTGCTGCGCGAGGCGGCCATGGAAGGGCAGAAGGTGCAGCGCGCGGCCAACCGCTCGCTCAACGAGAAGTCCCTGGGCACGCTCAAGGCCAAGGGCATGCTGGTGAACGAGGTCACCCCGGCAGAGCAGGTGCGCATGTTCGAGAAAGTCCGCCCGGTGTATGACCGCAACGTGCCCACCATCGGTGCGGAGGCAGTGACCACCGTGCTCGACGCGCTCAAGAAGGCCCGCGGCGGCTGATGAAGATCACGCAGGTCGAGACCATCCGCCTGGGCGAGTTCCCCAACATCGTCTGGGTGCGCCTGCATACCGACGAGGGGCTGGTCGGCCTGGGTGAGACCTTCATGGGTGCACAGGCCGTCGAGGCGTACATCCATGAATGGGCCGGCCCGAAACTGCTGGGAAAAGACCCGCTGGCGATCGAATCGCGCAACCGCGACGTCACTGGTTACCTGGGCTGGCGTGGTTCCGGTGTCGAGACGCGGGGCAACTCGGCGATCGACATCGCCCTGTGGGACATTTTCGGCAAGGCAGCCAACATGCCGCTGCATACCGCGCTGGGTGGCAAGAGCCGCGATGCGATCCGCATCTACAACACCTGCGCCGGGTACCGTTATGTGCGCAGCACCGTCAACCAGAACACCTCCAACTGGGGCCTGGGGCAGGCGCAGGGACCATACGAGGACCTGGAGGGTTTCCTGCACCGGGCCGACGAGGTGGCCGAGTCGCTCCTGAGCGAAGGCATCACGGCGATGAAGATCTGGCCGTTCGATCCGGCGGCGGAACGGAGCGACGGCCAGTACATCAGCAATGGCGACCTCGACCTTGCGCTGGAGCCGTTTCGAAAGATCCGCTCCGCGGTCGGTGATCGCATGGACATCATGGTCGAGTTCCACAGCCTGTGGCGACTGCCGATGGCCCGGAAGATCGCGCGTGCGCTGAAGCCCTTCAAGACTTTCTGGCACGAGGATGCGATCCGCATGGATTCGCTCGACCTGCTGAAGCAGTATGCGAAGGACTGCGAGGCGCTCATCTGCGCCAGCGAGACGCTCAGCTACAAGTGGGGTTTCAAGGACTACCTGCAGACCGGTGTGGCCGGCGTCGTGATGCTCGACCTGAGCTGGTGCGGCGGCCTGAGCGAGGCGCGCAAGATCGCCGCCATGGCCGACGCCTGGCAGCTGCCGGTGGCGCCGCACGACTGCACCGGGCCGGTGGTGTGGGCGGCATCGAGCCACCTGTCGCTGCATGCACCCAACGCTCTGGTGCAGGAGAGCGTGCGCGCCTTCTACAGCGGCTGGTACAAGGAGCTCGTAACCGACCTGCCCACGGTGGAGCGGGGCATGTTGAGCCTGAACGACAAGCCCGGGCTGGGCCTGGAACTTCTGCCCGACCTGCACCTGCGCAAGGACGCGGTGGTACGTTTTTCGGAGCCGGGATGAAGGTCGCCCGGGTCGAGTCGTTCATCCTGCATGTGCCGGTGACGGGCGGGCAGATCGCCGACAGCACCCACAGCATCTCGCACTGGGGGGTTGTGGGTGCGGCGATCACCACCGACACGGGGCTGGTGGGATACGGCTTCACCGGCACCCATGCACACCTGCCCAGCGACCAGTTGATCGCGCGTTGTGTGGACACCTGCCTGGCGCCGCTGCTGCTGGGCGAGGATGCGCGGGACACGCAGCGGCTGTGGCAGAAGATCGCGCGCCAGCCGGCACTGCAGTGGGTGGGTCGGGCCGGCATCACCACACTCGCGCATGCTGCGGTGGATGTCGCGCTGTGGGACCTGCGCGCCAAGGCCGCCGAGGTGCCGCTCTGGAGGCTGCTGGGCGGCCAGGTGCACACCCGCATGCGCGCCTACAACACCGACATCGGCTGGCTCAGCATCCCGGACGACGCGCTGGTGCGGGGCGCGGCGTCAGCGGTGGAGCAAGGCTTCACCGGCATCAAGATCAAGGTCGGCTCGACGGTGGAGCGCGACGTGCGCCGGTTGGCGGCGGTGCGCCAGGCGATCGGCGCTGGCGTCACGCTGGCGGTCGACGGCAATGGCAAGTGGGACCTGGCCACGTGCCTGCGCTTTTGCCCCGCCGCGCGCGAGCTGGACATCTACTGGTTCGAGGAGCCGCTGTGGCACGACGACGTGCAGGGCCATGCGCAACTGGCGCGCGCCGGCGGCATACCGGTGGCGCTGGGCGAGCAGTTGTACACGACGGACGCGTTTGCGATGTTTTTCCAGCAGCAGGCGATCCACTGGGTGCAGCCCGACGTCACCCGCATGGCCGGCATCACCGAGGTGCTGCGGGTGTGCGACAGCGCGCACGCGCTGCGCCTGCCGGTGGCGCTGCATGCGGGCGACATGAGCCAGGTGCATGTGCACCTGTCGTATGCCCACCCGGCCTGCGCGGTGCTCGAATACATCCCGTGGATCAAGCACTGCTTCACCGAGCCGGCCGAGGTGGTGGACGGCCACTTCAGCCTGCCGGCCCAGCCGGGCGCTGGCACCACCCCGACCGCGCAGGCCCTGGCGCGTTACCGCATGGCGAGCAGCTGAGGGGCGGCGGATTGGCATTGGCTGGCGTGGTACCGGTGATCGTCGTGATGGGAGCCAGCGGCTGCGGCAGGAGCACGGTGGAGGCGGCCATCGGCCAGACACATGGCCTGCCGTTTCTCGAAGGCGACCAGCTGCATTCGACCGCCAAGGTCGCGCAACGCCCTGCTGCCGCAGGCCCTGGTGGCCATCGGCCCCGCCGCGCTGCGGCGGCGGCTCGCGCTCGGTTGACGGGCTGCGCCGCCGCCTGTCGCCACGGCCCGTGGCGTATCGCCCGCATTGGCGCCGGTGGGTTACCCTTCGCGCATCTTTATCAGTAGTAACCCGCCATGACCGAGTTCACCAAGACCGTGTTGTTCACCGATACCGATGGCTGCGCGCGCTTTCGCCAGGAGGCCGTCGACTTGTCCGAGGGTACGCCGCAGTCGATGTTGTCGCCGCTGTTTCCCTCGGCAGGCTACGTGCTGCGTCACAGCCCGGTCGGGTTTCGCAGCAGTTTCCATTGCACCGGCGCGCCGCAGTGGGTGTTCATCCTGCAGGGCCGCATGGAGATCGGCCTGCAGGGCGGTGTGTCGCGCGTGTTCGGCCCGGGCGAGCACTTCTACTCAGCCGACATGTTGCCGGACGGTGCGGTGTTCGACCCCGCGGTGCACGGTCACTGGAGCCGGCAGGTGGGACCGGATCCGCTGGTGACGTTGTTCGTGCGGGGGTGAAGTTCGCAGCCTTCCCGCTGCTTGCCCACGTGCGTCCGATTGCATTCGGTAGTCGGAGGTCGAACGACGCGGTCTGGCCCAGACCGGTCATTGAACCTGGATTCGGCAGTTGACCGCTTGTTTCCGCTTGCAACTCCGTATGAATATTGAGTCTTGTACTCACGACGGCGTTCACCATCCGGGTGAGAGCGCTACGCACCCGATCGAGCCGCGTTGTGGCACGCTGGCGGCGTTGCTTCTCCTCGCGGGCACGAGCCCGCAGCGTCGTCGCGCCTTGCCAGCCCACCACATCGCAGCCCGCTCGGGCCCGCCCAACTGCCAAATCCAGGTTGAACCTTGCAACCGCAGTCGACCGCTTGATTGCGATGGCAAGGCCGCGTGGATACTGGGATGTGTACCCGCGATGCAAGTCACCGGCTGGGTGACAACGCCACCCACCCAAAAGGCGGACCGATGTGCGCCATGTCTGCCGCCACTTGTCCGGGCAGGATATGTTGGCGAACGCACAGAACGGAGCCGCGCCCGGCCGCAGACTTGTTCCTTCGTCGCCTGCATCGCATGGCGCAGGCGGAACTACCGCCCCGAGTGGGGTGCATTTGAAAGGCAGATCATGACCGTCGCGCGCGTTACCGAAATCAGCAGTGTGAGCAAGGTGAGTTTTGAGGATGCGATCAATCAAGGCGTAGACCGCGCCAACAAGACCCTCAAGAATGTCAAGGGCGCCTGGGTCAAGGACCAGGAGGTGACTGTGGACAATGGCAAGGTGTCCGGATACAAGGTAATCCTGAAGGTCACATTCGTCCTGAACGATTGAACCTGGATTCGGCGGTTGACCGCTTGTTGCCGCTTGCAACACCATATGAATATTTAGTTTTTTGCCCACGACGGCGTTCACGACGTCTCGATCGTCGAATGCGGCTGGAGCTCAGCCCGGCTGCATTTCCCCCGACAGCAGCACGCGCGTGCCTGGCTGCGCCTGCTGCATCGCGTGCACCAGTGCGCGGCCCACGTCCGCGGCTCGCACGGCGCGGTAGTTGGCGGGGATCACCGGCCGTAGCAGACGCATCAGCGCCAGCCCCGCACCCTCGGCGGCGCGCCCGGGCTGTTCCAGCGCGGCGCGATCGCCATCGAGCAGGGACGGCCGCGCGATCACCAGGCTGGTAAACCCGAGGCCCGCGAGTTGCGCTTCCATCTCGCCCTTGATCTGGTTGTAGAACACCGGTGAGCGTGGATTCGCGCCCATCGCGCTGACGACGCCGGCACGGGTTGCGCCGGCCTTGCGTGCGGCAAGCGCCACTGCAAGCACCGCGTCAAGGTCGACCGCACGAAAGGCCGCTGCGCTGCCGGCCACCTTTATGGTGGTGCCGAGCGCGATATAGACATCGTCAAGCGCCGGCAGGCCGGCTGGCGGTGCCGTGAGGTCGGCGGCCAGGTGTTCGGTCAGTTTCGGATCGCGCAGGCCGGTGGGCCGGCGTCCGATCGTGTGGATGGCGCGTGAGTGCCTATCGGCCAAAAGAGCCGCGAGTACCTCCCGGCCCACGAGACCCGTTGCCCCCGCCACCAAAGCCACCCGTCCCGCCGCCGGAGCGACCACCACCTCCACCATAAGAACCTCCGCCTCGATTACCGCCATAACCGCCGCCACCGCCACCGCCGCCGCCGCGGCGTGCGCCGCTGCGTTCGGCCATCATGTCCACGCTGGTGCGCATCGGATCGGGCTCACGCGGCGCGCCGGTGCGCGGCGCCACGTTGCCCCCGCCACGCAGCGGGTCGGGTTGCCGGTCGGCGCCGGCGTTGCGAGCAGGTGCGTAGCCGCCCGCGCCGCCTTGCCGGCCAGCACCACCGTCGCCATACCCGCCTCCACCCGACGCACCCCGCCCGGCCGACGAACCGTTGCGACCGCCGCCGGAGCGGGCACCGCCACCGTTGCTGCCACCGCGCCCGCCACCGCCGCCGCCGCCACCGTTGCTGCCCTTGTTGTCCCGCACGCGCTGCATCATCTCGGTACGCGCGGCCTTGGCCGCCGCCATCATCACGTCGCGGCTCGGCGGCTTGCCGGCACCGCCCCAGATCGTCTGGCGACCCATGGCGATCGGTTCGGCGTGTTCACCGGTTTCAGGGCCGAAGCCCTCTACCACCTGCACCTCGATGTTCTGCTTGGTGAAGCGCTCGATGTCCTGCATGAAGCCTTCCTCGTCCAGGCACACCAGGCTCACAGCGGCGCCATCGGCGCCCGCGCGGCCTGTGCGGCCGATGCGGTGCACGTAGTCTTCCGACACGTTGGGGATGTCGTAATTCACCACGTGCGGCAGGTCGTCGATGTCGATGCCGCGCGCCGCGATATCGGTGGCCACCAGGGCGCGGATCTCGCCGCTCTTGAACCCGCTCAGGGCCTGGGTGCGCGCAGCCTGGCTCTTGTTGCCGTGCAGTGCCATCGCGTGAATGCCGTTC
>JANMZX010000136.1:0-10691 GCA_031383745.1 Rhodoferax sp. | reverse complement strand
GCCGAGGGCCACGTGGTCGGCCTGGCCAATCGCACGCTGCTGGTGTCGCGCAACGGCGAGGAGTTCGGCATCGAGGACTCCGCTGCGCCCATCCGCAGCGCAGACGGCGAGTTGCTGGGTGTGGTGATGGTGTTCCACGATGTCACGGAGCAGCGCCGTATGTCGGGCGAGATCAGCTACCGGGCGGCGCACGACGCGCTGACCGGTCTGGTCAACCGTGGCGAATTCGAAACCCGCCTGTTCCGCGCCCTCGCCAAGGCGCGCGAGGACCACAGCCAGCACGCGCTGCTGTATGTGGACCTGGACCAGTTCAAGCTGGTCAACGATGCCTGCGGCCACACCGCCGGCGACCAGTTGCTGCAACAGATGGGCAAGCTGCTGACCGACGCGGTCCGGACCCGCGACACCGTGGCCCGGCTCGGTGGCGACGAGTTCGCCATGATCCTGGACCACTGCAGCATCGAACAGGCGCAGCGCGTGGCGCAGAAGGTCTGCGACCGCATGGACGACTTCCGTTTCGTGCACGATGGGCGGCGTTTTCGCATCGGCACCAGCATCGGCCTGGTGCCGGTCGATGCGCGCTGGAGCAATACCGCTGCCATCCTGCAGGCGGCCGACACTTCGTGTTATGCGGCCAAGGAGGCCGGGCGCAACCGCGTGCATACCTGGTTCGACACCGACATGGCCATGCGCGCCCGTCAGGGCGAGATGCAGTGGACCTCGCGCATCGAGTCCGCCCTCGACGAGGGCCGCTTCGTGCTGTTTGCGCAGCGCATTTTCGGGCTGGGCCAGCCAGATACGGGCCTGCATGCAGAAGTGCTGCTGCGCATGCGCGATACCGACGGTTCGTTGATTGCACCGGGCGTGTTCCTGCCGGCGGCGGAGCGTTTCCAGCTGGCCACGCGCATCGATCGCTGGGTGCTCAAGACCGCCATCGACTGGATGCTGGCGCGGCCCGCGCTGCCGGTCATCAGCATGTTGTGCATCAACCTGTCGGGCCAGTCCGTCGGAGACCGGGCGTTCCATCGCTGGGCTTCGGAAGTGCTGTCGGAGGCCGGCGCCGACATCCGCGCGCGGCTGTGCCTGGAGATCACCGAAACCGCCGCCGTCACCAACATGGCCGACGCCGCGCTGTTCATCGAACATGTCCGCGAGGCCGGCGTGCGGGTCGCGCTGGACGACTTCGGCGCTGGCGCGTCATCGTTTGGTTACCTCAAGACGCTGCGGGTGGATATCCTGAAGATCGATGGCCAGTTCATCCGCGACCTGGTGAGCGACCCGCTGGATGAAGCGGCGGTGCGCTGTTTCGTGGAAGTGGCGAAGGTCGTGGGCGTGCAGACGGTGGCCGAGTTCGTCGACCAGCCGGAAGTGCTGCAGCGACTCGGACCGATCGGCGTGGACTACGCGCAGGGCTTCCTGTTGCACAAGCCCGAGCCGATCGACGCCCTGCTGGTGCTGGAGGAGTCGGGCACCACCGCGCGGCTGTGACGTCCGCTGGCCGGCGGCCCCAGCCCGGCACCCGATGCGACAGGCTCAGACGTCGGTGGCCAGATGCGCCACGCAGTCCCCGCGTTCGACGCGGCCGAAATGCCGCTGGCACACCACCATGCCGGCACGCCGGAAGAAGCACGGCACTGGTGCGCGCGCCGGGTTGTCCACAAAGTGGATCTGGCCGGCGAGGTCGCCCTGCCTGACCTCGCTGCCCAGGTCGACCAAGGGCTCCAGCAAGCCGCCATCGGTGGCATAGACATAGTGGTCGCGGCTGTTCACCTCGACCAGCCGGGTTCCGCGCGGCGGAGGCAGGGGCGTGTTGTCCGCCATGACACCGGACCACTGCAGGAAGTTGCGCACGCCGCGGTCCAGCATGGCGAGGCTGCCGCGGTCGACATTGCCGCCGCCGCCGAATTCGCCGCCCAGCGACACCAGTCCGCGCCGCGCCGCCGCAGCCCCCGCCAGCCGGTTCTCGGGGTTGTAGGCCCACACCATGCTCAATGGCGCATCGAAGGCCTGAAGCGCCGCCAGCGAGCGTGCATCGAGCGCCGCGTCGCCGCTCTTGCGCATGGAGCAGAACGGCATGTACTTCAGCGACGAGCCACCCGAGTGCAGGTCGTGGTGGAAGTCGGCCATCGGGTACAGGATGCTGTCGATGTAGTGCGCGATCGCAAACGTCGGTGTGCCGTGCGGATCGCCCGGAAACGCCCGGTTCAGGTTGCCCTGGTCGATCGGCGATACACGGGCACCGTCCATGGCAGCCGGCAGATTCGCGGCCGGCAGGATGATCACGCGGCCCTGAACATGCTCCGGCTCGAGTTCGCGGATCAGCCTGGTGAGCACGATCTGGCCCTCGTATTCGTCGCCGTGGTTGCCCGCCATCAGGAAGACGGTGGGGCCCTCGCCATTGCGGATCACCGCGATCGGGATCGAGATCGCCCCGTAGGCCGAACGCGTGACGGAATGGGGCAGGTTCAGCCAGTCCACCTGCTTGCCCTGGCGCTGGTAGTCGATGTCGGTGAAGATCATGCTGGGTTGGGACATGGTCATGCTCCTTGTGTGCTTCTCAGGTCCACCACTTGCCGTCGAGCACCAGCCCGCGGGCCACGAAGCGGTGGGTGCCGGTGATCACCTCGCCCACGACGTCCTTGTACTCGGTGGGTTCGGTCAGCACCTCGAAGACGCTGGCCTCGCCGACCGATCCGATCTTCAGTGTGCCGAGGTCGGGCCGGCGGATGGCATGGGCTGCGTTCGTGCTGCCGCAGGCCACCACCTCGGGCAGGCTCATGCCAAGCGCGTGGAACTTCGCCAGCGTCTGCAGCAGGTCGTAGGCCGGCCCGTCGATCGACAGGATGTGCACGTCGCTGGAGATCACGTCGGGCTTGAAGCCGGCCGCCAGCATCGCCCGGCTGGTGGCGAATCCGCAGGAGCCCGCGCCGTGCCCGATGTCGAAGATCACGCCGCGTTCGCGCGCCGCCAGCACCTCGGGCCGTACGCCGCCGCCCGGGTGCGCGGGCGCGTTCGGGAAGGGGCGGAAGCAGTGCGTCAGGATGTCGCCCTTGCGCAGGCGCGACATCACCTCCAGCCGTGACGGCGGCGGGTGGTCCAGGTGCGCCATCAGCGGCAGGCCGGTGGCCTCGGCCACTTCGAGCGCCATGTCCATGGGTGCGATGCCGGAGTTGCCGCTCGCCCCACGCCCCACGCGCACCTTGATGCCCACGACCAGGTCGGCGTGTTCCTGAGCCACACGGGTGCACTCCTTGAGGTCGAGCAGGCGCAGATCCTCGCATTCGCCGACCATCACCGTGCCCGAGAATGCGAAGATGCCGGCGAACGACAGGTTGAGCAGCGGCAGGATGCGCACCGGCAGCGCCGGTTCGATCACGTGTTTGCGAAAACCGGGGAAGTTGCCCGGCCCCGCCGTGCCGGCGTCCACAAAGGTGGCAGTGGCGCTGGTGCGCGCCAGGGCTACCGCATCCACCCCGATCGAGGTGCCACCCCAGTAGACATGGGTGTGCAGGTCGATCAGGCCGGGAGTGACGACCTTGCCGCGCACATCGCGCACTTCGGTGCCAGGGCCGGCAACCAGCTGGTCACCGATGGCCGCCACCCGGCCGGCGGTGAAGCGCACGTCGGCCACGCGGTCGAGGTTCTGGGACGGGTCGATCACGCGCGCACCGCGCAGGATCAGGTCGTGGCTCGGGCTGGTGGCGGTCATTCGGTGCTCCTGCAGGCGTGGATGAGGCAGCGCACCAGGACGGCATCGTCCTCGGCACGCAGGGTCTGGGGGTTGATGCCGAGGATGCCGGTATCGACCAGGCGCTCGCCCACATGCACCGGCGGACTGCCGGCCTGCAGACGCTCGACGATGGCCAGTGCGCGCGGGCCGAGGTCGAGTTCGAGCGTCGGTATCGGGGAGCGCTCGGTGGCTGCGATCAGTCGTGTCGACAGGCCCGGCACGCCCGCAAGCGCACCGGCGATGGCCTGCAGGCGCGCTGCCAGCGCGGCGGCGTGCGCGGCTTCGTCGCGCGCCACAAAACGCTCCAGTGCGCAGACGAGCCCGGCGATCTCCTCCTTGCCGACCTTGAAGCCGCGGCCGATCCCGTGGTGCGGGATGCCCCGGAGCGCCTGGCGGTCGATCAGGGCGGCGGGCGACCAGGTCTGCGGGCTCACGTCCATGTCCATCATCTGCAACAGCGCCGAGCCGACCAGATCGCGTCGCCCGGCCAGGATGCCGCTGGCCTGCGGGCCGCCGATCGCCTTGCCGCCGCTGAACACCACCAGGTCGGCGCCCGCCGTGATGAAGCGTTGCAGGTTGGCGCGCGGCGGCAGTTGCGCGGCGGCATCGACGACCACCGGCAGGCCGCGTGCGTGCACCACCTCCAGCACCGCGGGCAGGTCGTCCAGCGTTTGCGCGGTGGCAACAAACACCAGCGCGACAGTCTGTTCGGTGATGGCGGTGTCGATCTCCCAGGGCTCCAGGCCGCGGATGCCGGCGCCGGTGCCGCGGTCGTTGTGGCCGATGTCGACGATCTGCGCGCCCGCCAGCCGGATCGCATGGTCGTAGCTGTTGCGGTGGCTGCGCGCCATCAGCACCTGGTTGGGCATGCCACGGGTGTCGGGCAGCGCGGCCATGCGCGCCACATCCCAGCGTGCCAGGCAGGCGGCCGTGGCCAGGGTCAGGCCCGCTGCGGCGCCCGAGGTGACGATGCCGGCCTGGGCGCCGGTGACGCGGGCGATGACTCCGCTGGCGGCGGTCTGCAGTTCGGCGATGTCGACCGATGCACCGGCCGCCTGCGCCATGGCCTGCAGCACCTCGGGCTCCATCAGGCTGCCACCGAGCCGGGTCAGGGTGCCGGCGACGTTGATACGCCGTGGCACGCCGAGTTGGGTCAGGATGTCCATCGGGCCTTTGTGGCGCTGAGTTGCGCAGCGGGACTTTCAGCATCGCGAAGAACGAACCGGACGCTGATGCTCAACGCGAACGGACACGGTTTGCCGCCGCTTTCGGGGAGGTGAACGGGATTTGCGTGGGCTTCGCCGTGGTGTTTCATGCCGTGGCCAGTGTGTCCTTGGTGCGCAGGTGGCAGGCCACCACATGGCCGGGCGCAATCTCCTGCAGCGGCGGGTATTCCTGCCGGCAGCGGTCGATCGCATAGGGGCAGCGGGTGTGGAAGTGGCAACCGGCGGGCGGGTTCATCGGGCTGGGCACATCGCCCTCGATCACCAGGCGCTTTCGCCGCGCCTTCGGGTCGGCGATCGGTGCAGCGGCCATCAGGGCTTCGCTGTAGGGGTGCAGGGGCTGGGCGAAGATGCGCTCCTTGGGGGCCAGTTCGACGATGCGCCCGAGGTACATCACCGCGATGCGGTGGCCGATGTGCTCGACCACGGCCAGGTCGTGCGACACGAACAGGTAGGCCAGCCCGAACTCCTCCTGCAGGTCCATCAGCAGGTTGAGCACCTGGGCCTGCACCGACACATCGAGCGCGGACACCGGTTCGTCGGCCACGATCAGCCGCGGGTTGAGCGCCAGCGCGCGCGCGATGCCCAGGCGCTGGCGCTGGCCGCCCGAGAACTCGAACGGGAACCGCTCGGCGGCGTCCTTGCGCAGGCCGACTTTCTCCAGCAGCGCGTGCACCTGCCGCTCCTTGTCGGCGCCTTCGGCCAGGCCGAAGTTCTCCAGTGGTTCGGCGATGATCTGGCCGGCGCGCATGCGCGGGTTGAGCGAGGAATACGGGTCCTGGAACACCATCTGCACCTGGCGCCGGTGCACCCGCATCTGTTCTTCGTCCAGCGTGGTCACCTCGGTGCCGCCGAGCCAGATCTGGCCGGCCGTCGGCTCCTGCAGCCGCAGGATGGTCTTGCCCACGGTGGACTTGCCGCAGCCGGATTCACCCACCAGGCACAGTGTCTCACCGGCCTGTATGGCGAACGACACCCCATCGACGGCACGCACATGGCCGGCGACGCGCTGAAGAATGCCCCGGCGCACCGGGAACAGCTTCTGCAGGCCCTCGACGCGCAGCACTTCTGTCATGGGAAACCTCCATGCTGCGCATTGCGGTATTTGCCCTTGGGGCGGCCCGGCGGGCTCATCAGGGTACATTCGCCCTGCGGGCTGCGGTGCGAGCCCCTTGGGAGCGGCCCGGCGGGGCTCATGAGGCGATGACCTTCTCGATTTCCCAGCAGGCGGCCAGGTGGGCGCCCGCCACAGGCGGGCCCTGCACCGCATGCACCACGCCCGCGGCGTCGTACTGCAGCAGCGGTGGCGCGTGCTCGTGGCAACGCGGCGCGGCAAAACCGCAGCGCGGCGCGAACGCGCAGCCCTTGAACGCCGGCTCGCCCGGCACGGTCTCGCGCAGGGACGGCACGATGCCGGGGATCTCGCTCAGGCGCCGGGTGCGCGCGCCCTGTCGGCCACGCGGAATCGACGCCATCAGACCGCGTGTGTAGGGATGCACCGGCTGCTCGAACAGCGCATCGACCGTGGCCTCCTCGACCTTGCGCCCGGCGTACATCACCACCACCCGGTGTGCCGTCTCGGCGATCACGCCGAGGTCGTGCGTGATCAGCATGATGGCAGCGCCGACGCGGCCGTTGAGCTCCAGCATCAGCTTGAGGATCTGCGCCTGGATCGTCACGTCGAGCGCGGTGGTGGGCTCGTCGGCGATCAGCAGCTTGGGGTTGCACGACAGCGCCATGGCGATCATCACGCGCTGGCGCATGCCTCCCGAGAACTGGTGCGGGTAGTCGTTGACGCGGCGCGCCGCGTCGGGGATGCGCACCAGGCCCAGCATCTCCACGGCGCGCGCCAGCGCCGCCGACTTGGACAGGCCCTGGTGGATACGCACCGCCTCGGCGATCTGCGCGCCCACGGTGTGCACCGGGTTGAGCGAGGTCATCGGCTCCTGGAACACCATCGCGATCTGGTTGCCGCGGATGGTGCGCATCTGCGTGTCGTCGAGCGTGGCCAGGTCCTTGCCTTCAAACTTGACCGAGCCCTGCACGATGCGTCCCGAATTCGACGGGATCAGGCGCATCACCGACAACGCGGTGACCGACTTGCCGCAGCCGCTTTCCCCCACGATGCCCAGAACCTCTCCGGCCTGCACGGTGAGCGAAAGCCCTTCGATCGCCCGCACCACGCCGTCGCGGGTGAAGAAGCGGGTGTGCAGGTCGTCGATGGCGAGGATGGGTTGCATCACATGCGCCGGGAAATGCGGGGATCGAGCCGGTCGCGCAGGCCGTCACCCAGCAGGTTGACAGCCAGCACCACGAGGGCCAGGCAGATGCCCGGCGCGAAGATGGTCCAGGGCGCGATCTGCAGGTACAGGCGGCTGGACGCGATCATGTTGCCCCAGGTCGGGATCTCCGGCGGCGTGCCTGCGCCCAGGAAACTCAGGCCGGCTTCCGTGAGGATGGCCGAGGCGCAGATGAAAGTGCCCTGCACGATCAGCGGCGCCACGGTGCTGGGCAGGATGTGGCGGCGCAACAGCTTGGCCACGCGGGTGCCGTTGGAGCGCGCCGCCTCGACGAAGGGGAGATCGCGCACCGACAGCACCACCGCGCGCACCAGTCGGGTAACGCGCGGAATCTCGGGAATGGCAATGGCGATGATCACCACCTTCACGCTGGCGCCCAGCAACGCGACCAGGGCGATCGCCAGCAGGATCGCCGGGATCGCCATCACGCCGTCCATCACGCGCATGACGACGGCATCGACGCGGCTGAAGTAGCCCGACAGCAGTCCGATGACCAGTCCGCTGAGCACCGAGATGATGGCCACCGTCAACCCGACCAGCAGCGAGATGCGCGCGCCATGGACGGTGCGCGCAAAGACATCGCGTCCCAGACTGTCGGTGCCCATCCAGAACTCTGCCGACGGGGCTTTCAGCCGGTTGATCGGCTCCAGCAGGATCGGGTCGCGTGTGACATACGGGGCCAGGATTGCGGCCAAGACCACCAGCAACAACAGCGTCGCCCCGACCACGATGGTCGGATGGCGCCGCAGGAACTCGGCGGCCCTGGCATGTAGGTTGCCGTCTGCCATCAGTGGTAGCGGATTCGCGGGTCGAGCAGGCCGTAGGACAGGTCGACCAGCAGATTGATCAGCACATAGATGCCGGCGAATACCACCATGGTCCCCTGGATGATCGGGTAGTCCCGACGCGCAATGGCATCCACCACGAGGCGGCCGATGCCGGGTATGTTGAACACGGTCTCGGTGATGACAACGCCGGAGATCAGCAATGCGATGCCGATGCCCACCACCGTGACGATGGGTACCGCCGCATTTTGCAGTGCGTGGCGCAGCAGCATCGGCAGCGCGGCCACCCCTTTGGCGTTGGCGGTGCGGATGTAGTCCTCGGACAGCACTTCGAGCATGCTGGCGCGGGTGATGCGGGCGATCAGCGCCACATAGGCCAGGCCCAGTGCCACCGAGGGCAGGATCAGGTGGCGCAACCAGGGCCAGAAGCCTTCGGACAACTCCTTGTAGCCTTGTACCGGCAGCCAGCGCCACTGCAGCGCGACGAAATACACCAGGATGTAGCCGACGACGAACACCGGCACCGAGAAGCCCATGACCGCCAGCCCCATCACGGCGCGATCGAGCAGGGAGCCGGCCTTCCACGCCGCCAGCACGCCGAGCGTCACGGCGATCACCACCGCAACCAGCATGGTCGTCACGGCCAGCGACCCGGTCGCACCAGCGCGTTGCCCCATCAGTTTCGTGACGGGAATGTTGGAGAACATCGACACCCCCAGGTCGCCACGCAAGGTGGCCCACCCCCAGCTCGCGAACTGCTCGAGCAGGGGGCGGTCCAGGCCCAGGTTGGTCCGGATACGTGCGATGTCCTGCGCGGTTGCGGTGTCGCCGGCGATGATCGCCGCCGGGTCACCCGGTGCCAGGTGCAGCAGCGAGAACACGAAGATGCCGACGATCAGCATCACCGGTATCACACCGAGCAGGCGACGGATGACGTAGGACAGCATCAGGCGGGCTTGACGCTCGGGGAGATCACGCCCGGGCGACCGGCGCGGGCAGCATCAGCGACAAGCCACATGCGCGCCGCGCCGCTTCACGCAAGCTCGCAGCGCAGTGCGCGGCACGGAGGTAGGCCGGTCCGCCGTCAAGCGTAACGCTCCACGCCCCACCACGGGATGATCTCGGGCACCTGGATCAATCCGCGCAACCGGTCGGCGCGGTAGGCCACCGGCCCTACCCATTGGCCGGTCTTGATGTCGTGCACATAGTCCATCATGTGCTTGTTCATGCGCTGCGCGATCGCACGGCGTGCCGCCAGCGTGGGTGCAGCCGACCATTCGGTGCGCATGGTTTCGGTCTGTGGGTTGTCCGGCCAGCCGAACCAGGCGGTCTTGCCGGTGGCGGCATGGGCCGACAGCGCGATCGGGTTGGCGGTTGCGTTGCCACCGCCCCAGGTGAAGAACACGTTCCAGCCGCCCTGCTCCGGAGGGCTCTGGTTGGAGCGGCGGGTGACGACGCCGCCCCAGTCGCTGGAGGCGAGTTGCACGTTGAAGCCGACCTGACGCAGGTTCTGCGCAATCACCAGCATGGTCTGGTTCATGACATGGATGTTGGTCGCGTGCAGCAGCACGATCGGCTTGCCGTCGTAGCCGGACTGCTTGAGCAGTTCGCGCGCCTTGGCCTGGCGTTCGGCCATCGGCGCCTTCATCATCAGGACTTCGGATCCGTCTTCCACACCCATCGGCGAGCCGCAGGTGAAATGCGAGCCGCAGGTCTGGTAGTAGTCCTTGTTGCCGACGGCTGCGCGCTGGATGTCTTCCTGGTTGACGGCCAGCTGCGCGGCCTTGCGCGCGTTCAGGTTGTTGAACGGCGGGTGCAGGTGGTTCAGGCGGCAATAGCCGACATTGCCGAACTTGTTGAACACCTCGACCTTGACGCCCGGTGCCGCCGCCAGTGCCGGCAGGATCTCGATCGGAGGCACCTCGAAGAAGTCCACCTCACCGGTCTGCAGCGCCGAGGCGGCGGTCTGGGCGTCCGGCATGATGTCCCAGATCACGCGGTCGAGCTTGACCACCTTGCCGCCGGCAATGCCCGAGGCCGGTTCGCTGCGCGGCACGTAGTCGGGGTTGCGATCGTAGACCACGCGCACGCCGTCGCGGTACTCGGACTCGACGAACTTGAACGGGCCCGAGCCGATATGTTTGGTGATCTGGGTGTTCGGGTCGGTCGCGGCGATCTCGGCCTTCATCATGAAACACACGGGTGTACTGGTCTTGGCCAGTGCCTCGATCAGCAGTCCGTAAGGCTCCTTGAGCACGATGCGAAAGGTCTTCTCGTCGACGACCGGGGTGTCGGCGACCCGGGCGAACAGGTGGGTGCCGGCGCCATCCTTGGCCTGCCAGCGGCGCAGCGAGGCCACACAGTCGCGCGCGGTCACAGGGGTGCCGTCGTGCCATTTGAGGCCGGGGCGCAGTTCGAAGGTGTAGGTCTTCTTGTCGGCCGAGATGTCGCTCTTGCCCACCATCTGCGGCTGCGGGTTGAAGTTGCCATCGATGCCGTACAGCGTGTCGTACATCATGGCGCCGTGGTAGGCCGCCATGTTCTGCGTGGTCCAGATCGGGTCGAGTACGTTGAGGTTGCCGTGCGGCACCATGCGTGCCTGGCGCGGCGGGCGCGCCTGGGCGCGGGTCAGGTTGGGCACCCCCACCCCGAC
>JANMZX010000660.1:0-1706 GCA_031383745.1 Rhodoferax sp. | reverse complement strand
TCACCCGAAGTGGCTGTCGGGGGCAGGGACGCATCCAGTGCGCGCAACCACTGGACCAGCAGTGCGATGGCCAGCGCCAGCACCGCCGCTACGGTGAAAGCGCGCCGCCAACTGCGGGCGGACGATGCGCCCGCGGCCTTCATGGCGCCGCCTTGCGCCGGGGTGCGCGCGTCGCTGGCGCTGTCTTCGCCACCCGCGCCGCCGCTGGCCTCGGTGCACCGGCACGCGGCACCGGTTTCTTGCGTACCGTTCCCGCACGCCCAGGCATGGGCACGCGCACGGGCGCGGCAGGTGATGCCGTCAGGGCCTGCTCGAGCTCGTTGATCGCTTTGTCGGTGTAGTCGAGCATGCGCTGCAGTGCCGGCACCGAACGCCGGCAGGCGGTGTAGCCGAAGCCGAGCCGGTCACCATACCCGCTGATGGTGATGTTCAGCGCCAGATAGTGCGTGGGGATGGACACCGGGTACACCTCGTCGAGCCGCGCCGTGTCGAGGTACAGCGTGTGTTTCGGGCCCGGCACGTTGGAGATGACCAGATTGAACACCGGGTGCCTGCGCGCACTGCCGGTCACCATGGCCGGGCCCAGCGGGGCCGCTGTCGTCATGCCGTGCGCCATCTTCTGCAGGCGCGGCATCTTCGACAGCCGGGCCTTGGCCTCGGTGGTGCTTTGCACGATGGCCTGCAGCCGTGCCAGCGGTTCCGCCAGGTGCGTGGCCAGGTTGGCCAGCAGCAGGGTCACCTGGTTGCCGCCGGCGTCGGTCTCACCGTGCAGCGACACCGGCACCATCGCGATCAGGGGTTTTCTCGGCAGCTTGCTGTGTGCCTCCAGGTACTTGCGCAGTGCGCCGGAGCAGATTGCCAGCGTCACATCGTTGACGGTGGCACCGGTCGCCTCGCCGATGCGCTTGAGCCGCGCCAGCGAATACGACTGCGCCGCAAAGCGCCGCGAGCCGGAGATCTCGACATTGAACGGCGTGGGTGGCGCCTGGAACGGCCGGGCCGCGGTGGCGCTGGTGCTATCGCTGCGCAGCATGTCCCACAGGCCGCTGCCGATGCCGGGCAGGATCTCGCGGCCGGCGCGCGCCGCGTCGGCCAGCTGGGCCAGCAGCCCGGGTGCGGCGCCTTTGCCTCGCGAGGCCGGCAGCGCGGCCAGCGACTGCGCCCACAGCGGCGGCTTGTGCTCCTTCGCCGAGCCCGACAGGCCATCTGCCATCATCTTCGCGCCGGTCACGCCGTCCACCAGTGCGTGGTGGATCTTGATGTAGGTGGCGAAGCGCCCGCCCGGCAGGCCTTCGATGATGTAGGCCTCCCACAGCGGGCGGTTGCGGTCCATCAGGTTGCCGTGCAGGCGCGACACCATCGCCAGCAGTTCGCGGATGCGCCCCGGGTGGGGCAGAGCCAGGTGGCGCAGGTGGTAGTCGAGCTCGAATTCCTTGTCTTCCTCCCAGTGCCACAGGCCCATGCGCAGCGCCGGGCGCTGGTTGAAGGGGGGCACCGCCTTCAGGTAGCGCCCCCACTGCGCCAGCAACCGCGCGACGAAATCTGGCCCGGCACCGTCGGGCGGAGAGTAGATGTTCAGGCCGGCCACGTGCATCGGCTGGTTGCGGGTTTCCAGCCACAGGAAGGCGGAGTCGGTGGGGCTCAGGGTGGTCATCGGGTTCTTCCTTGTTGCATGCAGCTCAATCCACGGGCTCGATGCCCGGCAT
>JANMZX010000643.1:0-5063 GCA_031383745.1 Rhodoferax sp. | reverse complement strand
TCGACGTGCTGCTCAACAACGCCGGCGTCGGCGAATCGGGCTCGCTGGCCGAAGTGGACATGGAGCGCATCCGCAAGGTGTTCGAGGTCAACCTGTTTGCCACACTCGCGCTGACGCAGGTCGCGCTCAGGGGCATGATCGGGCGCCGGCGTGGCACGGTGCTGTTTGTCAGTTCGATTGCCGGGCGCATCCCGATGCCATTCCTGATGCCGTATTCGATGACCAAGTTCGCGCTCTCGGCGGCCGGCGCCGGCCTGCGCGCAGAACTCGACCAGCTGCGCTGCAACGTGCATGTGTCGCTGATCGAGCCCGGCGCCATCCACACCGGATTCAACCAGGCGATGACCGGGCGCAAATACGCCTGGATGGGCGAGCAGTCCTACTTCAGTGCGCAGGCCGCAGCCATGCAGGCGAAAGAGAAGCGCACCTTCGAGTTTCTGGAAGCGCGGGACACCCAGTCCATCGTGGCCCAGATCGTCAGGGGCAGCGAAGCCACACGGCCCCGGCTGCGTTATGTGGCGCCCTGGGCGCAGGGCGCCATGGTGCGGCTGGCGCGCATCTTCGGCGTATGAGCGCGCCGGGCCGCCCCAGGAGCGAAACCCGCAGTGCGCAGCACGAAGGTGCACCAGTGAGCGACCCCACCAGACATGCCTGCGCATCGCCATCGCGCCGGTCCTTGCCAGACGTCACGCTGAAAGCCCGACCATGAACATCCGCAAGACTGCTGTCTCGATCCTGCTGCTGGCAGCGCTCGCCGCTGCCGCGGCCTATGTGTTCCGCGGCCCGCTGAGCATGCTGGTGGCCCGCAACGTGGTGGCAGCGCGGCTGGGGGCCGACCTGCTGGGCGAGTTGCCGGACGGCCTGCATGTGGGTGTCTGCGGCGCGGGCTCGCCGTTCCCCGACGACCGGCGTTTCGGCCCCTGCACCACCGTGGTGGCGGGCAAACGCCTGTTCGTGTTCGACGCCGGCAGCGGCAGCGCGCGCAACATCGGCAAGCTGGGTTTTGTGCACGGGCGCATCGAGGCGATCTTCCTGACACACTTTCACAGCGACCATATCGACGGGCTGGGCGAACTGCTGTTGCAACGCTGGGTGAGCACCGCGAATGCCACGCCAGTTCCCGTATACGGCCCGCAAGGTGTGGACCAGGTGGTGGCGGGTTTGCGCCAGGCCTATGCGCAGGACCAGCACTACCGCGTGGCGCACCACAACGACGCCACCGTGCCGGCCAGCGGGTTCGGCGCGCTGGCGCAGACCTTCATTCCGGGCGCGGACGGCCGCGTGGTGGTGCTGAAGGACGGCGACCTGGAGATCGTCGCCTTCAACGTGGACCACGCGCCGATCCACCCGGCTGTGGGGTACCGTATCAGCTACAAGGGCCGCAGCGTGGTGCTGAGCGGCGACACCAAGAAGTCCGCCTCGGTGCAGCGCGAAGCCCAGGGCGTCGACCTGCTGGTGCACGAAGCATTGTCCGAGCCGCTGATGGCGGTGCTGGAGAACGGCGCCGCCCAGGCCGGGAGGCCGAAGCTGAAGAAGATCTTCAACGACGTGCTCAACTACCACACCACGCCCGAGCAGGCGGCCGAGATCGCACGCGACGCCAAAGTGCGTTACCTGCTGCTCAACCACATCGTGCCGGGGCTGCCGTTCCCGGGCATGGAGCAGGCGTTTCTGGGCGACGCCCCCGGCATCTTCACCGGGCCGCTGCGCGTTGCCAGGGACGGCGACTTCTTCAGCCTGCCACCGGGCTCCACCGACATACATGTGAAGGCGCGCTTCTGATGCCACACCTGAAGGCCACCGTCATGAGAAAGCTGCCCGTCATCGGCCAGGTCCTGCGCACGCCCGAAGACTGTTTTGCCAACCTGCCCGACTTCCCCTGGGCACCACACTACATCCACCTGGCTGAGCTGCGCGTGGCCTGCATCGACGAGGGCCCGCGCGATGCACCGGTGGTGTTGCTGATGCACGGCGAGCCGGCGTGGTCCTTCCTGTACCGCAAGATGATCCCGGTGCTGCTGCAGGAAGGGTACCGCGTGGTGGCGCCTGACCTGGTGGGTTTCGGGCGCTCGGACAAGCCGGCGCGCAAGGCCGACTACTCCTACCTGAACCATGTGCTGTGGATGCACGCCTGGCTGGAGGCGCTCGACCTGCGCCACGTCACCCTGTTCTGCCAGGACTGGGGCTCGTTGATCGGCCTGCGCCTGGCGGCGCAGTCCCCGGCGCGTTTCGACCGCATCGTGCTGGCGAACGGCGGCCTGCCCACCGGTACAGGCGCCGTTCCGCGCGCCTTCAAGATCTGGCGCGCGTTCTCGCGCTACAGCCCCTGGTTCCCGATCGGCCGCATCGTCAAGGCGGGTTGTGTGCATGGGCTGGACGAGCGGGAGGTTGCGGCCTACAACGCGCCCTTCCCGTCACGCAGGTACATGGTCGCCGCGCGCCTGTTCCCTGGATTTGTTCCCACCTCGCCCAAGGACCCGGAGCGCGCCAACAACGAGGCCGCCTGGGAAGTGTTCAAGCGCTGGGACAAACCCTTCCTGACGCTGTTCAGCAACCGCGACCCGGTGACACGTGGCGGCTACAAGATCTGGCAGAAGCTGGTGCCTGGTGCGCAAGGACAGCCCCACGCCATCACCCGCAATGCCGGCCACTTCCTGCAGGAGGACAAGGGCGCGGAAGTGGCCGCAGCCATTGCCGCATTCATCCGCGCCACACCCGCGCCCTGATCGCGCGCCGGCGCGCTACCATGCCGCCATGACCGTACACCTCCAGAAAACCATCCCCGCCGGCGCCGTCCCCATCACCGTGGTGGACCGCGCTGCATTCCAGCAACTCGCGCCGAACCTGCCCGCGCCCACCCGCCACTGGCTGAAGACACTCGGCTTCACTGGTGCCGCCGACAGCCATGCGCTGGTGCCCGACGGGCACGGCACGCTGGGCCAGGTGTTTGCCGGCGTGGCCCGGGCGGACCACCCGTTTGCGCTGGCGGCCTTGCCCACCGCCCTGCCAGAGGGCCACTACCGGCTGGCCGACGGACAGGGACTGAATGTGGCCGCAGAGCAGGCGGCGATGTCCTGGGAACTGGGCTCCTACGAGTTCGACCTGTACAAACCACGCCGGCGCGCCGCCGCCCGCCTGTACCTGACACCAGGCGCCGACGCACAACGCGGCATGGCGCTGGCCACGGTGATAGCGGCCACACGCGACCTCGTCAACACGCCGGCGGAACACATGGGCCCGGAGCAACTGGCCGCCGCCGCCCGCGTGGTGGCCAAACAGCACGGCGCCAAATTCCGCCAGGTGGTGGGCAACGCACTGCTGAAGCAGAACTTCCCCGCGATCCACGCCGTCGGGCGCGCCAGCACACGCGCGCCGCGGCTGATCGAACTGACCTGGGGCAAGGCCAAGGACCCGTTGCTGTGCCTGGTCGGCAAGGGGGTATGTTTCGACAGCGGCGGCCTGGACATCAAGGGCGCCGAAGGTATGCGCCAGATGAAGAAGGACATGGGCGGCGCCGCCCACGCGCTGGGCCTGGCGGCGCTGGTGATGGCGCTCAAGCTGCCGGTGCGCCTGCAGGTGCTGCTGCCGACTGTCGAGAACGCCATCTCCGGCAATGCCTACCGTCCGGGCGACGTGTTCAAGACGCGCAAGGGCCTGCACATCGAGATCGGCAACACCGACGCCGAGGGACGCGTGATCCTGTGTGATGCGCTGGCCTATGCGGCTGAAGGCAAACCCGAACTCATCATCGACCTGGCAACCCTGACCGGCGCCGCCCGCGTGGCGCTCGGGCCCCAGTTGCCTGCGCTGTTCTGCCGCCAGATGGATACCGCCCGCCAACTGGTCGACCTGGGCCTGCAACTCGACGACCCGCTGTGGCACATGCCGCTGTGGGCGCCGTACAAGGCCGGCATCGAGAGCCCGATCGGCGACATCGTCAACACCGGGCGCAATGCCATGGGCGGGGCCATCAACGCCGCGCTGTTCCTGGAGTACTTCGTACCGGAGCAGCAGGACTGGCTGCATATCGACCTGTTTGCCTGGAACGACAACGCACGTGCCGGAAGGCCGGTGGGTGGCGAGGCGCAGACCATGCGCACGCTGCTGGCCTACCTGGAGCAGCGCTTCGCGCGCCCGGGCTGAGCAGCCACACCCTGACAAGGTTGCTGCGGCAGGACACCTGTCGCAACACACTTTACCGCTCGGATATCGCCGCGTGTTGTGCCGCACAGTGGCGGCGCGGACACTGCGGCAGGAGGAAGGCTGCAATCCCGCACCTTGTCTTCAAACCGATCAGGAGGTCCACATGACCCGCACACATTTGTCATCCGCCATCGCCATCGTTCTGCTGCTCGCCACCGCGCCGGCATGGGCCGAGAAGGATGGCACCACGAACGACGAGGGTGTGGTCATGCGCGAGCGTACTTTGCACAATGGCCGGGCGCGGCAACAGGACATCCGGGTGGACCAGCGCGACTACCGGCAGCGCAGCGACCAGCGCCATGACGGCAGGTACGGCGACCAGCGCGGCAACGACCAGCGCTACGGCCGGTACGAGGGCTCCTACTACCAGGCGCAACGCGGCGACGGCCGTGGCGCCGGCCCGGACCACCAGTACTACCGCGGCGACCGGCTGCCACCCAACTACCGTGGCTCCTACTACGTGGTGGACGACTGGCGCGGGCACCAGCTCAGCGCGCCCCCGCGCGGTTACCACTGGGTGCAGACCGGCAGCGATTACGTGCTGATCGCCATCGCCACCGGAATCATCCTGCAGATGCTGCTGGCCAACTGACCTGGATCCACGCCCTTGCGCGGGGTATCGATTGGCGGCTATCGGCCCAAAGCGGACGTTCGCTGGTCGGCTTGTGCTGTGGTTTTCCGCTGTTTCTTGCGTTGACGTCGGCGCGCGTCGCGGCAGTCGGGACCCGGCGGGGGCTCATGGTGGGGCGGTCTGGCGCTGGACGCGCAGACTGCCCTGCGGTGTTGGCTCCGGCATCACAAGCGCTTCGCGCAATTGTGAGCCTCGCCGCAACGTTCGTTGTCGCGGCAGGGGCGCATCG
>JANMZX010000635.1:0-6674 GCA_031383745.1 Rhodoferax sp. | reverse complement strand
GCACCCGATCGAGCCGCGCTGCGGCACGCTGGCGGCGTTGCTTCTCCTCGCGGGCACGAGCCCGCAGCGTCGTCGCGCCTTGCCAGCGCACCACATCGCAGCCCGCTCGGGCGCGTCCAACTGCCGAATCTAGGTTGAATTCATCCGGTCAAGCGCGGCACTGCCGAGGGCTATTGCTTACGTAGTTTCCACTATCGACGCAGCGTGGTGGATCCATACACTACGGAGCATCTTTTCCAGGGAGTTCGACATGAAGAAATTGTTCGTCGCGGTGGCCGCTGCCACCGCACTGTTTGCCCAGGCCCAGGGTTTCCCGGGCTCCAAACCCATCTCCATCGTGGTGCCATTCGCGGCCGGTGGCCCGACCGACCTGGTGGCGCGCCAGTTGGGCGAGGCCATGCGCAAGACCTTGCCAGGTGCGAACTTCGTCGTCGAGAACACCGCTGGCGCCGGCGGCACGATCGGTGCCACCAAGGTGGCGCGCGCCACGCCCGATGGCCATACCCTGCTGTTGCACCATATCGGCATGGCGTCGGCGCCGGCCCTGTACAAGAAGCTCCAGTACAAGCCGCTGGAGGACTTCGAGTACCTTGGCATGGTCAGCGAAGTACCGATGACGCTGATCGGCAAGCCGCAATTGCCTGCCAATACCTACCGCGATTTCGAGAACTACATCAAGGCCATCGCCGGCAAGCTCAACATCGCCCACGCCGGGCTGGGTTCCGCTTCGCACCTGTGCAGCCTGATGTGGCAATCGGCAGTCAAGGCCACCGATGCCATGACCACCATCCCGTATGGCGGCACGGCGCCGGCCATGAATGCGCTGCTGGGGGGGCAGGTCGACCTGATGTGCGACCAGACCACCAACACCACGCAGCAGATCGAGACCGGGCGCGTGAAGGCTTTTGCCGTGACCACGGCCAAGCCGCTGTCAAAACACAAGCTGCTGAAGGACTACCCGAGCCTGCAGGAGATGGGGCTCAAGGGTTTTGACCTGACGGTCTGGCATGGCCTGTATGCGCCCAAGGGCACACCGCCGGCGGTGGTCAAGCAGATCAACGACGCGCTCAAGCTGGCCCTGAAGGACCCTGACTTCCTCAAGAAGCAGGATGCGCTGGGCGCGGTGGTAGTGACCGACGGGCGCATCGAGCCCGCTGCCCACAAGGCCTTCGTAGCGTCCGAGATCGCCAAGCTCAAGCCGGTCATCGAAGCCGCCAAGCAGTTCGCCGACTGACGCCACGGCAGGTGTCTAATCGGTGGTCCGCGCTGGGCACAACGGCCCGGCGCCAAATCTAGGATCATCCATTCGGGAGACACCATGAAAGCGACTTCATTCCGCCTGCGCCGTGTGGCGTTGGGTGCTCTGGGCAGCCTGGCGCTGGGCCTGGCAGCGATGCCAGCGCTGGCCCAGACGGCCTGGCCTTCCAAGCCGGTGCGCATCGTCGTGCCGTTTGCGCCGGGTGGCACCACCGACATCCTGGCCCGTGCCGTTGCGCCCGAGTTGTCGAAGGCATTTGGCCAGCCCTTCGTGGTAGAAAACCGCGCAGGTGCAGGTGGCAATGTCGGCGCGGACATCGTTGCCAAAGCCCCGGCCGACGGCTACACGCTGCTGATGGGTACCGTGGGCACCCACGGCATCAACAAGTCGCTGTACACCAAGCTGCCTTATGACCCGCAAAAGGACTTCGCGCCGGTCACCCTGGTGGCGGGTGTCCCCAACGTGATGGTGATGAACACCGACACCGCGAAGACCCTGGGCATCAACAGCGTGCCCGATTTCATCCGGTATGCAAAAAGCCACCCGGGCAAGCTCAACATGGCGTCGAGCGGCAACGGCACCTCGATCCACCTCGCGGGCGAGTTGTTCAAGTCGATGACGGGTGTGTTCATGACGCACATTCCCTACACCGGCTCCGGGCCGGCGCTGCTGGGCCTGCTGTCGGGCCAGGTCGACGTGATGTTCGACAACCTGCCGTCGGCCCTGCCGCACGTGAAGGGCGGCAAGCTCAAGGCGTTCGCCGTGACCAGCGCCCAGCGCTCGGGCGCCACGCCGGAACTGCCGACGATCGAAGAGGCCGGTCAACTCAAGGGTTTCGAGGCCAGTTCCTGGTTCGGCCTGCTGGCGCCGGCGGGCACGCCCGCGGATGTGGTCAGCCGCGTGCAGCAGGAGACCAGCAAGGCGCTCAATTCCCCGGCCATCAAGGAGAAATTGCTGGCCCAGGGTGCGATTCCGAGCGGCAATACGCCGGCCGAATTTGCGCGATTCATCGATGCCGAAATCCGCAAATGGGCGCCGGTGGTCAAGGCGTCGGGGGCCAAGGTCGATTGACGGATGCGGGCTCAGAGTTGCGACTTGAAATAGTGGAACGAATGGGTGAAGGCGTCGCGCAGCTTGTCCATTTCGGCCGTCATTTTTTCCCAGGCGCCTTCGCCGGCGACCCGCATTTCCTCCAGCTTGGCGGCGGCCAGCTGTGACTTTTCACGCAGCAAGTCCATCTCTTCCTTGTATTTCTGGCGCGCTTCCGCCTTGGCTTCGGTGGCTTTGGCTTCGACAGCTGCCATCTTCGCGTCCAACTCGTCGAGTTGGGCCTTCATCTTGTCAATATAACTTTCACGGGTGATCATGGTGCAGGTTCCTTGCATTGGTGGGGCGGAGGCGAAGGCCATCGCGAGCTACCAGCGTAGGGCGTGCCGTGGCGGCAGACCGTGCGTTGTCGCACACAAGGCGGCGGTTGAGCCGCGGACACTCGGGCGCGGCAGCCAGCGCTCAGACGCCCCAGACCACCGGTTCGCCGGCTGCATGGCAGCGCCGGAGCATGTCGATGAAGGGCTTCGCGCGCTGGCGCAGCGACACCTCCCGCGGCTCGGGCACCGAGTCCCCGCCGGCCTTGGCAACCGCGGCGGCCTCCTGCGCCTCTGCATCCGCGCGCGCGATCGCTGCTTCCAGGGCCGTGATCGCCGCCGGCATCTGCTCTGGCAACACGATTCCCTTGGGTCCGGGCTCCTTGCCGATGATTTGCAGCATGCGCGCGCCGTTGGGCTGCAGCATGATCAGGTTGGCGGCGGCCGCGGATTTGAAGGTGTAGAGCATGGGTACATGTAGCTGCGGTTGAACGGATAGACGGATTGTGCGCCCGTGATGGTGCCAATCGGCTGGTCCGTGGTGGGGCGGGTCGACAGCATCTGGTGCAACGCCAGCCAACCGCGCTCGAAACTCATCGCGCTGCCGGCCAGGTACATGCGGTAGGCGCGCAGGATGCGCTCCGCCTGACGGGGCTCCGTCGGCTGGGCGAGCGCGGCCCGGGCCGCGTCCAGCTGTGCTTCCAGCGCGTCGGACCACGCCCACAGGGTGCGCGCATAGTGCGGGCGCAGGTTTTCCGTGTCGACCATCTCCAGCCCGGCCTGCGCGGTTTCGCGCAACAGCTGGCTCACGTGCAACAACTCCCCGCCAGGGAAGATGTATTTCTCGATGAACTGGCCCATGCCCGAGCCCAGTTCGCTGCCGTCCACCGCGCTCGACGTGATGCCGTGGTTGAGCACCATCCCGCCGGGCTTGAGCAGCCGGGCGATGGTGCTGAAATACGCCGCAATATTGGCGCGCCCGACATGCTCGAACATGCCGACCGAGGCGATCTTGTCGTACTGGGCATCGGCGGGCAGGGCGCGGTAGTCGCTCAGTTCGACGCGTACCCGGCCTCGCAGCCCTTTCTGGTCGATCAGGGCCTGCACATGCGCCTGCTGGTTGCGCGACAGCGTGATGCCGGTGGCATACACGTCGTAGTGCAGGGCGGCCCACAGCAACAGCCCACCCCAGCCGGATCCGATATCCAGGAACTTCTCACCGGCGCGTAGCTGGAGCTTGCGGCAGATCAGGTCCAGCTTGGCCTCCTGCGCCTGCGCCAGCGACATGTCTGCACGCTCGAAATAGGCGCAGGAATAGACCCGGCGCGGGTCCAGCCACAAGGCATAGAAATCGTCACTCACGTCGTAGTGGAACTGGATCTGCTCGGCATCGCGCTCGACCGAATGCGCAGCGGCAGAACGGGCCCGGCGCAGCGTGTTGCGCCACCAGCCGGTGTCGCTGGCGACCGGGTCGGCGCGCATCAGGCCGGCCGCAGCGGACATCACATCGCGCATCGTGCCGTCGATGCGGATGCGGCCTTCGACAAAGCCCTCGGCGATCGCGCCGATGCGGCCGGCCACCAGCAGACCCAGGCTGCGCCAGCGCTTGAATTCGAGAGTGACGCCCGCCGGCAGCTGACCCAGGACGCGCCCGCCAGGCAGTTGCACGGCCACAGTGACGTCGAGACGCGCGAGCTGTGACTCCGCGGTACGGATCAGCGGTTCCATGGCCGCATTCTTGCCAGCCGCGCGCCAGTCGTCAACCCGGCGCGCCGATCGCAGCGGGACGGGCCAGGCCAGGCCCGGCGCCACGGCCCCCTCCCGGGCCACCCGGGCCATCCCGGTTGACACCGTTTAGTTTAGGTCTAAACTATTGTCCCATGAACATACTGTGTATCGGTGGTGGCCCGGCCGGCCTTTATTTCGGCCTCCTGATGAAGCTGCAGGACCCTTCGCACCGCATTGTGGTGGTCGAGCGCAACAAGCCCTTCGATACCTTTGGCTGGGGGGTCGTCCTGTCCGACCAGACGCTGGACAACCTGCGTGCGGCCGACCCGGTGACCGGCGCGCTGATCGGCGACGCGCTCAATCACTGGGACGACATCGAGGTGTTCTTCAAGGACCGCAGCGTGCGGTCTGGTGGCCACGGCTTTTGCGGCATCGGGCGCAAGCACCTGCTCAACATCCTGCAGGACCGCTGCATGGCGCTGGGTGTCGAACTCGTGTTCGAGACCGACGTGGCCGATGACCAGGCCCTGGCCGAGCACTACCAGGCCGACCTGGTGATTGCCAGCGATGGCCTCAACAGTCGCATCCGCACCCGGTATGCGGGCACCTACCAGCCCGATATCGACACCCGCATGTGCCGCTTCGTCTGGCTGGGCACCCACCGCACCTTCGATGCGTTCACTTTCGCCTTCGAGCAGACCGAACACGGCTGGTTCCAGGCCCACGCGTACAAGTACGACGACCACACCTCGACCTTCATCGTCGAGACGCCGCAGGACGTCTGGCAGGCGCACGGGCTGGAGGACATGAGCCAGGAGGAGGGCATCGCCTTTTGCGAGCGCCTGTTCGCGAAGTACCTGGACGGCCATGCGCTGATCAGCAACGCCAAGCATCTGCGCGGCTCGGCCAACTGGATCCGGTTCCCGCGGGTGATGTGCAAGACCTGGGTGCACGTCGAGAACCTCGGGCACAAGCGGGTGCCCTTCGTGCTGATGGGCGACGCCGCGCATACGGCCCACTTCTCGATCGGCAGCGGCACCAAGCTGGCGCTGGAGGATGCCATCGACCTGGCGCAGGCGTTCGCCGCCGTGGGCCGTGCATCCGGTGCGCAGGCCGACATCGATGCCGTGCTGCAGCACTACGAGGACCGGCGCAGTGTCGAGGTGCTCAAGATCCAGAACGCGGCGCGCAACTCGACCGAGTGGTTCGAGAACGTGGACCGCTACACCGGCATGCAGATCGAACAGTTTGCCTATTCGCTGCTCACGCGGTCCCAGCGCATCAGCCACGAAAACCTGCGCCTGCGCGACCCGCAGTGGCTGCAGGGCTTCGAGTCCTGGCTGGCCGGCTCCGCTGGTCTGTCGGTGGCCGTACCGCCGGCACCCCCGATGCTGCTGCCGCTGCAGGTGCGTGGAACGCGGCTGAAGAACCGCATCGTGGTCTCGCCGATGGCCACCTACAGCGCGGTGGACGGGGTGGTCCAGGACTTCCACCTGGTGCATCTCGGTGCCCGCGCCCTGGGAGGCGCCGCCCTGGTGATGGTCGAGATGACCAGCCCGAACGCCGGTGGCCGCATCACCCCGGGTTGCCCGGGCTTGTGGAACGACACGCAGCAGGCCGGCTTCAAGCGCATCGTCGATTTTGTCCACGGGCAGAGCAGCGCCAGGATCGGCCTCCAGTTGGGCCACAGCGGCCCCAAGGGCTCGACGCAACTGGGCTGGGAGCAGACGGACGAACCGCTGCCCATACCGGCGGCCAACTGGCCACTGCTGGCGGCCAGCGCGGTGGCCTACGGCACGCAGAACCAGGTGCCGGCAGCCATGACCCGCGCCGACATGGACACGCTGCGTGACGAGTTCATTGCATCCACGCGCCGCGCCGCCGAGGCTGGTTTCGACTGGCTGGAGCTGCATTGCGCGCACGGTTATCTGCTGTCGAGTTTCATCACCCCGCTGACCAACCTGCGCACCGACAGTTATGGCGGGCAGGGCAGCGCCGGGCTGGAGAACCGCTGCCGCTACCCGCTGGAAGTCTTCCGCGGGATGCGCGCCGTCTGGCCGGCCGACCGGCCCATGAGTGTGCGCATCTCTGCCCACGACTGGGCCCCCGGTGGGCACACTGCGGACGATGCGGTGCGGGTGGCGCGCCTGTTCAAGGACGCGGATTGCGACGTGATCGATGTATCCTCGGGCCAGACCACACGCGCGGCCCAGCCGGTGTACGGCCGCATGTACCAGACGCCGTTTTCCGACCGCATCCGCAACGAGGTCGGCATCCAGACCATCGCGGTCGGTGCCATCACGCAGGCGGATCAGGCCAACAGC
>JANMZX010000634.1:0-1566 GCA_031383745.1 Rhodoferax sp. | reverse complement strand
GCACCCGATCGAGCCGCGCTGCGGCACGCTGGCGGCGTTGCTTCTCCTCGCGGGCATGAGCCCGCAGCGTCGTCGCGCCTTGCCAGCCCACCACATCGCAGCCCGCTCGGGCGCGTCCAACTGCCGAATCTAGGTTGAATGGCTGGAAAAAAAACATCCCGATCCGGCCCTGTTGCCCCGGCACGCCGATGACCGCGCGCATGTGCGTGCCTTGGCGGCCATCGTCGGGTGTGATGTTCACCCCATCAACAACCGTCGCGTGCTGGAATACCTGCGCAAGCAGTTCGGAGCAGATCCTGGCGCCATCGACACCTGGTGCGCCACCTGGATCAGCGCCGGGTTCGATGCGTATGAGGCCCTTCTGGCGGCAGACACGCGGCGCGCCGGCTACAGCTTTGGAAGCACCCCCAGCATTGCGGACATCTACTTGATTCCCCAGATTGAGAGCGCACGTCGCTTCAAGGTGGACCTGGCGCGGTGGCCCCTGATCATGGCGGTGAACACGACCTGTGGCGCTTTGGATGCATTCCAGCGCGCCGCGCCCATGGCGCAGCCGGATGCGTCCTAGCCATCCATTCAGACCCCCAAGTACTGCTCCAGCAACTCCGGCCGGCCCAACAGCTCCTCGGAGCTGCCGGCAAAGGCGACTTCACCCTTGACAAGAATGACGTTGCGGTCGGTGATCTGGGTCACGTGTTTCCAGTTCTTGTCGACGATGATGCTGCTGATGCCGCTGGCGCGAATCAGGCTGCAGATGCGCCAGATCTCGCGCGCGATGAGCGGGGCGAGACCTTCCGTGGCTTCGTCGAGTATGAGGATGTCGGGATTGGTCATCAAGGCCCTTCCGATGGTCAGCATCTGCTGCTCGCCGCCACTGAGCTGCTGGCCCCCGTGGCCCAGGCGTTCGGACAGCCGCGGAAAGGTTTCCAATACGCGCTCGTAGGTCCAGTCCTGACTGGCGCGCGCCCGGGCCCGTGCGGCTTCGGTGGTGCCGGCGCGTGCAGCCATGCGCAGGTTCTCGACCACGCTGAGGTTGCCAAAGATACCCCGGCCTTCGGGTACGTAGGCCACCCCGAGCAAGGCGATTTCGAAGGGCGCACAGCCAGTCATGTCCTGGCCCATGATGTGCACGCTGCCTGCGCGCGGTTTGACCAGCCCCATGATGCTCTTGAGCAGGGTGCTCTTGCCCATGCCGTTGCGTCCCATCAGCCCGATGGTCTCTCCGCGCGCCACCGAGAAGTCGATCCCGCGCAGGATGTGGCTGGCGCCGTAATAGGTGTGCAGCGCACGCGCGTCGATCAGCAAGGGGTCTGCCATGGCGTCAGTGGGCTTCGTCGCCCAGGTAGGCGGCCTGTACCTGCGCATCGGTGCGGACCTGGGCCGGCGGCCCGCTGGCGATCACCTGGCCGTTCACCATCACGGTCAGATGGTCGGCCAAGGTAAACACGGCGTCCATGTCATGCTCCACGAGCAACATGGCATGGTCCTTCTTCAGCCGCAGAAGAAGTTCGACCATGCGTTCTGCCTCGGCCACGCCCATGCCGGCCAGCGGCTCGTCGAGCAGCA
>JANMZX010000633.1:0-6884 GCA_031383745.1 Rhodoferax sp. | reverse complement strand
GCACCCGATCGAGCCGCGCTGCGGCACGCTGGCGGCGTTGCTTCTCCTCGCGGGCATGAGCCCGCAGCGTCGTCGCGCCTTGCCAGCCCACCACATCGCAGCCCGCTCGGGCGCGTCCAACTGCCGAATCTAGGTTGAATGTCGGCATGGCGGTTCTCCGGAAAGCGAGGTGAAGGACCGGTACATGGGGGTCGTTCGCCGTGTCGCAAGCAACGCGACGAATGAGAAGCCATGTGGCGGCTTGGCGCGCGAAACGGAATCCGTCTGGCGCTCAATAGACTATTGCGTACAGCGCAAGGGTGGTGCGTTGCAGGCGCTTGTTTGCGCGGCAAGTGCCTGCGGATAACTGTTGCATTGATCGTTCCCAATGTCATCACAGCCCAGGTACCCGTGTCGTGGTGTGTGGGATCAGGCCGGCGGCGCATTCGGCTCCGCGGCTGTCCTGCGCCCTGCGGGCTCCCCTCTTATGCCGCTGCGCCGAACGCACCGCCGACCTGATCTCGCGATATGGTTGGAGCTCGGCGCACCAACGGGTCGGTCCTCGCGGCTCGCCAGCAACGGCCCCCAGCCCTTGATGCGCGGCCGTGGGCCAGGTCGATGCACCCCAGTCTGAACCAGTCGTGACCTACTCGATGCCCGACAAGCGAGATGCGGTGCGGCGTAGGGGGTGCCACAACATCGCGCCGCAGCTACCCCACCACAACGCCGAACACCCGTCCGTCGTCGAGCAGCGCCGCCACGCCCTGCCCACCCGGCAGTGCGGTCGTCATCGCCACGCGCGCTGGCAGCGCAATGGACGCGACCTCGGCCCAGGCCGCCGCCGCGTCGAGCACGCGCAGGGCCTGGCCGTTCTGCTGCGGCACGACCAAGCTCCGACCGATCCATACCGCCAGGTCGAGCTCGCGCGAGCCAATGCGGTGCGTGCTGACGTTGTTCGCCACTGTGCGGCTGACGAGCCGCTGGCCTTCGACACGGTATTCATGCAGCACGCCGCCGATGTGCGGCGTGTGCACAGCGAGTATGCGCGTGCCGTCAGTAGTTGGCGCCATCCAGCGCTTGGGTGTGCCCAGGGCATCACCGAGCGAGGCCCATTGCAGCTGCTTGGGTTGCGTGGCGCTGGCCGCCACCAGCCCGAGCTGGCCACCCTGCGGGCCGGAGCGCACGGTGAGCAGCGCAGTGCCACGGCCCAGTGCCACCGGGCGTGGCGCGATGTCCTCCAGCACGTGGGGCGCCGGCAGCACCAGCTCGCGCAGCACCTCCAGGCTGTGGCGCTCCAACCAGAGCATCCGCGTCGCCTCGATGCTGTCTCCCAGCACACCGTGCGGGTAGCGCTGGTTGTCGGGCCCGGCCAGCAGCACCAGATGGCCACCGTCGCCACGTGCGTCCAGGTCGGCCTGCAGCGGCCGCGCATCGGGCAACACGGCCCCAACCGAGCGCGCCACCACGGCCCATACCTGGCCGTTGTCGGGCTCAAGGCGAAGCACCTGGTGGCTGCCTGCGGCCACGCCGATCACGGCCAATGGCAACACCAGCAAACCCGCCTGGGGCGTCAGGGTGTTGCGCTGGCCGCGCTGCACCCGGCCGTTCTCCGACACCCACAGGCCGCCGTCGGCATGGCGCGCGGCGATACGGCCATGGCCGCTGGCCAGGGGCGTGAGCGAGTCCAGGCCGTCGCCGAGCCGGGTCGCAGCCCCACCGCTGGCCGACAAGGCCCACAACGCGCCACTGGCCCCCACTGCGAGCAGGCCGGTGGGCCCGCCGGCGTGGATTTGCTGCAGCGGCTCCGCCCCCGGGATGCTGCGCGCGACCCATGCGGCTTGCGCTGGCACTGCGACTGACGCCAGGGCGCCGAATGCCAACAGCGCGCGCCGCGACAGGCCGCTGCGCTGGCCCGGCCTTGCCGGCGCTTCAGCGCGGGCGACGGCTGTTGGCCACGGTCCAGTCATAGGGCGTGAAGCGCACCGCGAAATCCAGCGGTGCAGGCCGCGGCGCGTAGCGATTGGCGTATTCGAGCAGGCTGGCGGCGGGCATCGGTACGAAGTCTTCCGGGTAAAAATCGAGCAGCTCGCTCAGCCACACCGTGCGGCTTGCAGCGTCGATGCGGAAGTTGTCGGGGCGGGCAAAGAAGGCCCGCGTCTCACGCTCGAGCTCGGCCTCCAGCGCCGCCGCGCTGAACGGGGTGCGTGGCAGCACCGGGCACGCCAGCGCCGAGCAGTTCAGTGCGAAGTGCACGCGTGGGTCGTTCATGCCGCGCGTGACGGGGCGGATCACGTCGTTCTCGAAGCTGCGCAGCGACATCGCTTCACCCCCCACCTGAACCTTGCGCAGGACAAAAAAGACCACCTTGTTCCAGCCCGCGTGTGTGGCGGGTATGCCGCTTTGCAGCACGTTGAACATCGACAGCGCGTTGTAGGCGTTGATCATGTACGCCAGCCGCTCCCGGCCTTGTGGCAGGCTGGCCAGCGGCGTATCGGCCACGTGGCGAACATATCGGTCGAGGTCGCCGCGGTTGCGCGCCAGGGCCTCGAAATCCACCTCCCCGCGCGCGTCGACAAAGCCCTCGAGCACGCGTGCCCAGGCTTCCTGCGCCGACTGCTGGTTGGGTGCCGGTACGTCGGGCGCGGGCACCAGCGTGGAACAGCCGGCCAGCAGCACCATCGCGACCGCCGCCAGGGTACGGCGCAAGACACTGCCCAGGCGGCTCATGGCGAAGGCTCCGCTTCAGCGTGCAATGCATCCCGCGCACGCGTCCGCAGCGCAGCCGCGCGCGGCCGGCCCTTGAGCCACTTGACCGGGAACGTCGGCGCGGTTGAAGGGCCAGCCGCCGGCACGGAGCCATCGCGCAGCGGCTGCCACAGGCCGTGCCTGGTTTGCAGCGGGCGCAGCAGATACTGGTCTCGCTGTGCGTTGTAGGCGCACATGCTCAGCGGGCCGTCCTGCGTGACGGCCATGAACACACAGGCATCGATGCGACCGGCGTCCAGGTTGCAGGCGTCCATGAAGTTGTGGGTGAACAGCGTGAGCTTGTGCACCCGACCGCGCGCGGCAAGCAGATCGCTCCGCATGCGCCATGCCAGGGCCAAGGCCCAGCGCACTGCGGCCAGGCTCAGCGCCGACCGCGCCAGGCCCGCTGCCAGCAGCGAGCGCACGGCACGCCACGGCGTACCGCGGTCGATGCGCAGGTGCGCGGTTTCGCGCATGAAGCGCTGGATGAAGCCGGCATCGGCGAAGGCGTCGTGGGCGCGGCCGTTCGCTACCAGCAGCACGGCGCTCTGGTTGCAGTCGCGGTGGCCGGCAGCCAGCACGTTGAAGCCCAGGTCGGCCACGCCCGAGCCTTGCCGCAGGCGCTGCGCCACGCTGTGGTTGCTGATCTGGTCCGCGCGCGCACCAAGAATGCCGCGTCCGGTTTCTGCCTGCAATTGGAAGGAAGCAAAACGCACCACATCGGCATGGGCCACAAACCAGGCTGTCAGCATGGGCACGTCGGCAAAGTTGCCCGCGTGCACCGTGGTGTTGAAGAACACGCACAGCGGCAGGCCGCGGGCGCGCTCCACGTACGTGCTGCGCAGGGCGTTCAGATCCTGCTCGCTGGCAACTCCCTCGCGCTGCTGCGTGGTGTCGACATGAAACGCCACATCGCTCAGGCCAGCCTCGCACAAATCGAGCAGCAGTTCGCGCGTGGCCTTGATGCCATTGGTGAGCAGGCAGGGGCGCAGGCCCAGGCTGGCCAGGCGCCGCACGATGGCCACCAGTTCGTCACGCCGGCGCAGCGTCGGCTCGCCGCCCGACACCTGCACATCGGTGCCCGGCCCGTAATGCGCCAGGATCATGTCGATGCGGCGGTATATCTCTTCGAGCGGGAAGTCGCGCACCGCTTCGGCCGATTCGCTCAGGTAACACAGTGTGCAGTCGAGGTTGCAGCGTTGCGTGATCTCGAGCGAGACACAGGCCACCGGCCAGCGCCGGCCGGCCATCTGGTGGGGCTGCCACTGGCCATTGCGCTGCTGGCGCGCGCGCATGTCGCCCACGGCATCGGACAGGGGCGAGGCCAGGGGCTTGAAGCGGGCCGGGTCTGCGCCGGCGGTCATGGTCGGGGGTTCATTCGCGCTTGGTCGGCAGGATGCCGCAAACCTTACTCGGGGTAAACCCGGTGCGCACGGGTGTACCTTCGCTCTGCGAGCTGCGGTGCGCGCTTGCTTATGAGCGGCCCGGCGTGCTCATGCACTTTGGCGGGGCATTGGCATGGGGTCTCCGGGGAATGGCGGGGGAGTTGACTGTACGGGCAAAAACGAACGCGTGGCGGGGATTCCAGCAAGACCCCGAGACCGGTTGGCCAACGCGTTGGATTGTTCCCGTTCCATCAATAACCTGTTGCGGTGCACGTCGATTGCCATCGCGGGCGGGCGGCCCTACAGTGGCTGCACTTCCGCCACACGGTTGCGGGTCAGAACAACGGCCCGGCCCTGCAGCACCCACATCCACTGAACAAGGAACACCATGCCTGAGGAATTTGATGCGATCGTGATTGGCGCGGGGCAGGCCGGCCCGGCGCTGGCGGTGCGTTGCGGCAAGGAGGGCCTGAAGACGGCGCTGGTCGAGCGCCACCACTTTGGCGGCACCTGCGTCAACAACGGCTGCGTGCCGACCAAGACCCTGGTGGCCAGTGCGCGTGTGGCCCATGTGGCACGCCACGCAGGTGACTTCGGTGTGGTGCTGGATGCGCCGCCGCGCATGGACATGGCACGCGTCAAGGCGCGCAAGGACAAGATCGTGCAGCAGTCGAGCCACGGTGTGCGTGCCTGGCTGGACGGAGCCCGCAACGTCACGGTGGTGCAGGGCCATGCGCAATTCAGCGGCCCGCACAGCCTGCGTGTCGGTGAACGCGAGTTGCAGGCGCCGCGTGTCTTCATCAATGTGGGGGGCCGGGCCAGCGTGCCGGACCTGCCGGGCATCCATGACGTGCCCTACCTCAACAACGCGCGCATCATGCACCTGGAGCAGTTGCCCGAACACCTGATCGTGGTTGGCGGCAGCTACATCGGGCTGGAGTTTGCGCAGATGTACCGCCGCTTCGGCAGCCGTGTCACGGTGGTCGAAGCCGGCCCGCGCCTGGTGGGCCGGGAAGACGCAGATGTGTCGGATGCGATACGCGACATGCTGGGTGCCGAAGGCATCGACTTTCGCTTCAACGCCACCTGTATCGGCCTGCAGCGGCACGGCGACGAGGTGGCGGTGGCCTCCAGCTGCGCCACCGGTGAGCCGCTGATCGTGGGCTCGCACATCCTGCTGGCGACCGGGCGCGTGCCCAACACGCATGACCTCGGCCTGGCAGCGGCCGGCATCCAGACCGACGCCAGGGGCTACATCGTGGTCGACGACGGTCTGGCGACCAACGTCGAAGGTGTCTATGCGCTGGGCGACTGCAACGGCCGCGGTGCGTTTACGCATACCAGCTGGAACGACTATGAAATTGTCGCCAACAACCTGTTCGATGGCATGGCGCGCAAGGTCAGCGAGCGTATTGCCTGTTATGCGCTGTTTGTCGATCCGCCGCTCGGGCGCGTCGGGCTGACCGAAACGCAGGTGCGCGCCCTGGGCCGCCCGGTGTTGACGGCCAAGATGATGATGACGCGGGTCGGGCGCGCCCGCGAGATGGGCGAAACCACCGGGTTCATGAAAATCGCGGTCGACGCCGAGACCCGGGAAATCCTCGGCGCGACGATTCTGGGCGTGCATGGCGACGAAGTGGTGCAGGCGGTGCTCGAGCTCATGACCGCCAGACAGCCGTACACCGTGATCAACCGCGGCGTGCACATTCACCCCACGGTGACCGAGCTGCTGCCGACCTTGCTCGAAGGCTTGGCGCCACTGGTGTAAGGCCGGCAGGCAGCCTCTCAGGCCCGATAGCGATTCCAGGGTGGTTGTTTGCGGTCAGCGAACGACTGAAGTGCCTGGGGCTGTCCGAAGGGGATGCAATGAAGACCCAGGTCGTTTGTCTGGCAACACATTGGCAAATAGCCGCGACCAGTTTGCTGATCAACATAGAGAAGTCGAATGAATCGCTACCGCAGAGCCCGAATCCGGCAAGACCTCCAAGCCAGGATGGTGTTGCTGACCAGGCCGCGCCATGCGCCTGTTTTCGGACGTGCTGCGCTCGCGCGTCAGCGCACCCTTGTCGCGGACTTCGATGGCGCGTGACCTGCAACGCGCGCCGACGAACCTGGCCACGTACCTCGACCGCTGGAGGCTCTGTTCATCGTGTTTGTGGTGCGGCCCTGGCACCGGAACATCGCCCCGGCCACCGTGCAGGCACCCATGGCCTGAATTGCGCCACCCCGACAAAGGGAGCAAGTTCAGGCTGGCACTGCCCAATGGAAGCTTTGACGCAGCGCAATACATGGCGCCGCACAGGCATCTATTCGCGCCGTTGACGCATGTGGTCTTCGAGTGCCAGCAACAGGCTGGTGCGGTGCTCCCGGGCAATGTTCTGCCAGTGCAGCCCTGTCAGGGCACCCTCCAGTGCCCACAGCAAATTCAGGCTGACCCGGGGCTCGATTGCCTTGGCCAAGCAGTACGCTGCCACAGACCCCAGGACGCGCAATTGACCGACATCGGTGATGCCGGCGCGCCGCAGTGCGACGGCAGACTTCGGTCCGAGGTTGGGCAGGTTGGAGAGTGGGTCGCGGGCACGCATGGGACGCTGGAGTCTTGGCCAATTCTAGGCAACTCGCGTCGGCTGATTCGAATTGCTGTGACGCCACCCGGTCGAGCCCGTTGGTTGGTATTCGTGCAGAATCCGCAGAGTTCAACCACCCAACCTGAAGGAGCGTCATGCCAAGCTTGTTGAGCCGGTCCCAGGACCAGCCCTGGCACCTGAAGACGCC
>JANMZX010000586.1:0-2246 GCA_031383745.1 Rhodoferax sp. | reverse complement strand
GCTGGTGGAGACGGTGTTCTCCTGGCCGGGCCTGGGCACATTGGCGCTGGACGCCATCCTGGGACGCGACTACCCCACGCTGCTGGGCGTTCTGACCTTCTCGTCCATGCTGGTCATTGTGGCCAATCTGCTGACCGACCTGAGTTACCGCTGGATCGACCCGCGGTTGCGTGGCAAATGAGCGAGCCGTCAGCCCCGCCAGGCAGCCACACCACACCCATGGCGGTGCTGGTGCTGTCGCCCGCCCGCGAGGCCTGGCGCGTGTTCAGCCGCAACAAGGCCGCGATGCTGGGGCTGGGGCTGCTGGTCTGCATCGTGCTGGTGATGGTGCTGGGCCCGGGCCTGTACGGCGTGAAGCCGTTCGATATCTCGGGGGCGCCTTTCACCGAGCCTTTCACCGACTCCAGGCTGTGGCTGGGCACCGACTACCTGGGGCGCGACATCCTGGCCGGCATGCTGGTGGGCGGGCGCGCCACCGTTCTGGTGGGCCTGGCGGCGGCCTGCATCACGGTGTCGATTGGCGTCACGGTAGGCTCGCTGGCGGGTTACTTCGGCGGTTGGGTCGACAGTCTGCTGTCGCGCCTGACGGAGTTGTTCCAGGTGCTTCCGGCGCTGCTGTTTGCGATGGTGCTGGTCACGCTGTTCCAGCCTTCGCTGGGTGTAGTCATCGTGGCCATTGGCCTGGTCAGCTGGACCGGCACCGCGCGCCTGGCACGAGCCGAGTTCATGCGCCTGCGCCACCTGGAGTATGTGAGTGCGGCGCGTGCCATGGGTGCGCGCCACCTGCGCCTGATGTTGCGCGAGATCCTGCCCAACGCGTTGCCGCCGCTGATCGTGTCGGCCACGCTGATCATCGGCGTGGCGATCCTGTTCGAGGCCGGCCTGAGCTTCCTCGGCCTGTCCGACCCGAACGTGATGAGTTGGGGGCTGATGATCGGCTCGAATCGGCGCAACATCCTGGAGTGCTGGTGGGCGGTGAGTTTTCCCGGTGCGGCGATTTTTCTCACCGTGTTGTCGGTGAGCCTGGTGGGTGACGGCCTGAACGACGCGTTCAACCCCAAACTGCATCTGCGCTAATGAAAGCATCGTTGCCATGACTGCCACCGATCCCACCCCGGCGCTGCTTGAAGTGAGCCAGCTCGGTGTCGAGTTCCAGACCCGTGGCGGCGTGGCCCGGGTGCTCGATGACGTGGCCTTCGTGGTTCGCCGCGGCGAGACGCTCGGCCTGGTCGGTGAATCGGGCTGCGGCAAGAGCATGACGGCGTTGGCCATGATGCGCCTGATACCGACGCCACCGGGGCGCATCACCTCGGGGCAGGTGGCGCTGGACGGACGCGACTTGCTGACCCTGAGCGAGTCCGGGATGCGCCAGTACCGCGGAAACCGCATCTCGATGATCTTCCAGGAGCCGATGACCTCGCTGAATCCGGCCTACACCGTGGGGGACCAGATCGGTGAGGCGGTGCGCCTGCACCAGGGGCTGTCTGCGAAGGCTTCCACCCAGCGTGCCATCGAGATGCTGGAGGCGGTCGCAATACCAGCGGCGAAGAACCGTGTCCACGAGTATCCGCACCAGTTCTCGGGCGGCATGCGCCAGCGCGTGATGATCGCGATGGCGCTGGCCTGCAAGCCCGACGTGCTGATTGCCGACGAACCCACCACCGCGCTCGACGTTACGGTGCAGGCCCAGATCTTCGATCTGATTTCGGAACTGCGCGAGCGCACCGGCACCGCCGTGTTGCTGATCACCCATGACATGGGTGCCATTGCCGAGATGGCCGACCGGGTGGCGGTCATGTACGCCGGCCGCATCGTGGAGGAGGGCGCGGTGGCCGAAGTGTTGCAGTCGCCGATGCATCCGTACACGCAAGGCCTGATCGCCTGCGCTCCGGGGCGGCGCACCGCCGGCTTTGGCGAGCCGCTGCTGGAGATCCCGGGCACCGTGCCCTCGCTGCTCGAGCGTCGCGGTGGCTGTTCGTTTGCCGATCGCTGCAGCCACGTGCAGGATCGTTGCCGCCAGCAGGTGCCGCCGGAGACCCGGCTCGACGCGGGGCGGCGGCGTGTGCTGTGTTGGCTGCACGTACCAGGGGGCGCCGGATGAGCAGCAGACTGCCAGCGGACGGCACCGCAAAGCCTGAAGCCCTGCTTCGGGTACGCGATCTCAAGGTGCATTTCCCGTTGGGCGGGGGGCTGTTCATCCGGCGCCCCCTGGTACGTGCAGCCAACACAGCACACGCCGCCGCCCC
>JANMZX010000556.1:0-11208 GCA_031383745.1 Rhodoferax sp. | reverse complement strand
GCGCCAGCGGATAACGCTGGTGGTTCAGCACCGGCTGCAATGTGCCGGCCCGCACCATCTCGAGCAGCGTCAGGATATCGGCGCGCGACCAGCCGTTGGAGCCGACGATGTTGAGCTCGAATGTCCAGATATAACGGATGTCCTCCTTTGGATCGAAGCCTGCGGTGGCGCCGCAAGTCAGCATGCGGCCATCGCGACGCAACACGCGCAGGCCGCGCGTCCAGCTCTCGCCGCCGGTGAAATTGACCACCATGTCGAGCCCGCCGCCGACCTGCCCGCGCGTGCGCGCGCGCCCGAACAGGCGATGGCATTCGGCCATCCAGTCCTGGGTCGTGTAATTGATTCCGATATCGGCGCCGCACTGCTTCAGACTCGAGAGCTTGGCATCGCTCGATGCACACACCACGACGGTCGCGCCCGCGCGCTTGGCAAGCTGCACGCAGCAGGTTCCCACCCCGCCCGAGGCGCCCAGGATCAGCACCGTCTCGCCGGCCTTCACGCGGCCGCGTTCGAACATCAAGCGGTGCGCGGTCCCGTAGGCGACCGGCAGGGCGGCGGCGCTGGCGTAGTCGATGCCGGGGTCGAGCGGGATCAGCATGTGCGCGGGCAGCCGCACAAATTCGCCCAGCCCGCCGTCGAGCGTCTCGCCCAGGAACGCGTACTCGACGCGATTGATCGGGTCGACCAGCACGCGGTCGCCCGGTTTCATGCCGCGCACGTCGATGCCGGTTTCCACCACATCGCCGGCGGCGTCGTTGCCGATGATCAGCGGCAGCTCGAGCGCGATGCCGGGCATGCCGCGGCGCGTGAACACGTCATGGTAGTTCAGCGCGCAGGCACGCGTGCGGATCACCGCATCGCCCGGCCCGCAGACCGGGTCGCGCCAGGCGCTCTCGAAGACGAGCTGTTCGGGCCCGCCATGGTGGTGCAGCACGACCGCGCGCATCTCAGGGCGCCTCGGCGTCCGGCCGGCGCAGGCGCTTGATCGCCAGGGCCTCCTCGGCCAGTCGCTTGCGGTCGGGTTTATTGGTCCCGGCCAGCGGGATGTCGTCGCGGAACTCGACGAAACGCGGATGTGCGTAGGCCGCTCCGTTGGCGATCGTGAACGCTTTGATGTCGGCCTCGCTCAGCGACGCGCCGCTCTGGCGCACGACAAAGGCGAAGGGCAGCATGCCCTTGATGTCGTCGGGAACGGGCACCACGCTGGCCTGGTGCACGCCCGGCAAGCGCTCTATCAACTTCTCTACCTCGCCGGGCCAGACGTTCTCGCCGCCGACCACGAACATATCGTCGGCGCGGCCCAGAAAATGGAAGAAGCCATGCTCGTCGCGCCGCATGATGTCGCCCGAACGGTACCAGCCGTCGTGCACCACCTCGGCGGTCTTGTGCGGCAGCTTGTTGTAGCCCTCCATGCGCATCGGGCTCTTCATGTAGAGCACGCCCTCATTCTCGTCGGGCCCTTCGCGCAGCTCGCTCAAGGCGCCCGGCAGCGGATAACCCAGCGCCGTCGGCGGGCGCGCAATTCCATCCGGGTGCGGCCCGAAGGGAGAAGGGCCGCCCTCGGTGGTGCCGTAGCTGTTGTTGATCACCGCGCGCGGGAACAGCGCCTGCACCTTGTCGACCAGGGCCTGGGTCAACGGCGCCGAGCCCATCGTCACGTTCTTCACGCACGACAAATCGAGCGTGTCGAGCAGTTCGCGCTCCTGCGCGACCAGTGCCAGCATGGTCGGCACCGAGGTCAGCCAGGTCACGCGCCAGCGCGCCACGGCTTGCGCGTATTTGCGCGCGTCGAAGGCCGGCAGCAGCACCAGGCTGGCGAGCGCCGCCAGGGCGCCCTTGACACTGATCGTTGCGTTCATGTGGAACATCGGCGCGGCCACGATGTATCGGTGCTGCGAGCGGTCCCCGTAGGTGCGCACCGCGCTTTCAAGCGACCAGCGCTGCGATTCGTGCGAGAGCAGCACCCCCTTGGGTTTGCCGGTCGAACCGGAGGTGTACAGGATCATGCCGAGCTCGCGTGCGGCCGGTTCCACCGCCTCGAACGGGCCGGGGTCCCGCAGCGCCTGGTAACCCGATGGATCGTCCAGGTCGATCCGCAACAGGTCGCCCGGGCACAGCTGGGCGCGCTCGCGATCATGGAAGACCGCGCGCAGTTCGGCGTCGGCGACGATGTGCGCGACCGTCTCGCGCGCGAGCTTGAACGAGATCGGCACCGAGACCAGCCCCGCGCGCATCGTGCCGAGGAAGGCCGCCAGCACCTCGACGCGGTTGAGCGCCAGGATACCGACCCGGTCGCCGCGCTTGAGCCCCCTGGCCAGCAGCCCACGCGCCACGGCGTCGCATTCGGCGTCGAAAGCGGCGTAGCTGATTTCGCGCGGATGCTCCCAGTCCAGCAGATCGATGATGGCGATCTTGTCCGGTGCGCGCGCGGCGTCGAAACAGCAGCCCAGATTCGGGTGCATGCAGCTATCCTCCTTGTTGCCGCATGAGTATCGGCCAGGCCGGCTTTGCTGGCAAGCACAAGCCCTGTCAAGCACTGTGCTGCCTGGGCAGCCAGCATGGCCGCCCAGGTATCGACTAAAGTCAGGCAATGGGAAAACCCGCCGCAATCCTCTTTGACGCCTACGGCACCTTGTTCGACGTCTACAGCGTCAGTCTGCTGGCAGAACAACTGTTTCCCGGCAAGGGGCAGGCCCTGAGCCTGCTGTGGCGCGACAAGCAGATCGAATACACGCGGCTCGTGACCACCAGCAATGACGGTGCCCACTACCGGCCGTTCCGGGAACTGACGCGCGCAGCGCTGGTCTACGCGATCAAACGGCTGGTGCTGCCGGCGACCGCGGGCGCCAACGGTGCGGATCTCGATTCACAAGTCGAGCGCCTGATGGACCAGTACCGCTACCTGGGCGCGTTCCCGGAAAACATCGAAGTGCTGCGCGAACTCAAGTCCAGGGGCATCGTGACCGGAATCCTCAGCAATGGCGACCCGGTCACACTCGGGCAGTCGGTCAAGTCGGCCGCGCTGGAAGGCCTGCTGGACCACGTCATCAGCGTCGATGCGATCCGCAAATACAAGACCGCGCCGCAGGCCTATGCGCTGGGCGAACAGGCAACCGGCCTGCCGGCGGGCAGAATCGGTTTTGTGAGCTGCAACGCCTGGGACGCACTGGCGGCAACCTGGTACGGCTACCAGACCCTGTGGGTCAACCGCTACCAGTTGCCGTTCGAAGAACTCGGCACACCACCCACCCGCAGCGGCGACAGCCTGCGCGACGTCCTCGCATTTTTTTCTTGACCACTGACCAGGAGTCCCCCATGACCGACCGTACCGCCATCCACCGCCTGCAGGTGGCCACCGAGTTGCACCAGTTCATCGACACCCAGGTGCTGCCCGGAACCGGTGTGGACAGTGCGGTTTTCTGGAAGGGTTTCGACGCCATCGTGGCCGACCTGGCACCGAAGAACCTCGCGCTGCTGGCAGAACGCGACCGGCTGCAGTCCGAGCTCGATACCTGGCACCGCGCCCATCCGGGCCCGATCCGCAACCAGAAGCAATACCGCCGCTTCCTGGAGAAGATCGGCTACCTGGTGCCAGTGCCGGCCACCGTCAAGGCGACCACGAAAAACGTCGACGCCGAACTGGCGCTGCAGGCCGGTCCGCAGCTGGTGGTGCCGATCACGAATGCGCGTTACGCACTCAACGCCGCCAATGCGCGCTGGGGCAGCCTGTACGACGCGCTCTACGGCACCGACGCGTTGCCCGAAACCGACGGGGCTACCCGCACCGGCCCGGACGGCGCGGCCTACAACCCGCTGCGCGGCGCACGCGTGATCGCGTACGCGCGCCACGTGCTGGATCGCTGCGCGCCGCTCAGGAAGGGCTCGCACCTCGACTCCACGGGTTATGCCGTGGTCGACAACCAGCTCGCGGTGACGCTGAAGAACGGCAGCACGGCGGGGCTGAAGAACCCGGCGCAGTTCGTCGGTTTCCAGGGTGAGATGGGCACGCCAGGTGCGGTGCTGCTGTCGCACCATGGCCTGCACATGGAGATCCGGATCGACCGCGCGCACCCGATCGGCGCGACCGACCCGGCCGGCATGGCCGACCTGGTGCTCGAATCTGCGCTGTCGACCATCCTCGATCTGGAGGACTCGGTGGCGGTGGTCGACGCCGCGGACAAGGTACAGGCCTACGGCAACTGGCTGGGCATCCTCCAGGGCACGCTGACCGAACAGGTGCGCAAGGGCCAAAGCACCTTCACCCGCGGCCTCAACCCCGACCGGCGCTACACCGGCCCGCGCGGTGAGGACGTGGTGCTGCACGGCCGTTCGCTGCTGTTCGTGCGCAACGTCGGCCACCTGATGAGCAACCCGGCAATCCTCTGGGGCGCGGACGCACGCGAGATCCCCGAAGGCATCCTGGACGCGGTCGTCACCACCACCATCGCGCTGCACGACCTGCGTGCGCCGGCGGCCGGCATTGGTGCCCAGGGCATCCGCAACAGCCGGCGCGGCAGCGTCTACATCGTCAAGCCGAAGATGCACGGCCCGGCCGAGGTGGCCTTCGCCAGCGAGCTGTTCGGCCGCATCGAGGAGATGCTCGGCCTGCCCAGGGCCACGGTGAAACTCGGCATCATGGACGAGGAACGCCGCACCAGCGTCAACCTCAAGGCCTGCATCGCCGCCGCCGCCGACCGCGTGGCCTTCATCAACACCGGCTTCCTGGACCGCACCGGCGACGAGATGCACAGCGCCATGCAGGCCGGCGCCATGCGCCGCAAGGGCGAGATGAAGACCAGCGAGTGGATCGCCGCCTACGAGCGCAGCAACGTGCTGGTCGGCCTGGAGTGCGGCCTGCGCGGCAAGGCCCAGATCGGCAAGGGCATGTGGGCGATGCCCGACCTGATGGCCGACATGCTGAAACAGAAGATCGGCCATCCGATGGCCGGCGCCAACACCGCCTGGGTACCCAGCCCCACCGCCGCCACGCTGCACGCGCTGCACTACCACCAGGTCGACGTGTTCAAGGTGCAGAAGACACTGGAGAAGGTCGACGTGGATGCCGAGCGTGACGCCATCCTGGAGAACCTGCTGACCGTTCCGGTGGCGAGGAAACCGAAGTGGACCGACGCCGAGAAGCAGCAGGAACTCGACAACAACGCCCAGGGCATCCTGGGTTATGTGGTGCGCTGGATCGACCAAGGCATCGGTTGCTCCAAGGTGCCCGACATCCACAACGTGGGCCTGATGGAGGACCGCGCCACGCTGCGCATCAGCAGCCAGCACATGGCCAACTGGCTGCACCACGGCGTGGTCACCCGGGCGCAGGTGAAGGCCACCTTCAAGCGCATGGCCAAGGTGGTGGACAAGCAGAACGCCGGCGACCCGCTGTACCGGAGCATGGCGGCGAACCCGCAAGGCGCGGCGTTCCAGGCGGCGAGCGACCTGGTGTTCAAGGGGTTGCAGCAGCCGAGTGGGTATACCGAACCGCTGCTGCATGCGTGGCGGCTGAAGGTGAAGGCGGGGGTGAACTGAGCCCCTGCAGCGGTTGGCAAAGCTTTCCAGTCACTCGCGCCAGAGCGCGCGAGCGCCGGGCAGTTCAGCCGCCACCCGGCCGATCACGAGCCACGTGCCACACCTGCAATACCTGGACCTCATCGGCGCGCACCCGGTAAGTCACGAGGTAATTCTTGTGCACGACGAGTTCACGCGTGTCCTGGTACACACCGATTCTGCCCAGCAGGGGGAACTCTCGCAATCGGTCGACCTTGTCGGAGACGCTCTGCGCGAAACCGGCGACGACCGCTGGTTTGTCCATCGCAATCCGGGCGCAGATCCGATCGAGGTCGGCCAATGCGCGCCGGCTCCAATGGAGCCTCATCCCGCGCGCCGACGCGCTGCCGCCTTGACCAGCTTCCCGGACGCTTGACGATCGATGTGCGTCGAAAACACTGCCGCCACTTCCGCATCGCTTGCAAATTCGCCCCGGTCAGCGGCCTGGACGGCCTCTTTGAGGTCTTCGATCTGCGGAATCCGGTCATCCAGATACGCCGCCAATGCCTCCATCGCCACATGGCTCTTGGTGCGGCCGGTCAGCTGGGCATAGGTCTCCATCCTGTCCTTCAATTCATTCGGCAGGCGAACACTGACTTGGCTGTCCTTGATGGCAGGCGGCATGTCGGGCTCCCGTAAGGCGTTGTAATGCAAAGAATCGCAATGCAATGCAGTGTAATGCAAATCGATCGTCTACGCCACGATGCGCACACCCTGTCCCATGGCCCCAAGCGCCGCATACCCCCGCGCCGCTTCGTCCAGCCACTGTTGCTGACCAGGCCCGTCACCCATCCCGCCGGCGAGCTCGGCCCGCCACTCCGCCAGCGCCGGGCCGAGCAATCGCGCACCGGTGCGCTCCACCAGCGCCCCCGCAGTCTCCAGCGCCGCCCGCGCGGCGGCGCTGGCCGAAGCGCCATCGCGGCGCAACAGCGCACGCGCCACCACGCCGTGCGCCAACGCCTCGTAGTTGGCGCGCAGGCTGTGGCGGCACAGTGCGATCGCCTTGGCCGACGTCTCCAGCGCCGTGTCGAAGTCGCCCGCCATCAGCAGCCCCTGCGCCAGCAACGCCGCGGACAAGCCGGCACTGGCGCGGTCGACGCGTTGGCCTTTCTCCTGGGCGGCACGCGCCGCAGCAATCGCATCACGCGCCCGCCCGGCAGCCAGGTGCGCATGCGCGAACGCCAGTTGCACCCGCGCCTCGAGCATCGGCGGGTCGCCGAGCTTGTGGCATATCTGCTCGGCCTGGAGCGCACGCTCCAGCGCACCGGCCGGGTCGCGCAGGTGGCAACAGGCCTCGGCCCAGTTGCAGCGCGCGAAGACCGCCAGTTCGCCGATCGCATCGGCCAGGCCCATGCATTCGCGCCAGGCATCGAAGGCCTCGGCCATGCGCCCCGACCAGGCCAGGCAATATCCCTGGAAGCCGGCGATCGACGCCACCGCGTTGTAGCTGCCGATGCCCCGCCCAGCCGGTCCATGGGCGCCATGCGGTCCGCGTCCCTGCTCCAGCATCTCCAGCGCCTCGGGAAAACGCGCGGCAAGGCCGGTCAGGACAAACCGATTGCCCCAGGCAGCCGCATCGAGGGTCGGGTCGCCGACCTCGCGCAGTACCGGCTGCATCGCCTCCAGCAATTCGAGACAGATCGCGATCTCGCCGTCATTGGCCAGCACCCAGCCGTACGCCATGGCGAGGCCCACCTGGGCCCGCCGGTCGCCAATGGAGATGGCCAGGCCCTCGGCCTCTTTCAACAGTTCCTGCGATGCGTCCAGCCCGACCCCGATGCGTTGCCCCAGCGTCAGCAAGCGCGTGCTGGCGAGGATGCGCAGCTCGGTCGCCTCGCGGTCCCCGGGCAGCGCGCGCAACACCACACGCACACGCTCCCAATGGTGGAACACCGATGCAAAGTCGGGGCACCCGGGCCAGAGCGCCGCACGCCGGTGCCATTGCGCCGCATGGCGCACGTCTCCGGCTTCGTCCCAGTGGTGCGCGAGCAGCGCAGCCAACTCATCCAGCCGCTGGCCGCCCTGCTGCTCGATGGCGCGTGCCACGGCGGCATGCAGTTCGCGACGGCGCTCGCGCAGTTGCCCGCCAAGCGCCACCTCCTGCGTCAGCGGATGCTTGAACGCGTATTCGCTCACCGGAAATATCGCCGACGCCTGGATGAACTCGGCCCTGCACAGGGTCTCGAGCGCCATCTTCAACTCCTGTGGGTCCAGCGCCACCACCGCTGCCAGCAGCGGCTCGGAGAAATGCCTGCCGACGACCGACGCCACCTGCAGCAGGAGCTTCTCGCGCTCGGGCAAACGGTCGATACGCGCGGCCAGTACGGCCTGCACGGTGGGCGGAACCTCGATTCGCCCGATCGGCGTCACCAGACGGTAGGCGCCAGGCTCGCCGGCCAGCTGCCCCGACTCGATCAGCGACTGCGCCACCTCCTCGGCGAAGAACGGATTGCCGGCGGTGCGCAGATGGATGTCGGCTGCGAGCGTGGCAATGCTGGCATCGCGGCCCAGCAGGCTGGCCATCAATTCAGCCATCGCCTCGGGGCCGAGCGGCGCCAGTGCGACCGAGCGGTAGCACCCGTCGTGCATCCAGGCCGCCTGGAACCCGGGCCGGAAGTTCAGCAACAGCAGGCTGCGCGCGCCGGTACTGGCCTGGACCAGGTGATCGATGAACTCGGCGCTGGCGGTGTCGAGCCAGTGCAGATCCTCGACCATGGTCACGGTGGGTTGCGCATCGCCCGCACCGCGTATCAGGCGCACCAGCAGCGCCGCCAGCTGGCGCCTGCGCGCCGCCGGCTCGAGCTCGGGCGCGGGCCGCTGAGGGTCTCCCACGCCCAGGAAATCGAACAGCAACGGCAGCGTCTCGGCGAGGCCGGCATCCAGCATGACCACACGGCCGGCGATCTTCTCCCGCGCGCTGCGGCTGTCATCGAGCGCGGAGATGCCGAACACCGCGCGGAAGATGTCCAGGATCGGCAGCAGAGGCACATTGCTGCCGTGCGCGACGGCGCGACCTTCGAGGACGCGCAACCCGCGCGCACGGCAACGCTCCAGAAACTCGAAACACAGGCGGCTCTTGCCGGTCCCCGCCTGGGCCACCACACCCACCACCTGCCCATTGCCGGCGGCGGCCTGCTCCAGCGCCTCGTCGAGCACACGCAGGTCGGCGATGCGGCCGACAAACGGCGACAGGCCACGCTGGCGCGAGATGTCGAAGCGGTTGCGTGCGACGCCGATGCCGGCGAGCCGGTGCACCGGCACCGCGGCGGCCACCCCCTTGACCCGGAATTCACCCAGATCCTCCAGCGCGAAGTACCCGGCGCAGAGCCCGGCGGTGGCCGCGCTCAGGTAGCAGGTGTTGGGCTCGGCCAGGCTCTCCATGCGCTGCGCCAGGCCGACCGTGTGGCCCTGGGCGGTGTAGTCCATGCGCAGGTCGTCACCGATACGGCCCACCACCACCTCACCCGAGTTGATGCCCATGCGGGTCGAGAACCCCACGCCGTGCTCGCGCTTGACTTCGGTGGCGTAACGCGTGATCTCGCGCTGCAGGTGCAGGGCCGTGAAACAGGCGCGCTGGGCATGGTCCTCGTGGGCGATCGGCGCGCCGAACAGCGCCATGATGCCGTCGCCCGTGTACTGGTTCACAGTGCCCTCGAAGCGGTGCACGCCCTCGGCCAGGATCGCGAAAAAGCCCTCCAGGATGCGGTGCCACTGCTCCGGGTCGAGCTGCTCGGCCAGCTCCATCGAGCCCTTGACATCGGCGAACAGCACACTGACCTGCTTGCGTTCGCCTTCCAGCGCAGAGCGGGATTGCAGGATCCTGTCGCGCAGGTGGCGGGGGGTGTAGTCGCGCGGGTCGCTGCGTGACACGCTCGCGCCGGCGATGGCGCCGCGCGCGGGTCCGTCGGCTGGTGCCAACATGCGAATCGCATCGAGCAACTGCACGCGGTGCCCGAGCGACGCGACACCGATGTCCCTGAGGTCTTCGGCCGTCAGCCGGCCCAGCAGCGCGATGTCGATATGGTTGACGCGAAACTGCTCGGCGTACTGGGGCAGGCCGGCCGCCGCAAGCCATTGGTCGGTTTCTGAGGCCATGCTTGGGTGCTCCATGCAGAGTGGGTCTGCAGGCACCTTAACACGGTCGGTGGTTCACGCAGCGGGTCGGACCCAGGCAGCGCGTTGCCTGTGACGACGGGTTCAGGGCTACCGCGCGGCGACGCTCCGGGTGCGTGCCACGTGCCAGAACAGCACCAGGTTGCTGCCCACGATCAGCGCGGCGCCGGCCACCGTGCCGGGCGCGATCACGTCGCCGAACAGCACCGTGCCCAGCACCGCCGCGAACACCAGCCGGCTGTAGGCGTACGGCGCCAGGGCCGAGGCTTCGGCGCGCCGGTAGGCCTCCACCATCAGCCAGGCGCCCAGCGTGCCGCTCAGACCGGTGAGGCACAGCCAGGTGACAAGCAGACCGTCCAGCGCCGGCCAGTCGAACAGCGCCTGAGGCATGGCCGACACGAACACCACCAGCGCCATGTAGATCAGGATGGTCTCGGTGCGTTCGGTGAACGACAGCGACCGGGTGATGAGGATCATCACCGCGCCCATGAATGCACTGGCAAACCCGTACGCCACGCGCCAGTCCAGCGTCGACGGGTCCCAGACACCGGCGGCTACCAGCACGCCTGCAAAGCCGACCACGGTGGCGGCCCACTGCGCCGCGGTGACACGCTCGCGCAGCAGGGGCCACACCAGCAACACCACGAACAACTGCGCCGAGAACGTGAGCGTGGTGGCCAGCGCCAGTGGCAGCGACTTGAAACTCATGAAATAACACCACCAGGACACGGCGGCCAGGCTGCCGCGCCACAGATGCAGGCGCAGCCGCCGGGTACGCAGCACATGCGCCCCGCGCGGCATCAGCAGCGCGGCACTCAGCCCCACCAGCAGCAGTTGTGCGCCCGAGCGGAACAGCAGCACCTGGGCCTGGCTGGCACGGGCCCCGAGTTCGCGCAGGAACACCGCCTCCAGCGTCGCCATCAGGGCCGACGCCACCATCAGCAGCGCCGGCATCCAGGTCGAACGGGCGCGCGGCACGCTGCGCCCTCAGGCGGCGAACGCGGGCGAGGTGTACAGCGTCCTGCCCGCCACGCGGATGTCGACCGACACCTGGTAGCGACGCACCGCATCGGAATCGATCCGCATGCCCAGCCCCGGCGCATCGGGTGCAGACACCTGCCCGTTGGCGTCCGGCGTGAGGTGGTCCTGCGTCAGCTCCACGGCCAGGGCCTTGGGCGCCGCCGGGTATTCGCAGATCGTGTGGCCGGCCAGCCCGGCAAACGGCTGCATCGATGCGCTCAGCGCCAGATGCGAGGTGAAGGTATGGTTCACGTAGGTCACGCCGCGCGCCGCTGCATAGTCGGCCACCTGCTTCGCCGGGCCGATGCCGCCGATGCGCCCGCAGTCGATCTGCACGAAGCCGACCCGGCCGTAGTCGATCAGGTGGCGCGCCATGAAGACGTTGTGGGCGCCTTCACCGCCGGCCAGCCGGACCGTGTTGCAACGTTGGGCGAGGGCGCTGTATTCCTCCAGTGCGCTGGCATGGAAGGGTTCCTCCAGCCACACCGCGCGGGCCTGCTCCAGGGCCTGCAGCCGCTGCGC
>JANMZX010000554.1:0-4430 GCA_031383745.1 Rhodoferax sp. | reverse complement strand
CAGGCGGCGGACAGCGCCGCACGGCTGGCCTGTTTCGACGCCTGGGCGCGTGGCCAGGAGCCCGCCGACCCGGCACCGCCGCTGCCACAGACAGCTGCGGCGGCACCGGCTGGCCTTGCGGCGGCCGCGGCCGAAAGCGTCGCCATGCCTGCGCCTGCAGGCACGGGTCTGCTGGCCCCCGCGTCGTGCCGAAGCACCAACCAGTCCGAACTGTCCCGGTTCTGGGAGCTGGAACAAGCCAGCAACTGCGGCACTTTCACGATCCGCGGTTACCGGCCGATCAGCCTGTCTTGGATCGGCTCCGACAGCGTCAATACCGCGCCCAGCTCCAGCGCCGCGGGTCACACAGCGGCCTTTCGCGCCTACGAAAACGCCGAGATGCGCATACAGCTGTCGGTGCGGACCAAGATCGCCCAAGGCCTGCTGACCGACGACGCAGCGAACGGGCGCGACAGCCTGTGGTTCGGCTACAGCCAGCAGTCGTACTGGCAGCTGTTCAACGCGACTCTGTCGCGGCCGTTTCGCAGCACCGACCACGAACCCGAGCTCACCTATGTCTACCCGACCGACGCGCCGCTGCCGGGTGGCTGGCGCCTGCGCTACAGCGGCATCAGCGCGGTGCACCAGTCCAACGGCCAGAGCCTGCCGCTGTCGCGCAGCTGGAACCGCGTGGTGCTGATGACCGGCATGGAAAGGGGCAACCAGTTCTCGCTCGTGGCGCGTGCCTGGGCCCGGCTGCCCGAGCGCCACACCGACGACGACAACCCCGACATCAGCGACCATATCGGTCGCGCCGAGGTGGCGGGCTTCTGGAACATCGGGCGCAACGACACCCTGGGAGTGACCGTGCGCCACTCGCTGCGCAATGCCGCGCGCGGCTCGGTGCGGCTGGAATGGCTGCACCGGCTGGGCGGGCCGCAGACCAACGGCGAAGCCAGCGGCCTGCGGTTTCATACCCAGCTGTTCAGCGGTTATGGCGACTCGCTGCTCGACTTCAACCGGCGCCGCACCGTGCTCAGCGTGGGCCTGAGCCTGGTCGATTTCTGAGCTGTCGCGGTCGCGACCACACCGGCCCGCGTCGTCTCGCGGGCGACTGCGCCCGCTGTTGGCGCCCAACACAATGGCCGCCATGGGAACGCTCTACCTTGTACGCCACGGCCAGGCTTCGTTTGGCGCCGACGACTACGACCAGCTCAGCGCGTTGGGCGCGCGGCAAAGCGTGCGCCTGGGTGAATACTTCGCGCACAAGGGCCTGCGTTTCGACGCCGCGATCGTGGGCACGCTGCGCCGCCACGTCCAGACCTACGCCGGCATCTGCCAGGGGGCCGGTATCGACATGGCGGCCCTGCCGTGGCCCGGCCTGAACGAATACGACAGCGCGGCCGTGATCGCGGCCATCCACCCCGGCCCGCTGTCGCGGCCCGACACGCCGGAGGCCTACCGCCAGCATTTCCGCATCCTGCGCGACGGCCTGACCCAATGGATGAACGGCGTCATCAGCCCGCATGGCATGCCCGGCTACGACGAGTTCGTCCAGGGCGTCACCAGCGCACTGGACCACGTGCGCAAATCGCACCATGGCCAGAACGTGCTGCTCGTCTCCAGCGGCGGGCCGATCTCGACCGCCGTCGGCCATGTCCTGGGCACCACGCCCGAGACCACGATCGAGCTGAACCTGCGCATCCGCAACAGCTCGATCACCGAATTCGCGTTCAACCCGAAACGCCACATGCTGCTCACCTACAACACGCTGCCGCACCTCGACACGGCCGTCCATGCGGACTGGGTGACCTTTGCCTGATCACCCCGGCGCAGCGCGGGGCCGCCCGCCGGGCACTCAGTGCTGCCCGGCATCAGTCGCGCCAGGCAGTTCGAGCGACTGCAGCGATACCCGCTTCGTGCCGCCGGCCACGCGGTGTGTACCGACCTCGGCAAAGCCGTAATGCGCATGGAATCGGGCCGACACCGGGTTCGGTGGATCGCTGTCGATCTCCAGCGTGATGCGCGGTGCACCCGTGCGCTGCGCAAACGCAAACAGCTCCCGGTACAGACGCGGCCCGATGCCCTGCCCCTGGCAGGCCGGGTCGACGACGACCCGATCCACGTACAGGAACCGCTCGTAGCGCCCGGCGAACCAGCGGTAGTTGGGGCTGTCGTAGGCCTGCCCCTGGGCCAGCACCAGCAGGAAGGCACAAACCCGCCCGTCGTCGTCCGCCACACGGTGGTAGCAGGCCATGTCGTGCAACTGATCCAGCCGCTGGGCGCTCAACGGACTCAGAAAATGCACCGACGCCTGGTTGAGCGCGAGAATCGTCTCGAAATCACCTCTTTCGGCATCGCGGAAGTGTATGGTCATGATCGGTATCGTGGACGGCAACGGTTCGGCGCGTAGCACCCCGATGGATTCAAACACAGGAACGGCCGCCGAGTCACATCCACTCGCCCATGGACCACCGACACGAACCCTCACCGATCCGGACCTGGTCCCTGACCGGGCTGGCTATGCTGGCCTTTGCCGGCAACTCCCTGCTGTGCCGCCTGGCACTGCGGCAGACCGGCATCGACCCCGGCAGCTTCACCACGATCCGGTTGCTGTCCGGCGCATTGGTGTTGTGGCTGCTGGTGGTGCATCGGGGCGGCAGCGCCCGCCCGATGGCCGGCAGCTGGGCGTCGGCCCTGGCCCTGTTTGCCTATGCGGCCGGCTTTTCCTATGCCTACGTCAACCTGTCGGCGGGTACCGGCGCGCTGCTGTTGTTCGGGGCCGTGCAGGCCACCATGATCTCCTGGGGCCTGTGGTCCGGTGAGCGCCTGGCACTGCGGCAGGTCGCCGGTCTGGCCTGCGCTCTGGCCGGCCTGGCAGGCCTGTTGCTGCCCGGCTTGTCGGCGCCCCCGGTGGGAGGCGCACTGCTGATGCTGGCCGCGGGTGTCGCCTGGGGGGTGTATTCGCTGCGTGCCAGGGGCGGGGGCGACCCGACCCGGGTCACGGCTGGCAATTTCGTGCGCTGCGTGCCGCTGGCGCTGGCGCTCGGCGTCGCCACGCTGCCCTGGGCGACAGCCGACCTGGCGGGCACGGCATATGCCATCGCTTCTGGTGCGGTGGCCTCGGGGCTGGGCTATGCCATCTGGTACATGGCACTGGGCGGCCTCAACGCCACCCGCGCGGCCAGCGTGCAGCTCAGCGTGCCCGTCATCGCGGCAATCGGGGGCATGCTGTTGCTCGGCGAGCCGCTCAGCCTGAGGATGGTGCTGGCTTCGGGGGCAATTCTGGGCGGCATTGCGCTGGTCATAGCCCGTCGTACAGTCTGACCCTTGTTCCGCTGCTTGCAGGATTTGTCACCATGTCCGATTCCACCTCCCCCAGGCTGTCCGGCCACGTCGCGCTGGTCACCGGCGCCAACACCGGCATCGGGCTGGTCACCGCGCGCGAACTGGCACGGCGCGGCGCCCACGTGTTCATCGCCTGCCGCAGCGCGGCGCGTGCGCAACCGGCGCTCGATGACATCCGCAGCGCCAGTGGCAACCCGCAGGTGGAGGCGCTGGCACTGGACTTGGGCGATTTCGCCTCGGTGCGCCGGTGCGCCAGCACCTTCCTGGCACTCGGCCTGCCGCTGCATCTGCTGGTCAACAATGCCGGGCTGGCCGGCTCGCGCGGTTTCACGGCATCGGGGTTCGAGCTCGCCTTCGGGGTCAACCACATGGGCCATTTCCTGCTCACGCAGTTGCTGCTGGAGCGGCTGCGGGCCTCGGCGCCGGCGCGCATCGTCACCGTGGCCAGCCGCGCGCACACCCGCACCGACGGCATCGACTGGGACGCGCTGCGCCTACCGACCCGCACCCGCACGGCGATCCACGAGTACGCGGTCTCGAAGCTGGCCAACGTCTGGTTCAGCGCCGAACTGGGCCGGCGCATGGCCGGCTCGGGCGTGACGACCTACGCGCTGCATCCCGGCGTCGTGGCATCCGACGTCTGGCGGTCGGTCCCGTGGCCGTTTCGCAGCCTGATCAAGTTGCGCATGATCTCGACCGAGGAAGGCGCGAAGACCAGCCTGTACTGCGCCACCGCCCCGGAATGCGCCGGCGAGACCGGCCTGTACTACGACAAGTGCCGCGTCCGTCCCGCCAGCACGCTGGGCCAGGACAGCACGCTGGCGCAGGAGTTGTGGCGCCGCAGCGAGGCCTGGCTGGCCTGAGCGCTGCGCTCTGAATCAAGGACGAGGGCCCGGTGCAGCCTGGCGCCTTGTCGTTCGCTTTCGGCCAGGAGCGGACGCTCGTTGCGTTGGAAAAGCCGTTTGCGCCATGCTGCATCCCTTGCGTTGGCGGTGGCGCGCGTCGCGGCAGGCGCAGCCCGACGGGGGCTCATGCTGGAGCGGTCGAGCGCTGAACGCGCCGACTGCCCTGTGGTGCTCCCGCACGGGTCGGGCCGCAGAACT
>JANMZX010000503.1:0-13104 GCA_031383745.1 Rhodoferax sp. | reverse complement strand
CACCGGAAATTGCGTGGTCATCGAACGCTTCAGCCCGTAGACGAGCTTGCGATCGACCACGTCGTTGCCCTCGATCCGGAAGCGAACCAACTTCTCGCGCGCATCCTGCTGCTTTCCCTTGTCGTCGCGCGAATGCGAGGTGATGCCATACACATATCCCGACCGGTCGACGGTCAACCCTTCAAGGTCGTCCAGTCGCCAGAAGGCGCTGAAGATCTGCAGCAGTCCCGGCCGCAAGGCGGTGGTCGAGACCTTGCCGTTGACGCCTGTGCTGAACACACTCAATGGATGGTCCGGTTCGTCCTCGGCAACGAGGAAACGCCCGTCGGGCAGTTGCAGCACCGCGGACGGCTCGTAAATGCCTGTCAGCGGCTTGAAGGAGACCGGGCTCGATAGGGTCATCGCATGGGGCCTTCGAATATGGGTGCGGTGTTTCGCGGCCGGGCTGACAGCTCACCGCGACGCCATTGTGGTCGTCAACCGGGCTCCGCTCTGTGCAATGGCACACACTCCCTGCGCGCTGTCGACCACAGCCAAGCCGGTGAACCGTGCGCGGCGGGGAACAGTGTCAAGGCGGAAGCGACATCACTCCACCGTCACGCTCTTGGCCAGGTTGCGCGGCTTGTCGACATCCGTCCCCCGCGCACAGGCGGTGTGGTAGGCCAGCAGTTGCAGCGGCACGACGTGCAGCAGCGGTGACAGCGCCCCGTAGTGCTCCGGCATGCGGATCACGTGTACGCCCTCGCCGCTCTCGATATGGGTGTCGGTATCGGCCAGCACATACAACACGCCGCCGCGCGCGCGCACTTCGTGCATGTTGCTCTTGAGCTTTTCCAGCAGGGTGTCGTTGGGCGCGACGGTGACCACCGGCATGGCGCTGGTCACCAAGGCGAGCGGGCCGTGCTTGAGTTCGCCGGCCGGATAGGCCTCGGCGTGGATGTAGCTGATCTCCTTGAGTTTCAGCGCGCCTTCGAGCGCGATCGGGTAGTGCAGGCCGCGCCCGAGGAAAAGCGCGTTTTCCATCTTTGCAAAGTCCTCCGCCCAGGCAATGACCTGCGGCTCCAGCGCCAGCACGGCCTGCAGCGCGGCGGGCAGATGGCGCATCGCCTTGAGGTGCTCCTCCTCGGCCTCGGCGCTCAGGCGGCCGCGGGCCTTGGCCAGTGCCAGGGTGAGCAGGAACAAGCCGGCCAGCTGCGCGGTGAAGGCCTTGGTGGATGCCACGCCGATCTCGATGCCGGCACGCGTGATGTAGGCCAGCTTGCACTCGCGCACCATGGCGCTGGTGGCCACGTTGCAGATCGTCAGCGTATGCGTCATGCCCAGGCTTTGCGCATGGCGCAGTGCGGCCAGCGTGTCGGCGGTCTCGCCCGACTGGGTAATGGTGACCACCAGCGAACGCGGGTTGGGCACCGAGTCGCGGTAGCGGTATTCGCTGGCCACCTCCACCTGGGTCGGGATGCCGGCGATGCTCTCGAGCCAGTACTTGGCGGTGCAACCGCTGTAGTAGCTGGTGCCACAGGCCAGGATCAGCACCGAGTCGATGTCCTTGAACACACCTGCCGCGCGGAGGGTGCTGCCGTCGAACAGTTCCGGCACGATGCCCTCCACGCCCTCGAGCGTGTCGCCGATGGCGCGCGGCTGCTCGAAGATCTCCTTTTGCATGTAGTGGCGGTACGGGCCGAGCTCGGCGGCGCCGCTGTGAGCCTGAACCGTGCGGACCGGCCGCTGCGCCGCCGCGACCGCCTTGTGGTTCCTGTCGACCAGCCAGTACCTGCCCAGCTGCACGTCGACCATGTCGCCTTCGTCCAGGTAGACGATCTGGTCGGTCACGCCGGCCAGCGCCATCGCGTCGCTGGCCAGGAAATGCTCCTGCCCGTCCTTGCCCACGCCCAGGATCAGCGGCGAGCCGGCGCGCGCGCCGATCAGGCGTTGCGGTTCGTCCTTGCAGAACACGGCGATCGCATAGGCGCCCTGCAGGTGGCCGAGCGCCGCCTTCACCGCCTCGAAGATGTCGCCGTCGTACAGGCTGTCGACCAGGTGCGCGATCACCTCGGTGTCGGTCTGGCTCTGGAACACATAGCCCTTGGCCTTGAGCGAGGCCCGCAATGCATCGTGGTTCTCGATGATGCCGTTGTGCACCAGCGCCACCCTGCCAGGCCGGTCGGCCGCATCGGTGCCCGGGCCGTGGCTGAAGTGGGGGTGTGCGTTGTGCACTGCCGGCGCGCCGTGCGTGGCCCAGCGTGTGTGCGCGATGCCGGTGGTGCCTTCGAGCCGGGTCTCGGCCACCTGTTCTGCCAGTTCGGCCACGCGCGAGGTGCTGCGCGCCCGCTGCAGCCCGCCGGCGTGTACAGCGACACCGCAGGAGTCGTACCCGCGGTACTCCAGGCGTTGCAGTCCCTGCACCAGGATGGGAACGATATTGCGGGTGGAAACAGCGCCAACAATGCCACACATAGGATGTACTCCGGTTGTTTGAGCGGCGATGGTAATCCGCACCGAAGGAAATGAAATGCCTAATTTGTCACGATTTCGGTCTCATATTTCATGCCGGTATTGATATGGCCGGATATTTCACAGATGATTCAATAATGGAATCAAACGACTTGGACGAGATCGATCTGCGCCTGCTCGACACCCTGCAAAACGATGCCAGCCTGAGCAACCTGGAACTGGCGGAACGGGTGCATACCTCGCCGCCCACCTGCCTGCGGCGCGTGAAGCGCCTGCGCGACGCCGGGCTGATCGAACGGCAGGTCGCGATTCTCTCGCCCGACAAGCTGGCGCCCTTGCTGGGGCATGGCCTGTGCGCCATCGTCGAGATCACCCTGGACCACCAAGGTGCGGAACTGCTCGATGCGTTCGAGGCCCGGGTCGCCGCGGATGGCGCCGTGCAGCAGTGTTACCGCGTGTCGCCGGGGCCGGATTTCGTGCTGGTGGTGCAGGCACCCGACATGCCCGGCTATCTCTCGCTGGTGCAGCGGCTGTTCACCAGCGATGCCAACGTGCGCAACGTGAAGGCGTTTTTCAGCGTCAAGCGCAGCAAGTTCGGCGCGCAGCTGCCTATGCCGCTGCGCCGGACGCCAGCGGCAGCGTCAGGCTGACGCGGCATCCTGCACCCGGCTCGCCCTGGGCCCGGATGCTGCCGCCATGTCGCTCGACGATCAGGCGCGCCAGGGCCAGGCCGACGCCGATGCCTTCGAACTGCCGGGTGCTGTGCAGGCGCTGGAAAACCCGGAACAGCTTGTCGGCGAAACGCGGGTCGAAACCTGCGCCGTTGTCCTGGATGTACAGCTCGCAGCGCGCATCGCCCTGGGCATGCCAGCCGATATCGATGCTGGCAGCCTCGCTCTGGCGCGTGAACTTGACCGCGTTGTCCAGCAGGCACAACAGCATCTGGCCCAACAGCGCCAGGTCGCCGTGCACGGCTGGCAGATCGGGGGCGACGCGCCAGAGAATCCGGCGTTCGGCGATCGCCGGGGCGAGTTTCTCCCGCACTTCGGCCACCACGCGCTGAAGCTCGACGCGGCTGGGCTGCAACTCGACCCGCCCGGTGCGCGAAAGCTCCAGCAACCCGTCCATCAGCCGCCCCATCTGCACGGCGGCGTCACCGGCGGTCTGCAAATGCGACAGGATGCCGGGGTCCACGGCGTCGCCGAGGTCCTCGCGGATGATCTTCAGGTACGACGCCACGTGGCGCAGCGGGGCGCGCAGGTCGTGCGATACCGAATAGGTGAAGTCCTCCAGCACCTGGCGCGCCTGCGCCAGCTGCCGCTGCAGGTCGGCCACCTGCGCTTGGGCCGAGTCCGGTGCCGGCCCCGCCGGGGAACTGTCCAGCGGCCGGGCAGGGTTCATTTCTTCGGGCGTTTCCATCCGGCAATCGCGGTCTGGCGGCCACGCGCAACGCTCAGGGCTCCCGGCGCCGTGTCCTTGGTGATGGTGGAGCCGCCACCCACGGTGCCCCCGGCGCCGATGGTGACCGGGGCAACCAGCACGCAGTTGCTGCCGATGTGCACATCCGCCTCGATCACCGTGCGGTGCTTGAAAGCGCCATCGTAATTGGCGGTGATGCTCCCCGCGCCGTAGTTGACACGCTCTCCCACGGTGGCATCGCCCAGGTAGGCCAGGTGGTTGGCCTTGGCACCCTGGGCCAGGGTGGAATTCTTGACCTCGACGAAATTGCCGATGTGCACCAGTGCACCCAGCACCGCGCCCGGCCGCAGGCGCGCGAACGGGCCGACCAGTGCGCCCTCGCCCACCGTCACGCCGGCCGTCTCGCCGTCGATATGGGTGAACGGGTGGATCACCGCGCCGGCTGCGATGCTGGCGTTGGCGATCACGCAGTGGGCGCCGATCGACACGTCGTCGCCCAGCGACACCGCGCCTTCGAAGATGCAGTTCACGTCGATCGCCACATCCTGGCCACAGCGCAGATCGCCGCGCACATCGAAGCGCGCCGGGTCCGCGATGCGTACTCCCTGCTCCATCAGCGTAGTGGCCCGGCGCAGCTGGAAGGCACGCTCGAGCTCGGCCAGCTGCAACGGGCTGTTGACTCCGGCCACCTGCACCGCGTCGTTGATCTTGTGCGCACGCACCGGCACCCCGTCGGCCACCGCGAACTTGACGATGTCGGTCAGGTAGTACTCCTTCTGGGCATTGTGGTTGTCGAGCCGCACCAGCCAGGACTTGAGCAGGCGCGCAGGCACCGCCATGATGCCGCTGTAGATTTCGCGAACATCGCGCTGCGCCAGCGTGGCGTCCTTGTGCTCGACGATGCATTGCACCGGTGCATCCTGCGCACCATCGGCGCGCAACACCCGGCCATACCCGCTCGGGTCAGGCAGATCAACCGTCAACAAGGCCAGGGCGTCGCCGGCACACAGATCGACCAGCGCCTGCAGCGTGCCCACCTGCGTCAGGGGCACATCGCCGCTCAGCACCAGCACCACACCGTCGTCGGGTAATACCGGCACCGTCTGCTGCACCGCGTGGCCCGTGCCCAGCTGCGGCTCCTGGCGCACCACCTGGATCGGCAAACCCCGGGCGATGCTTCGACCCGGTCCGCAGGCCGCCTCGACGGCGTCGGCGCCGTGGCCGGTGATCAGCACCGCACTGCGCGCGCCGAGTGCCGCGGCCATGTCCAGCACATGGTGCACCAGCGCACGGCCGGCCAATCGATGCAATACTTTGGGCAACTTGCTCTTCATGCGGGTGCCTTTGCCCGCCGCCATAATGACCACATCTACCGCTCTTGTGCCTGTTGCCATGCCTGGTTCCCGTCGACTGCTTGTTGGATGGACCCGGATTATCGGGCTGGTGCCGGTGATTTTGGCACTCGTGCTGCTGCAGGGCTGCAGCGCGATCAAACTGGCCTACAACAACGCGCCGGAATTCGCCTACTGGTGGCTCGATGGGTACGCTGACCTGGACGACGTGCAGTCGCTGCGCGTGCGCGACGAGCTGTCCAGGCTGCTGCTGTGGCACCGTGGCAATGAGCTGGTGAAGATCGCCGAGCTGCTGCAAAAGACCCGGCTTCTGGCCCCTGCCGACACCACACCCGAGCAGGTGTGCGGCCTGTTTGCCGACGTCCGCAAACGCATCGACGCGGTGGTGACCCAGGCGGAAGCGCCCACGGTCGAGGTGGTGATGAGCCTGACCACGACGCAAGTTGCGCACATCGAGGCCAAGTTTGCCAAGAACAACAAGGAATGGCAGAACGACTGGATTGCCGGCGGCCCGGCCGAGCGCCAGGCCCGGCGACTCAAGTCCTCGGTCGAGCGCAGCGAGCAGTTCTACGGCACGCTGGAGGAACGCCAGGTGGCGGTGTTGCGGTCGTCCATCCAGCAGTCCGGCTTCGACCCGCAGCTGAGTTACGCCGAGCAACTGCGCCGCCAGCGCGACACGCTGCAGACCCTGCGCCAGTCCATCAGCGTGCCGGGGGGGCCCAGACCCAGCGTGGCCCAAGTCACGAGCGCCTTGCGCGCCACGCTGGAGCGGTCGATCAACTCGCCCACACCGGCCTACCGCGCGTACGCCGACAAGGCACTTGCGGACAGCTGCAAGTCCTTCGCCCTGCTGCACAACAGCACGACACCGGAGCAGCGGGAACGGGCCGTGCGCCGGCTGGCCGCCTACGAGCGTGATGCCCGCGAGCTTTCTCTCAAACCCTGAACCGCCAATCCATACGATGTCCGCAGAACTGACCCGCCTGATCACCTCCAGCGACTTCACCGACGGCGTGCGGGCCCTGGCCGCCCACGGGGAGGTCCGCCGCTACCGCAAGGGCAGCATCCTGATCCACGAGGGCGACACTGGCGACACCGTGTTCATTCTGCTCAGTGGCCGCGTCAAGGTGTATTGCACCGACAGCAACGACAAGGAGATCACGTTCGGCTTGTTCGGCCCGGGCGAGTATTTCGGCGAGATGGCGCTCGACGGCGGGCAGCGCTCCGCCAGTGTGGTGACACTGGAGGCTTGCGCGTGCGCCGTGGTCCCGCGTGCCGGACTGCTGGGTTTCATCGCCCAGCGCCCCGAGTTCGCGCTGGAGCTGCTCTCCAAGGTGATTCGCCGCCTGCGCCTGGCTACGCGCGATGCGCGCAACCTGGCCTTCATCGACGTCTACGGGCGGCTGACCCAGTGCCTGCAAGACCTGGCGGTGCCGCAGGCCGACGGTACCCGGCGCATCGAGGAACGCATCACGCACCAGGACATCGCCAGCCGTGTGGGCTGCAGCCGCGAGATGGTCAGCCGCATCCTGAAGGACCTGCAGAGCGGAGGTCATGTGCACATCGTCGACCGCCGCATCGTGCTGGTGGGCAAGCTGCCGCAGCGCTGGTAGCCTGGCCGCCCGCCAGGCTGGTTTTGGTGCATGCGTCACACAATTGCAGCGGCAGGTGCACTGCCTGATACCCGCGTCTGTACCTACGCTCACTGCACGCATTCAACAACGACAGGCAACCGCCGGTCGGGTGCGTCACAGGAGCAACACCATGATCCCCACTGTCGACAGGCGTGCAGCGGCAAGCGGTACCGTCCACCTGCAAAGCGGCCCGCTCTCCGAGCCACCCGAACTCGCCTTGTTGCGTCTGGCGCTCGACCAGATCGACTACGGCATGGTGGTGCTCGATGTGGGCAGCGGCAGGATCCAGTTTGCCAACGCCCCGGGGCACGCGGCCCTGACTGCCGGCCCCGACGCTGGCGGCACGCGGCCGCCCAACCCGAGCGGACTGTGCCTGGTCGACGGGCGGCTTGCCGCGGCACGCCCGGGCCACGCGGAAGTGCTGCGCAACACCCTGGCGCGCACCAAGTCGGGCCTGCGCGGGTTGCTGCACCTGGGCAGCGACCCGCAGGCCTGCGCAGTGGCGGTGTTGCCGCTGCCGCACCCCGCGCACGACACCGCGCCGGCGCGCTACGGCGCGCAACCGGAACCGGCCAGTTTCGCCCTGCTGGTGTTCGCCAAGCAGCAGTTCTGCGACGACTCGACGATGGCCCTGTTCGCGCGTGAACGCGGCCTCACCAATGCCGAGGGCCAGGTGCTGGCGCAGGTCTGCAAGGGGCTGCGCCCGGCGCAGATCGCCGACCGCCACGGGGTGCAGATATCGACCGTGCGCACGCAGTTGCGCAGCATCCGCAGCAAGACCTGCTGCGACACCATCCGCGAGCTGGTGCAGAAGGTGTCGATACTGCCGCCGATGGCGCGCCACCTGTCCGGGCGCACCTCGGGCTGAGCGCCGATCGGGCGCTGTGGCGTCAGGCCTGCAACGCGGCCCACATCTCCAGGTCGCGTTGCGCGGTCCAGATGCGCGGGTTCTTGATGCCGCGCGCCTCGTCATGGGCGCGTGTGACATCAAACGGCAGGCAGTGCTCGTAGATGAATACCTGGCCGAAGATCGGGTCCATGCTCTTGCGGGTGTGCGCCATCGCCGCCTTCAGGTCCATGTTGGCGGCAGCGGCCTCCTTGCCGCAGCGGTACAGCGTCTCGACCCACAGCTTGGTGTAGTCCAGCGCCTTGTCGACATCGGCCTGCCCCTTCATGGCTTCGCCGCGGCCCGGCACGATGGCCTCGGCACGCAATGCGCGCAGGGCCTCGATCGTGTCCGGCCACTCCTGCAGATGTGCGTCGCCGGTGTAGACCCCAGCCTGGTACTCCACCAGATCACCGCTGAACAGCACCTTTTCCTGCGCGACCCAGGCGACGGTGTCGCCGCGGGTGTGGCCTGGGCCGGGGTGCCACAGCTCCACCGTGACACCGCCCAGGTCGAGCGTCAGGCGCCCGGGCACCTCGCCGCGGGTCGGATCTCCGCCACCGATGACCATCGTGGGCCAGGTCAGCCCCGGAATGCTCCCGGCATTGCGGAACAGGCGCGGAAAACGCTCCATCTCGCTTTGCATGTCCTGCGCGCCGCGCTCGTGGATCAGGTCCAGCGTGCCCTGGCTGGCGATGATCTCGCTGCAGCCGGCCTCGGCAAAGGCACTGGCGCCCAGCACCCGCACCGCGTGGTAGTGCGTCAGCAGCACATACTTGATCGGCCTGTCGCTGATGGTACGGATCTGCGCGATCAGGTCGCGGGCCATCGCCGGTGTGGCGGTCGCATCGCTGACGAGGATGTAGTTGTCGCCTATGACCACGCCGGAGTTCGGGTCGCCTTCGGCCGTGTAGGCCCAGCAGTGGGCGCTGAGCTGCTCGAAGGTGATCTTCTTGTCGGCCAGGTCGGCTTGCGACGCGAAGCTCTTGGGGGCGGTGTCGTGGTTCATGGGGTCTCCAGGGGGAAGCCGGAATTTTAGCGACCGCTCCGCTACAGTGCCTGCATGTTCGACGCATTGTTCAGGGTCTTCGAGTCGCGGGTGCAGGCAACGGCCACCCCGCCCACCGGCGCACCCCCACCCGGGCTGCTGGCGTTCTACTGGCACTTCATCCGCCAGACGCGCACCCTGTTTCTGGGCATGCTGCTGAGCTGCCTGCTGGTGGCGCTGAGCGACACCGTCACGCCGGTGCTGATCGGCAAGCTGGTGGCGCTGATGACCGCCACCGACCGCACAGCCGCCCTGCAGTCCGCCTGGCCGATGCTGGGTGCGATGCTGGTCTTCATGCTGGTGCTGCGCCCGGCCGTGCTGCTGTTCGACAGCCTGCTGCGCTTCAACGCGGTGATGCCGGGCCTGACCAGCATGGTGCGCTGGCAGAACCACTGGCATGTGGTGCGCCAGAGCTGGCCTTTCTTCCAGGACGACTTCGCCGGGCGCATCGCCAACCGGGTGGTGCAGACCGGCAACGCGCTGCGCGAGAGCGCGGTGTCGGGCGTGCGTGCGGTCTGGTACATCCTGGTCTACGGCGTGACGACCATCGCGCTGCTGTGGATGGCCGACTGGCGGCTGGCCCTGCCGACGGTGTGCTGGTTCGCCGGCTACGTGCTGTTCCTGCGCCACTTCGTGCCGCGCATGCGCGACCTCTCCAAGGCCAGCTCCGAGGTGCGCTCCCGCGTGGTGGCGCGGGTGGTGGACACCTATACCAATATCCTCACCGTGAAGCTGTTCGCACGCCCGAGCGACGAGGACCGGCATGTACAGGACGTGCTCGACGCCCACCAGCAGGCGATCGCGCGGCACATGCGCCTGGTGACGCAGTTCATCTGGACGCTGTGGATGCTCAACGCCCTGCTGCTGGTGGCCACCGCCGCGGTGGGACTGACCCTGTGGCAGGCGCATCGGCTGGAAGTCGGTGTGTTCGCGATGGCGCTGCCGCTGGCCTGGCAGATCACCAGCGCCGCGGGCTGGGTGTCGTGGGAGGTGGCTGGCATCTTCGAGAACATCGGTGTGGTGCAGGAGGGTATGGAAACGATCGCCGTGCCGCTGGCAATGACCGACCGCAGCAACGCCCAACCGCTCACCGTCACCCGTGGCGACATCCGATTCGAACACCTCGGGTTTGCCTACGACGCACAGCGCCCGGTGCTCACGGGCATCGACCTGCACATCCGGCCCGGAGAGAGGGTCGGGCTGATCGGGCGCTCGGGGGCCGGCAAGTCCACGCTGGTCAACCTGCTGCTGCGCTTCTTCGAGCCGGACAGCGGTCGCATCCTGATCGATGGCCAGGACATCGCCCAGGCCACCCAGGACAGCGTGCGCGCCCAGATCGGCATGGTGACCCAGGACACCTCGCTGCTGCACCGCTCGATCGCCGCCAACATCCGCTACGGCAAGCCGCAGGCCGGCATGGACGAAGTGATCGCCGCCGCCCGCAAGGCGCAGGCCTACGAATTCGTGCTCGGGCTGCGCGACTGGAAGGGCCGCGAAGGGTTCGACGCCCACGCAGGCGAACGCGGCGTCAAGCTGTCGGGCGGCCAGCGCCAGCGCATCGCGATCGCCCGCGTGATCCTCAAGAACGCCCCGATCCTGATCCTGGACGAGGCCACCTCGGCGCTGGACAGCGAGGTGGAGCAGGCGATCCAGGAGCAGCTGCTCGGGCTGATGGACGGCAAGACCGTGATCGCGATCGCGCACCGCCTGTCGACCATCGCGCGGCTCGACCGGCTGGTCGTGCTCGACCAGGGGCGCATCGTGGAGGCCGGCCCGCATGATGCGCTGCTGGCGCTGGATGGCCACTACGCTGCGTTGTGGCGGCACCAGTCGGGCGGATTCCTGCCGGACCGGCTGCCGGGAACCATCGCTGACGCGGTTGCCTGAACGGCCAAGTGACGCGCAAGAAAAAGGCCAGCGCGAAGGCCGGCCTTGTTCTTGTGTGACAGCGGCCCTGCCCCACCAGGTGCAGGGCAAGGACGAACTACCTACTCCTTGCGGAAGTCGTCGTGGCAGGCCTTGCAGGCACCACCGACCGGGCCGAAGGCAGCCTTGATGGCATCCAGATTGCCGCCCTTGGCAGCCGCCGCCAGTTTGCTCATCTCGCCTTGCATCTTCTCGGAAGCCGCCTTGAACTTGGCATTGTCAGACCAGATTTCCGGCTTGGCCTTGGTATCGCCAGCGCCGGAACCTTCGACAAACGCCGCCCATGGCAGTTTGGACATGGACTCGGCAATCGCGGCGTTGTTGGCCGCCGCCGTAGCGTCGAACGGCACACGACCGGCCACCATGGCACCCACGCGGCCGAAATGCGTGGCCATCACGGTCAGCGCCGACTTGCGGTATTTGATGGCGTCTTCAGGCTTGGCAAACTGGGCTTGGGCCGGCAAGGTCAGGGTGACAGCGGCAGCAGCCAGGGCGAGGGAGGCAACAAGTTTCATAGGAAATCCCGGGTTGGTTGAGGAAAAGTGGCGAAATGGACTGACAGCGGATAGAGGCGCGATATCCCCAGAAAGTTCTGGGGAATTCTGACTCCTAGGGAAAATACTTAGACGGTCACAAACGGGCGAACACCTTGGATTCCTCGAACAGCGGGGTCAGGTCCCCCAGCGAGGCCATCACGTCCTCCAGGCTGCCGCCCAGCCGGCGCGCCATTGCCGGGGTCAACGTGTCCACATGGGGATTGCCCCCGAACCCGAAAGCCATTGTCTTGCTGATCTGGTTGGCGGCAAACACGCTGGCCACCATCTCGGTGTCTTTCAAGTCCGGGCCGAACTGGTTGCGGATCGTCTCCACCAGCATCGGGGCGAAACGCCACTTCTCGACCAGCATGGCACCCACCACCGCGTGATCGACGCCGACCTGCTCCTGCAACGCCAGGTGCAGGGAACTGCCGTCGGCCTGGCAGCGCTCCAGGGCCTGGCGGAACTCCGCCGGCATGAACTGCGCGAACACCACCTTGCCGAAGTCGTGCAGCAAGCCGGCAATAAAACAGTCCATCGGGTCGGCGTCATCCAGGCGCAGAGCCAACTTCTTGGCGAGCGCGGCTGTGGACAGCGAATGCAGCAGGTACTGCTGCGGGTCGAAGCCGGCAGCGTTCGACGGCGGAAGGATGCCGATCGCGGCAATGCTCAGGGCCAGGTTCTTGATCTGGTTGAACCCCAGGTGGACCACCGCATGGTTGATGGACGTGATCTTGCGGGGCAATGCGTAATACGCAGAATTGACGACCTTGAGTATCTTGACCATCACCACCGGGTCATGGTCGATCACCTGCACCACGTCCCTGGGCGAGCAGTTGACGTCGCGCGTCAGTTCGAGGATCTTCTGCACGCTTTTGGGGAATGCCGGCATGGCGTCCACCGCTGCAGACAGCTTTTGGGAGAGTTCGGGGGTCATGGTGTGCTTGCGGGCCCTGTGCCATTCTGGCAGGACAGGCGGCCCAGTGCCGCAGCGATCTCCGCCCGGACCTCGTCCTCGCTGTTGAGCGGCAGCGTCGGGTGGTCCAGCGGGGTCACGGCACCGGTCAGCGGGTCCCAGTCGACCGGGCCATAGATGGCCGGCCGGCCGGTACCGCGCAGGAACTGGTCGTAGGAGTCGCCGCTGGAGTAGTGCCAGAACTCCCACGGATAGGCCACGAAGCCGTGGCGTTGCATCAGCGCGCTGATGTCGGTGCGGTTGCGCCGTGCCTGTGCCGACACGAACGGCGACGCCATCGGGGTCAGGGCAGACATCTCGATGTAGGGCGCGCCGCGGTCCACCTCGCGCTGCGGGTCGTCGCGGTGCACCACCGAGATATCGATGGCGCTGCCCGACATGTGGGTGGCGAACTTGGGCACCGTGGCCACCATGGCCGAGCAGCGGCGGAACATGAACGCAGCGTCCGGCACCTCGCCGCCGAGTTCCCACATCACGCTGCGCAGCACCGCGTCGAACACCTGCGGGCTGCGGCCGAGGTATTTCTGGATCGTGCGTGTGCGGTAACCGTCCTCGACCCGCAGGATCCAGCCATGCTGGTTCATCTCGCGCGCGACGCCGATGAAACCGGGGATCTGGCCTTTGCGGAGGTAGAACAGGCGCTCCAGTTGCCGCACATGGGGATGACCGGCAAACAGCACCTCCACACCCGCCCCGGCCGCTGCAACGCGCAGCGACACGAAGGGCTCGCCACTTTCCTGCACCGGGTAGGGCAGGATGCTGTCGAACATGAAATGCCAGGCGGCCTCGAACTGCTGTGTCCAGTAGGCGCGCCGTGCGGCGTCGGTATCCACCATGGCTGCTCTCCTGAAGTGCGCTGTACCGGGTTGCGTTGTC
>JANMZX010000062.1:0-2705 GCA_031383745.1 Rhodoferax sp. | reverse complement strand
GTCGGTCAGCACCTTCTGGTAGGTGCAGGTCTTGAGGAACTTGCCCACCCACAGCCCGCCGGTGTAGCGCGCGTTCTTGTTCGTCGGCAGCGTGTGGTTGGTGCCGATCACCTTGTCGCCGAAACTCACATTGGTGCGCGGGCCCAGGAACAGGGCGCCGTAGTTGGTCATGTGGTTCAGGAAGTAGTCCGGGTCGCGGGTCATCACCTGCACATGTTCGGAGGCCAGTTCGTCGGCCTTGGCCAGCATCTCTTCGTAACTGTCGCAGACGATCACTTCGCCATACACCTCCCAGGCCTTGGCCGCGATGCCAGCGGTGGGCAGTATCTTCAGCTGGCGCTCGACCTCGGCCATCGTGTCGCGGGCGAGTCTTTCCGAATTGGTCAGCAGCACCGCCGGCGACGTAGGGCCGTGTTCGGCCTGGCCCAGCAGATCGACAGCGCACATCTCGCCGTCGACCGACTCGTCGGCGATCACCAGGGTTTCGGTGGGGCCGGCGAACAGGTCGATGCCCACGCGGCCGTACAACTGGCGTTTGGCTTCTGCCACGAACATGTTGCCCGGGCCCACCAGCATGTCGACCGCAGCCACCGACTGCGTGCCGATGGCCATTGCGGCCACCGCCTGCACTCCGCCGAGCACGAGGATCTGGTCGGCGCCGGCGAAATGCATGGCCGCCACGATCGCCGGATGCGGCGCGCCCTCGAACGGTGGCGCTGTCGAGACGACGCGCTTGACACCAGCCACCTTGGCCGTGAGCACACTCATGTGTGCCGACGCGATCAGCGGGTATTTGCCGCCGGGCACGTAACAGCCCGCGGCATTCACCGGGATATGCCGGTGCCCGAGCACCACGCCGGGCATCGTCTCGACCTCGACGTCCCGCATGCTGTCGCGCTGGATCTGGGCGAAGTTGCGGATCTGCTGCTGCGCGAACTGGATGTCTTCGACCTCGCGCGGCGAGAGCTTGCGGATCGCCGCCTCGATATCGGCCTGCGACAGCGTGAAGCTGGCCGGGTCCCAGTTGTCGAACTTGCGGCTGTAGGCGCGCACAGCGTCGTCGCCGCGCAGCTCGATGTCTTTCAGGATGCCTTCGACGGTGGCGCGGACCTGCGCGTCGTCATCGGCTCGGCCCTGGGCGTCCTTGCCGCGCTTGAGGTATCGGATCATGGATGGTTGAACCTGTGGTGGTTGGGAGAAATTCGGCTAGCAAGTACGTGCATACGTATGCAATGTAGCATCGAAACCCGGGTTGGGGATAGGTACTTTCCCGGATATCAGGCGCCCGGGCGCCGCGCGAACTGGCTGTGCACGCGCGCCAGCACGTCCACGTCCATCTGCAGCAGCACATCGAGGATGTCGATCGGCACCCAGTTCTCGCGGATCAGCCCCTGGTCGGCCATGTAGAAATCCATCACGCGCATGGTGATCGGCCGCCCGGTGGCACCCAGCCCGAGCCAGCCACCGCCCAGGTGCATCATGTGGCGGCTGGGCCAGCCACCAGTGGCGGAGTACTTGCCGTCGCCGATGCGCACGTAATGGCTGCCGCCGTGCTGGCCCAGGCCGGGTGGCTGGGGCTGGTTCGGCTTGCGTGGAAACGCGATCCGGAACGGCAGCTGGTGGTAGTCGACGAAGCCTTCCAGCCCCCGCGTGGTGCCGATGCCGCTGGGGCCATACCACATCATCTTCGGGTGCCAGTACTGCTTTTGCGGCATGTTCAGCAGCCCCTCACGCCCCTGGCCCTGCGAGTCGTCGAAGGCGCCCAGGGACGCCTGCATATCGAGTGTCAGTTTCAGGCTGGCTGCCGATTCCGCGGCGTCCTGCGGGGCAAACAGCAGTCCGTCAGCCGACACCGGGCCAGCCCAGACACCCTCTTGCCCGAGGCTCGGCGCCAGCGGCCAAAAACCGGCCTGGCGGATCACATCGAGCACATCGAGCAGCAGGGTGCTTTGCACGATCCTTCCGTCCACCATTTGGTGGAATTCGCCATAACGCAGGTAGGCGACCTGGTCGGTCGCCGGGATGCCCAGCCAGTCACGCCGAAAACTCCCCGCCAGGTGACCGACCATGCCCACATACGTGCGCCCCTCATACTCGCCACCCATCACGATCGCATGCCGGCGCTCCAGGTCGGGGAACGACTGGATCAGCGGGCCCCAGACCACCCGCTCGACGGCTTCCACGCCGCGCAACTCGTTCCAGGGATGCGAGCCGCGCCACTCCGCGTCCGGATGGTAGATGCGCGCCAGGTTCGCCGACAAGGTCGCCGGGCTGGACTCTGTGATGGCGTTCATGGCGACCCAGACGGCGCGCTTGTTGGCAAGATGGGTGGCTTCGCTGGGCATGGGGTGGTACCTGTGCTGGGTTGTTTCGGACGGTGCCCGACGGGCACGCGGACGCAGGCTGCCACTGCGTTTTCGGGATTCTATCCATTTTGCATACGTTTGCAACATCGTCGATGGAAGGGCCCGCGCCGGCGCCTGCGTCTTCCATGCAGCTGTCGATGCGGGGCAGCCGCAGTTACACTTTTCCGATGTCTGTTCCCGCTGATTTCGCCGATTTCTGCTGCGAACTGCTCACCAGCGTGGGCAGCCTGCGCAAGCGGCGCATGTTCGGTGGCTGGGGCCTGAGCCTGGACGGCCTGACGATCGCGATCGTGGCCGACCTGGGCAGCGGAGACAGGTTATGGCTCAAGGCCGATGCCG
>JANMZX010000459.1:0-2606 GCA_031383745.1 Rhodoferax sp. | reverse complement strand
GTCAAGCGGCCGCGAGGATTCGGAACTCGGTCGCCGTCACGACCGGCCGCACGCGGGACCTTTCACGCTGGAGGTCCACCAGTCCGTAGCGCGACATTGTTTTCAAGGTGCGCGACAGATTGCCCGGTTGCCGTCCCGTTGCCTTGGCCAACACCGCCATGGAATCGGGGTTGGTCTCTCGGATCACCTTCAACAGGGCGCGATTTTGGTCGCTCAGCACTTCGGCGACCGACTTCATGGAGGTGAACCAGATCTTGGGCTCACCCGGCTTGGGCTTGTAATCACCCTTGGCAATTGCGATAGCCCGCGCCCGGATTTGCTCTTGGGGCATGACACCGATGACGATTGTTTTCATTGCTGTGCTTCCTTGATGACGCGATCCACCTCTGCGAAGAAGTCCTCCAAAAGCCGATGTGCCGTTTCGAACGCGTAGGGCACGCCTTTGTCGCTCGAGGTCCGGTGACGATGGTCGTAGGGCAGGCGCTGCCCGGCGAACTTGAACTTCTTCGGCGGCTTCACCGCATGTGCGTTGTCGTAACCCAAAACTCGGGTGCCATACCTGTCGTGCAGCGTCAGGCTGTACCTGATGCCATGCAACAAATGCTCCGACACCGGGACACGTCGTGCCTCGATCTTCATCCAGTAACCACCCTCCTGCTCCAGAATACTGCCGTCCAGATCAAGGAGCGTTTCGAGGCCGATATCTGGACCATTCATAAGTCTTGAACTATATCATTCGATGATAACTTACGGACAAGCCCCGCTGTCCAATATCCAGTAGTCACCGAGCGGCAACCCGCATGGATACTTGGCCAGATTTGCGAGAATCCACCGAAAGTTTTGGACAGTCCACGGCCGAAAGTGAGCAACCATGCGGCTTCCCGGACCGATCGTCCCGCCACCTGTTAATCCGTAGGTCCCTGGTTCGAGCCCAGGTCGAGGAGCCAAATTTGAGAAACCCACCGTTGCGAGATGGTGGGTTTTTTCTTTTCCGGCGGGTCTTCCGCTGCTCCCTCCGTGGCGACCAAGCCACGACAACCCCCAGGGCCACACATGAACACCGATTCCAACTCCATGGCCCGTCCTTCGCCACAGCAGGAAACGGGCGCCGCGCTGGAGGCACTCACCGATGGCCGTATACCGAGAACCTTGCTGCGATCGCGGAAATGTCCGAAGGCGCAGATGCAGCTCACGTCGCTGCGCACATCCGGGGCATGGTTGCCGCGACGATGGGCCACTTGTCAGTCGATGCGCCAACCATGACCCGAAACAATGCCGAGCAGTGGCAGGACTGGGCTCTGGGCGTGGCAGATGGGGTTGCGCAGACGGTTCCTGCCGCTGTCTGACTCGCGCTGTGCCCTGCCGGGGTTCTGCATGGGTCAGTACCGAGCCAGCAGTTCAGACTTTGCCCTCTTAAGTCAATGGCTCTCGGCCACGCGACACATGGGAAGGCACAATGGGACAAAAAGCCATCAAGGGGCCAGTTCCTTGAACAACAAGCTGTTCTTCGAGACATCCAAGCAAGTAGCACTTGGGTCAAAAGCCCAGGTGCTTTTTTTCTTGTCCGCCGGTTTTCACCAAAGGACTCTCGTGGCGACCATGCCACAACTCCACCAAGGGCCACTCATGAATATCGCATCAACCTCCATGGCCCCTTCCACTCTGACGCACGAGGCTGACGCTGCCGAGCGCGCCTGCACGGAGCAGGCAAAGGCCGATAACCTGATTCAGGTTGCGGCTTTATCTGATGGCGTCGATCAAGCTCACGTTGCCGAGCACATCCGGGGCCTGGTTGCAGTGACAATGGCGCATCTGTCGGTGGATGCGTCCACCGCCACTGTCGGCCATGCCGAGCACTGGCAGGGATGGGCTCTGGGCGTTGCCGATGGGGTTGAGCGAGGGGTTCCTGCAGTGGTCTGAGTGAAACCGCAACAGCATCCAGCGCTTGGGCTACATTGGCTTGAGTTCTCACCTCGACGAGGTGGACTGACTACAAAGAGAGTCTGAAATGATGCACTTCGGATACAACGGTTTCATCGGCTTGCTGGTGCTCGCCGGCGACGTCTGGGCCATTATCAACATCTTCCAAAGTTCCGTATCCAACGAGAAGAAGCTGATCTGGATCGTTGCAGTCGTGTTGCTGCCCGTGCTCGGGCTCGTGTTGTGGTTCTTCCTCGGGCCAAGGGGCGGCAAGTCAGGTTGACGGTATGGGTCCTGGCGCGCCAGCCGAACGTCTCGAACGCATGACTTGATAACAAGTAGTGCGTATATTAAACTAACCGAGTGGCACTCACTCAGTCAGACCGCATCCTCGAACTCGCCCGGCGCCAGCGGCTGCTGAGCGCGGCCGACGTGCGCGCGCAGGGCTGGTCATCGCAACTGCTCGTCAAGCTCGAACATGACGGCAAACTGCGGCGCGTCTCCCGCGGCCTCTACAGCCTGCCGGACAACCAGGTCAGCGAGCATCAGAGCCTGATCGAAGTCTGCCGACGCGTCCCCAAAGCCGTCGTCTGCCTGCTGTCTGCACTTCAATTCCACGAGATCGGCACCCAGCTCCCGTTCGAAGTCTGGATAGCACTGCCGGAAGCGACGCAGACGCCCGCCCT
>JANMZX010000458.1:0-1900 GCA_031383745.1 Rhodoferax sp. | reverse complement strand
ACCCAGGTGGCGCCGCCGGCGGTGTTGAGCAGTGCATTGAGCAGCGGCCAGTCGGACACCGCATCGCTGCCGTCCTTCATGGATTCGGTCTCGCGGTTGGGCGAGGCCACCGAGCCGCTGTCCAGATGGTCCCGCCCGATCACGATCGGGGCCTTGAGTTCGCCGCTGCGCACCATTGCATTGAAGGCCAGGCCGGCGCGGTCGCGCTCGCCCAGGCCGATCCAGCAGATGCGTGCCGGCAGGCCCTGGAACGCGATGCGCTCGGACGCCATGTCGAGCCAGCGGTGCAGGTGCGCGTCCTCGGGGAACAGCTCCTTCATCTTGGCGTCGGTCTTGCGGATGTCTTCCGGGTCGCCAGACAGCGCGACCCAGCGAAACGGGCCCTTGCCGCGGCAGAACAGCGGGCGCACATAGGCCGGCACGAAGCCGGGGAAGTCGAAGGCGTTCTTCACACCCTCGTCGAATGCCACCTGCCGGATGTTGTTGCCGTAGTCCACCGTCGGGATGCCCATGGCCTGGAAGTCGAGCATGGCCTGCACGTGCACCGCGCAGCTCTTCGCGGCAGCGTCGCGCAAGCCGGCGTGTTGTGCATCGTCGGCCTGCGCGGCGCGCCACCCAGGCACGGTCCAGCCGGTGGGCAGGTAGCCGTTGACCAGGTCGTGGGCCGAGGTCTGGTCGGTGACCAGGTCCGGGCGCAAGCCGCCGGCGCGGGCACGGCGCACCAGTTCGGGCAACACGTCGGCGGCGTTGCCCAGCAGGCCGATGGAGACAGCGCGCTTCTCGTCGCGGTACCGCGCCAGGCGCGCCAGCGCGTCGTCCAGGTCCGTCGCCTGTTCGTCGAGGTAACGCGTCTTGATGCGGAAGTCGATGCGCGACTGCTGGCATTCGACGTTGAGCGACGAAGCACCGGCAAAACTCGCGGCCAGCGGCTGCGCCCCGCCCATGCCGCCCAGCCCTGCCGTCAGGATCCAGCGCCCGGCCAGGTCGCCGCCATAGTGCTGGCGGCCGGCTTCCACGAAGGTCTCGTAGGTGCCCTGCACGATGCCCTGGCTGCCGATGTAGATCCAGGAACCGGCAGTCATCTGGCCGTACATCATGAGGCCCTTGCGGTCGAGCTCGTGGAAATGCTCCCAGGTGGCCCACTTCGGCACCAGGTTCGAATTGGCGATCAGCACCCGCGGCGCGTCCACATGGCTGCGGAACACACCCACCGGCTTGCCGGACTGCACCAGCAGGGTTTCGTCTTCCTTCAGGTCGCGCAGGCTCTGCAGGATCTGCTCGAAGCAGTCCCAGTTGCGCGCGGCCTTGCCGATGCCGCCGTACACCACCAGGGCGTCGGGGTTCTCGGCGACCTCGGGGTCGAGGTTGTTCTGGACCATGCGGTAGGCTGCCTCGATCAGCCAGTTGCGACAGCTGAGCTGGCTGCCGCGCGGTGCGCGAACGGGACGGGGTTGGGCAAGCTGGTGGACGGGGGACAAGTCGGACATGGCGGCCTCGCAATTGGCGTTTGGAACAGAAAAACCTGCGCGCAGTTTACTTGACTAGACAAGTCTATGCAACTAGAATTTCGTCATGCTGGAACCCGTGCCGCCAACCCCCAGCCGCCGCGCCGGCAACGGCGGGGTGGCGGCACCGGTCCAGGCGCCCTACGCGCGGGTGAAGGAGTTTCTCAAGCAGGGCCTGGCCACCGGCCACTGGCAACCCGGCGCACTGATGCCGTCTGAAGCCGAGCTGGTGGCGCAATTCGGCGTCAGCCGCATGACGGTGACCCGCGCCCTGCGCGAGCTGCAGAACGAGGGCCTGGTGACCCGGGTCCAGGGCCTGGGCACCTACGCGGCGCACCTGTTGCGCGTCTCGTCCACGCTCACGATCCGCGATCTGCACGAGGAGATCCTGGCGC
>JANMZX010000452.1:0-2974 GCA_031383745.1 Rhodoferax sp. | reverse complement strand
CACGCGATGTTCCACAGCATCACGCGGGTGCTGTTCGCGCTGCCCGATGGCACCACCGTGTGGCCCGGGCACGACTACCAGGGGCGCACCCATTCGACGATCGGTGCCGAGAAAGCCGCCAACCCGCGGATTGCCGGCAAGACCGAAGCGCAGTTTGTCGAGATCATGCACAACCTGCACCTGCCCCGGCCCAAACGCATGGACGAAGTGGTTCCCCTGAACCTGAGTTCGGGCATCCGCCACGACGCGAGCGAGGACAACCAACCGCTGGGAACCCCGGCCGCGGGGGCGGCCCGTCCGGCCGAGGGTTACGCCGGCGACGTACCTCCGCGGCTGGCCTGCCAGTGGTGGCAGGCGGGCGAGGCGGTGCTGGTCGATGTGCGCTCGGATGCCGAACGCGAATGGGTCGGGTTTGTGCCGGGCGCGGTCGCACTGGCCTGGAAACAGTGGCCGGGCATGGCCATGAATCCACAGTTCGACGACGGCCTGCGCGCCAGTGTTCCGGGCGGCAAGAAGGTGGTGCTGCTGTGCCGCAGTGGCGTTCGATCGATTGCGGCTGCCCGACGCGCCACCGAGCTCGGGTTGGAGGCCTACAACATCCTCGAAGGGTTCGAGGGCAACCCGGACGACCATGCGCACCGCGGTAACACCGGTGGCTGGCGCCACCACGGACTACCCTGGCGGCAGAACTGAGCGCCGCCCCACCGCTGTACGACCAACCTTGCGGACCACACCATGACATTTCTGGCCATCGACGTCGGCAACACCCGGCTCAAGTGGGCGCAGTACGACACGCCGCGCCCCGGCGCGCAGTTGCTGGCGCACGGCGCCGAGTTCCTGGAGAACATCGACCGGCTGGCCGAGGGCCCTTGGGCTGCGCTGGCCCCGCCGTCGACCATGCTGGGCTGCGTGGTGGCCGGTGATGCGGCCCGGCGTCGGGTGGAAGAGCAGATGGAATTGTGGGACGTCGCGCCGCAATGGGTGGTGGCCAGCGAGGCAGAAGCAGGGCTGACCAACGGCTACGATTTCCCGACCCGCCTGGGCGCCGACCGCTGGGTCGCGATGATCGGCGCCTGGCACCGCATGCGCGCGCAAGGGCCGGCCTGCCCGACGATTGTGGCAATGGTGGGTACCGCCGTGACGGTGGAGGCGATCGACGCCCGCGGCCGCTTCCTGGGGGGGCTGATCTTGCCCGGGCACGGGATCATGCTGCGCGCGCTCGAGTCCGGTACCGCCGGGTTGCACGTGCCCACCGGCGAGGTGTGCGACTTCCCCACCAACACCAGCGACGCCCTGACCAGCGGCGGCACCTATGCGATTTCAGGTGCGATGGACCGCATGGTGGATAACCTGCGGCGGCACTGCGGGGTTGAACCGCGATGCTTCATGACCGGTGGCGCCGGCTGGAAGATGGCCCCCAGCCTGACCACCCCGTTCGAACTGGTGGACAACCTGATCTTCGACGGCCTGCTTGAAATGGCGCGCGGGCGTTTCGCCGCTGCCAAAGGCTAGGCCGCGGCGGTCCCGCTGAGCCCTTCCACCGCCTGGAACATGGCCTGGCGGGCCTGGCTGACGATCTGGCCCTTCCAGGCATCGGTGTCGACGTAGAAGGCTTCCAGTATCTGGCGCTTGATGGCAGCGGCCTGGTCCACCGGCGCCGCAGGGTGGTTCTGCAGCCATTGCTCGGCGCGCAGCGCGAGGATCATGTCCGGCAGCGGCAAGGTTCCGTATTCCATGGCGATACCGGTGTAGTCGGCCTGCGGGCATTCCTCGTACACCGCGTTGAACATCAGCCCTGTCAGCCGCGCCGAGGTGGAGGAACCATCGTAGAACGACGTGATCGGCGTCGCGCCGCCACCGTCCCACCAATGGCGCGCGCGCGTCAGCGCGGTCACATCGTCGCGGCAGGAAAAGATGCGTTCGCCCAGCCCGCTGGGGCCGAGGCCCGTATGCAGGTCGATCCACCCGATGCGTCGGGCCTGGCGGCCATGGCGGCGCAGCACCTCGCGCAGCGTGCGGTTGCTCCAGGTCGGCGATGTGCCGCCAAAGAACAGGCCGTCCGGGAACTCGTGCTGGCCCTGTGTGACGGCTGACTGGAACGCCGCCATGCCGCGGGCATGCACAAACGCGTTGATCGCTTCGACGTTGGCGGCGTCCGGCGGCCACTGGTCCGGCAACAGCAGCGCGTGCACGCCGCGGTAGGCGTCATTGGCCGGCAGGGGTTGCGAAAAATCCTGGAAATTGCGGTTCAGGTCGACGTTCTCGTGGGTGCCCCGACGCAGGTGCGAAAAGCCGTACGGGTTGAGCGCGTGGATATAGAGCACCGCCACGCCCTTCTGTGCCGCCAGGTCCATCCACTCGCGGTCGTGCAGCGCGTGCACCTGCACACCACTGCCGCAATACCCCTCCACGCCATGGCAACCGCTGGAGATGACCAGCAGGCTCTCTGCCTGCGCGGGGCCGGACCAGGCCACGTCCATGGCCAGGGCCTCGCCGTCGCGCCCGGCAAGCGGGTGCACATGCGACTCGATCTGCAGGCCTGCGGTGGCGGCTGCCTCCAGGAACTGTACCCGCGCCCTGGCGTAGCTTGGGGAAAACGCCTGGACCAGGTCCATCATGGCACCGCCTTGTTCAACCAGGCGTGCGCCAACTGCACCCAGTAGGTGGCGCCCAGCGGGATCAGGTCGTCGTTGAAGTCGTAACTCGGGTTGTGCAGCATGCACGGGCCCGCCCCATGGCCCATCTCGCGGTGGCTGCCATCACCGTTGGCGATGAAACAGTAGGCGCCCGGCTTGGCCAGCAGCATGAAGGCGAAGTCCTCCGAGCCCATGGTGGGCTCCTGCACCAATACGTTGTCGGCACCGACGATGCCGGCCATCACCTGGCGTGCAAACGCCGCCTCGGGAGCGGCGTTGATGGTGGGCGGGTAGTTGCGCTTGAAGCTGAATTCGCAGCTCAGGCCGAACGCCGCCGC
>JANMZX010000400.1:0-1659 GCA_031383745.1 Rhodoferax sp. | reverse complement strand
GCCGGGGCGCGTTGCCCCACCGACCGAAAGCACCCGATGAGCCCCAACCCCTACCTCGACGTTGCGCCGGAGGTGGCTGACGCCATTGCGCGGCACCAGCCGGTGGTCGCGCTCGAATCCACCATCATCGCGCACGGCATGCCCTACCCCCAGAACGTGGAGACCGCATTGCGGGTGGAGGCCGAGGTGCGCGCCCAGGGCGCCGTGCCAGCCACGGTGGCGATTGTCCGCGGACGCCTCCAGGCCGGGCTGTCGCAGGCCGACATCGAGCGGCTCGGGCATGACGGCGCGGCGGTACCCAAGGTGAGCCGGCGCGACGTGCCCTTCATCGTGGCGGCCGGGGGCAGCGGTGCGACGACGGTGGCAGCGACCATGCTGATTGCCGCGATGGCCGGCATCCGGGTGTTTGCCACCGGCGGCATCGGTGGCGTGCACCGGGGCGCGGCGCAGAGCTTCGATGTATCGGCCGACCTGCAGGAACTGGCGCAGACGGCGGTGGCGGTGGTCTGTGCCGGTGCCAAGGCGATCCTCGACCTGCGCCTGACGCTGGAGTACCTGGAGACCCACGGCGTGCCGGTGATCGGGTACGGCACGGACTGGTTGCCCGCGTTCTACACCGCGCGCAGCGAGTTCCCGGTCGACTACCGGCTCGACAGCGCCGCCGCGATAGCGCGTGCGATGCATGCCAAGTGGTCCCTCGGGCTGGCCGGGGGCCTGGTCGTGGCCAATCCGGTTCCAGACGCCTGCGCGATGCCCCGGGACCGGGTCGACGCGGCGATTGCCCAGGCCCTGCGCGAGGCCGAGGCGCAGGGCATCGGTGGCAAGCAGTCGACCCCGTTCCTGCTGGCACGCGTGGCGTCGCTGACCGGCGGCGACAGCCTGGCCACGAATATCGGGCTGGTGCTCAACAACGCCCGGCTGGCGAGCCAGATCGCGGTGCAGTACCAGCAGGTCGGTGGTTATGATGCGTTTTCAGGTGCACGGCCGCCCGCCGTGTAGTCCGTTGCGCCGGTGGCGGCGTTATCGGGTAAGCCCGGATTGATGCCGGTGGCCTTGCGTACCTATGCTTCACGTGTTGCAGCAGCCCTTAACTCTCTGAAAGATATCACCATGACATTCAAGCCCCGATTCGCACTGATGGCCCTGGCAGCAGCTGCCAGCTTCCAGGCGCAGGCCGAGCCCGCCATCATCTATGACCTGGGTGGCAAGTTCGACAAGTCCTTCAACGAGGCTGCCTACAACGGCATGGAGCGCTGGAAGAAGGAGACCGGCAAGCAGTACCTGGAGTTCGAGGTGTCCAACGAGTCGCAGCGCGAGCAGGCGATCCGCCGCATGGCCGAAAAGGGTGCCAGCCCGATCATCGCCATGAGCTTCAGCCAGGCATCGGCGATCGCGAAGGTGGCCAAGGATTTCCCCAAGCTCAAGTTCGCCATCATCGATGACGAGGTCAAGGAGCCGAACGTGCAATCGGTGGTGTTCAAGGAGCACGAAGGCAGCTTCCTGGTCGGCATGATGGCCGCCATGGCCAGCAAGAGCGGCAAGGTGGGCTTTGTCGGCGGCATGGACATCCCGCTGATCCGCAAGTTCCAGTGCGGCTACGAGCAGGGCGCCAAGTTCGCCAACCCCAAGGCCGAGGTGTTTGCCAACATGACCGGCACC
>JANMZX010000398.1:0-1929 GCA_031383745.1 Rhodoferax sp. | reverse complement strand
GTGGCCGCGCCGGTCAATCCGGTGTGAGGCCGGTGTCCTTGATGAAGCGGGACCAGAACTCGACCTCGCGCGCGACCAGCGCATTCACTTCGGCCGGTGTACCTGCAGGCAGGGTTGCGCCTCCGACCGTGTCGATGCGCAGCTGAACTGCCGGGTCGGCAAGCACCTTGGTGAACTCACGGTTCAGTCGCTCGATCACCGGCCGGGGCGTGGCCGCAGGCACCATCCACGCGTACCAGGAGATCACCGGAGACTCGGGGAAACCTGCCTCGGCGATGGTGGGCAGATCTGGAAACTGCTTGCTGCGCGTCGGCGCGGCGATGGCCAGCGCGCGCAGCCTGCCGGATTTGACATGCGGCGCGGCCACGCCAAAAGGAACCAGGCCGAACTGCACCTGGCCGCTGATCAAGTCCGGAATGGCCGGTGGGAAACCCTTGTAACCCACACCCACCATCTGCATGCCGGTGTTCTTCTGCAAGCGCAGAACACCCAGCGTCGGCGAGGTGCCATTGCCACCGTTGATGTAGTTGATCTTGCCCGGGCGGGCCTTGGTGTAGTCGACGAATTCTTTCAGGGTCTTCGGCTCCAGCCCGGCTGGAACCACGACCAGGTTGGGAACCTGCCCGAGCATGGCCACACCCGCCAGGTCTCTGGTCGGGTTCCAGGGCAGGTTGCCTCCAAAACCGGGCAAGGTGGCCGTCGTGAGCGTAGCCAGCAGGATCGTGTGGCCATCGGGCTCGGACTTGGCAACGGCGTCGGTGCCGATGCTGCCATTGGCGCCGGTCTTGGTCTCCACGATCACGGGCTGGCCCAGCGCTGCTGCGAGCGGCTCCGTCACAGCCCGCGCCATCAGGTCCACGATGCCGCCGGCGGGAAAGGGAACGATGATGCGAACCGGTTTGCTGGGCGCCCATGCGGCCTGGGCCTGGGCGGCTGCGGGTGCGTTCAGCACGGTGAGGGCGAGCAGTGCGCAGAAAGCTGTGCGGCGCGTGCGGTCGGTGCAGTGTGGCATGGGTGCCCCAGGCGTTGAATCAAGGCCAGTGTATGGCGCGCAAGTGCGCCGCATAGGGGGCTTACCCTAGGGTGCGGGGGTGCAAACGAATGCCTTCTGCGACAGCCGCGTTCGCTCGATCAGCATCGCGCTCGCTGCCCCGGCAGCGCCGCAGATCGAGATGCAGTCACCACGTTCGCGGCGCCGCGCCAGTTCGCACACCGGTGCGGCGCTGGTGGTGTCGCCCATCGCGTGCCCGATGGCGCTGGCGCCGCGGTCGATTTGTACGCGTTCGTGGCCCACCTACTTCCCGTCCACGCAGTGCAGCACGATCGAGGCCAGGCGGTCGTGGCTCGCGAATCGGTCGGTGCCCTCCGGCCCCAGGCGGGCGCAGGCCGGCGCCAGGTGTGCTGCATCCACGCAGCGGCCTGGGGCCAGGCCCTGTACTGCACGGCAATGGTTGTGGCTGTGAGCGACCGGTGTGCAACACCAGCGCCGCACCGGCCTGCGCTGCCGGCAGATACCGACTCGACGCGCCCGGACAAGCGCCCGGCGTCGACCGGAACCTTGCGCTGTTGGCCGGGGCGACGCAGGGGGATGCAAAGCCCCACCGGCGATCCCGCGTCCGGGCAGTTTCGGCGCGCGGGCCCAGCCGCTGCACCAGGCCCGCGTCAACCCGAGCTGTGTGCCCCGGGCCTAGAATGGTTGCGGGGTTTGCCGGTATTTTGGTCCACCTGCGGAATCGTTCGCAATTGGCTATTTCTCATTCACTACAGGTACTTGCACCAGCTTATGCATTCCAGAATATTCCGCACCGACCGTGTATCCCCGCAGTGTGTGCGGTGGACATTGCGTTGGCCCACGCGGACTCGCAACATCTGGTTGCCGCTGCGCGGCGTGTGTTGCGTGCCGGTGGCCTTCAACGTTGGGCATCCCAA
>JANMZX010000384.1:0-5421 GCA_031383745.1 Rhodoferax sp. | reverse complement strand
TCCTGCTCCGGATAGAGCACCAGAAAACGCTTTTGCGCCGCGAGCCGGTTCATGCGTGTGGCCAAAGCAAAACCCGTGGCATCCAGTGCGCAGCCGTGCAGCATCACGATCAGCGCAAGCCGGTCACCGGGCGCTGCGCCTGGAGGCTGGTACAGCCTGAACCGGCGCGCACCCCCGACGCCCAAGGCCGAACCGGCGGTCCAAGCCCCGTCGCCCGCGGGCGGCGGGCGCACAGCCACCCCAGGCCGGACGGCCTTCGCCGCGGCCCGCTGGCCGGCGCGCGAGCTCTCGCGGGAAAGCGTGAGCCATTGGCGCCTGAAGATCCTGGCCCACGCAAAGGCGGGCGAACGTTTTGTCATTGGTTTCCATGCCGTGTGGAGGAACGCCGCGCGCCCGGTATGGCGATGGCCGGCCAAGCCGGACGGCGTCGGCGCGCCCGGGTTCCGGAAACCGGCCTATCCCGGGCCGGCGGCCATGGCACCGGCGGCGATGCTGCGTGCCGTGGCCAGGCTGGTGGCAGGTTCGTCCTGGTCGGCCGCTTGGCGGTCGTCTGCATCGACGACATCCCGCACAGGGGCCGTGAGGACGAGCAGGATGTCCGCGTACCAGGAACAGTTCAGCCCCAGCGACTCTTCTGCCGGCAGACTGCTGTCACCCATCTCCAGTCGGGCGGAGTGCACGCCCAGCAGCTTCCACGGAAGCCTGCCATCGCCGGCGGGGTCCTGCATCACCACGGGCGCGCCGCTGGTGCCGCGGTGGGTCCGCGCATCGGTCAGGAAGAAGCCCTGACCCTGAAAGCGCAGGCCAAACGACGACGCGATGACCGCCTGCCGCGCCACCGGCAAGTGGTGCAGCGTGTCGTGAAACCCCAACGGGAACCCGACCACCAGCAGGGGCGTTCCGACGCGGACCTCCTGCAACTGGTGCTGCAGGTGCTCCGGGGTGAATGCGTGCAGCGCGACGGTTCCAGGCAGTGCCGCACGGTCGAGTTCGATCGCCGCCACATCGATGTCGCCAGAACCGTCGCTGCCCTGGTGCCACACCGCTCGGGCTTCGCGGTACAGCAGCACGGACAGCGTGGTGAGCTGGGTGAGGTTGCCGATGTCGGTATGCAGTTCGATCTCGACCCGGTCGGGTAGGTGCCCGGTGGGCTGATCCATCAGCACATGGCGGTTGGTGATCAGGTACAGGCGCTGGTCCCGTTCGAAAAAGAAGCCGCTCGCGGCCGTCAGCGGCTGCGTCCCGAAGAAGGTCGCCACCCGGGCGGTGGTCAGCAGCAGGGATTCGACCATGATGCGGGCGGCATGCGGTCCAGGGCGAGGACCATGGTGCTGGCGGTATTGTGGCGGTCCGATCGCGTGAGCCGGATGCGACAGGCACGATTGGGTGGGCAAGGAGGAGGATGCATGTCGCATGCTGCCCCGTCGGCTGGTAGCCTGCCGTGCGCTGGCGCACATAACACGGGCCGCCCGCGCAGGCTATGGTCAGGCGCAAGCCGTCACCGCGATATGCGGTGGCGGCTTGGTGCGATGGCGAACAGATTGCGTGCACCGGCCGACCTACAGTCGGCGATGCTGAACGACGGGCGCAAGGATCCAACGGTGGTAGCCAGACAAGCGCCCGAACGCAATCTGGAACGCGCGCGCACGCGCCCGCCGCAGGCCCGGCCACTCGGGAAGTTCCTTGCGCTGGTGCTCGCCCTGTCGGTTCCGTTCTGGGTGATCGGCGCCGCGACCGACCTGCAACTGTTTCCGGGTCTGTCGGCAAGCGCACTCATGGCTTTCTGCCCCGCTGCCGCCGCGGTGATCCTGGCCCATCGAGGCGGGAAGCGCGACGAGGTGGCTGCACTGCTGGCGCGATCGTTCGACTTCAGGCGCATCAGGCGCGTGAGGTGGTACCTCCCCGCATTGCTGTTGATGCCCGCAGTCAGCCTGTTCGTCTACGGCCTGATGCGGGAAATGGACATGGCCCTGCCTGCACCTCAAATCCATGCCCTCCCGGCACTGCTCATGTTCCTGGGCTTCCTTGCCGGCGCACTCGGCGAGGAACTCGGCTGGTCTGGCTACGCGCTGGGACCGATGCAGAGCCGATGGAGCGCCCTGCGGACGGGCGCGACCCTGGGTCTGGTGGCCATCATCTGGCATCTCGTCCCGCTGGTGCAGCAGCACCGCGCCCCGACATGGATCGCCTGGTGGTGCCTGTATGTCGCGGCGTCCCGGATCCTGATCGTCTGGTTGTACAACAATACCGGCGAAAGCGTATGGGCAGTGTCCCTGTTCCATGCCACGCTCAACCTCGCCTATTGGCTGTTCCCGGTCAGCGGCTCCCATTTCGACATGCGCCTGGGCGGCCTGGTTATGGCCGCCGTGGCCGGGGTGGTGGTGCTCGTCTGGGGACCCGGGACCCTGACAGGCCATGACAACACCCGACGGCGCGCGCGATGAGATTCCTGGAAGGTCTGTTGCTGCTGGCCGATCTGCTGGCCCTACTGGCCGTGGCGCAGCGACGAACGTCTGCTGCGTCGTGGATGCGTCACGCACCCGTCGCAGCCGTGCTGGTGCTGCTCGCCCACTGGCTGGCAGAGGGCCCGCGGTGGCAGATGGTCCCGGCGTACGCGCTTGCGGCGGCATGCGGCGTGCTGTGGTGCCTGCGGGCCGGCAAGTTGACTGCCGGGCCCACCCGGGAGGTGCTGCCCCATCGCATGGGCAGGGCCCTGGCGATGGGCGCGGCCGCTGTCAGCCTGGTGGTTGCCATTGCATTGACGATCGTCGCGCCGGTATTTCACTTCCCGGTGCCGGATGGGCCGCAGTCGATTGGCACGGCAACCTACCACTGGGTCGATGCCGGGCGCCCGGACAGCCCGGCAACCGGCGCCGCGCGGCGGCGGCAGCTGATGGTGCAGATCTGGTATCCGGCCCAACCTGATCCTTCGGCCACGCCTGTCGCCTACATGCCGCAGGCCGATGCCGTCACCGCAGCCTTCGCCGGCATCCACGGCGTGCCGGCTTTCCTGTTCGGGCACCTCAAGTACGTGGCCTCCCATGCCATGGCGACACCAGCCGTGGCCGCCGACCAGACTGCCTATCCCGTACTGCTGTTCCTCGAAGGCGCCACCGGCTTTCGGCAGATGAACACCTTCCAGGTCGAGCATCTGGTGTCGCACGGTTTTGTCGTCGTCGCGCTCGACCAGCCGGGGGCCGCCGCAGCGGTGGTGTTTCCGGACGGCCACCAGGCAGCCGGGCTGCCGCTGGCGCAGTTGCGCGACGCCGTGACCCCGAGCTACCTGCCCGTAGGCACGGACCCCGCCGGCAAGGGCGCAGACGTCGCAAGCAGCGGCGCGCCGCTGGATACCGGCATCGTGCCCGACCTGGCGCAGGATGTGCGCTTCGCGCTGGACCAGCTGGCAGCCTTGAACCAGGCCGACCCGCATGGCCGGCTGACCGGGCGGCTGGATCTGCGGCGCATTGGCGCTTTTGGTGTCTCGCTGGGCGGCATCGTGGTTGCCGAGAGTTGCCGGGTCGACGCCCGCCTGCGTGCCTGCCTGATGATGGACGCGCCCATGCCACGCGACGTTGTCAGGTCGGGATTTCCGCAGCCGGCCATGTGGATCACACGCGACGCCGCCACCATGCGGCTGGAGCGGCAACGTGCCGGCGGCTGGCCGGAGGCGGAAATCAGCGCCCACCTGGACAGCATGCGTGCGGTGTACCGCGGCCACACCGGCGCGGGATACTTTGTGCGGGTTCCCGGAGCGTTCCACAGCAATTTCACCGACCTCGCGGGATGGACGCCAGCGGCGCGGGCACTCGGCATCGCCGGGCCGATCGATGCGCAGCGCGCCCACAACATCGTCAATGCCTACACGCTCGCGTTCTTCGAGCGGCACCTGCTGGGCCGCGGCAACAGCTTGCTGGATGGGCAGGCAGCAGTGTTTCCCGATGCGGTGTTCGAGTTTCGCCAGCCATGACCCGACGTGGAACCGCATTGCAGCACCCTGGCCGCAGGCACCTTGCTGCCGCGCTTCGTTGCATGGCTGCCGCAGCGTTCGGCCACCTGCACCTCGATGCGAGCGCCAGCCGCCGCGCCGGTTGGCCGGCATGTCCTGCAGCGAGGACGCGCTGGCCTGCGCCGCGTCACGCCGTCATGGAGCGTTGGTTTCCAGCAGCCGAAGCACCTTGGCGGCCAGGTGGCGCTGGTAGTCGGCGATGGGTATCGCCGCGGAGCCGTGAAAGTCACCCTCGGACCAACTGATCGTGGCGTCGAGGGCCGACTCTTCCACCTCGCAGGCACCGGGCCGGATCGTGATGTTGGCACCATCTCCTTCCCGGTACTCGAGCTTTCCCACGATGCAGGCGCTGCGACTCATTGCTGGCCCCCTGTGCGGCGCAGGCATTGCGGTGGGCAATCGGCGCGTCGACCCCTCGATGGACGGCGGACGTGCATCACGGCCGCACGGACACCTGTCCGCGTGCCTCGCCGTTCGGGTGGGCTGCCGTATGCAGGTTCACATACCATTTGCCACCGGTGAGATCTGCGACCTGACCGGGCGTCAGCGTGGCGCTTCCCACCAGCGGGCTGGAGAGGGGACCGGTGATCGGCACGACAACTCCAGCGTTCTGCCCGACCATTGCGGGCCCGTGAAAATGCGCGCCCGTGGCCGGACCGCTCAGGCCCGAGTAGGTGACTCTCCAGCTCAGGACGTTGCTGCCCCTTGCCAGAGTAGCCTCGACCACTCCGGTGGCATCGGTCTTGACGGCGGGCACCTCACTGCTTCCGGCCAGCCTGGCCGTCAGCGCCGTGGACGTGGAGGCCATGGAGAACATGCCACAGGCACTGAGACCCAAGGCAGATACAAGCGAGATGGCGGTCAGGGTTGGGCGAAACAGCAGCATAGTGGCTTTCAGATGGTCGGGTTTGGCAAGGGTGGTACGTGCAGCATGTCAGATCTTGACGGCCGCCGACAGCGTCGTCTGTGCGTTGCCGAACGCGGCGACGTGTACGCCAGAGGCAGCCCGCAGCAGCGTTGGAATCCATCGGCCCCGTTCCCGACAATGGCATGTGCTGTCGGCGCAGGATGGCATCGGGCGCCCTGACAAAGCACGGAACCATGGGGACGTCGCGAGCGCAATCCAGGCCGGCAACAGCCTGCCGACCGTGCCGTCGACGCACGTTGACGCACGGCATCGCAGCAGCATGCCCGGGTGGGTAGATTCACCCAGCCGCCGGGCCCGCCGGCCCAGGAATCAGACGACCGGGTGTCGCGTGGTGGCGCGTTGCGGCCTGTTGCGCGAATTCAGCCAAGCAAGCAGACCCAGACCCGCGACCAGCATGGCGGCAACTCCTGGCTCTGGCACGACTGTGACCGTCAGTGTTCCGCTTTGCGCATCGCTGATCGAGCAGGTCGCCTGCGATGACCGCCCC
>JANMZX010000367.1:0-3060 GCA_031383745.1 Rhodoferax sp. | reverse complement strand
GCGCCAGGTGGTGATCGAGGCGCACCGGCGCATCGTCGATGCCATCGTGGCCCAGGATGCAGACGCCGCGCGGCGCCGGATGACGCGCCACCTCGCGGCCGTCACCGCGGCGATGCAGGCTTTTTCCGACGCCCCCCTGGTGCTGAAGCCATGAGCCCCGCCGGGCCGCTCCCAAGGGGCTCGCACCGCAGTGCGCAGCACGAAGGTTGCCTGGTGAGCGCAGCGCCTCGCCGCCCCAAGCCAGCTCGCACCGCAGTGCGCAGCACGGAGGATTCCTGATGAGCTTACCGAAGGAATTCCTCGACTACCCGCAACGCCGCTATGGCATGGACCACGAGCGCTACGACTGGTCGATCCTGCCACGGCGCCAACCCGTCGCCTGGCCGGGCGGCGCGCGCGTGGCGGTGTGGATCGTGCCGGCACTCGAATGGTTTCCCCTGGACATGAAAGGCCTGCCGTTCAAGCCGCCAGGTGCGATGCAGACGGCCTACCCCGACCTGCGCCACTACAGCCTGCGCGACTACGGCAACCGCGTGGGCATCTTCCGCATCATGCAGGCGCTGGAGCGCCACCATATCCGGGCCTCGGTGGCGGTGAACGCCGCAGTGGCGGTGCGGTATCCCTCGCTGATCCGCGAATGTACGCAGCGGGGCTGGGAGATCATCGCCAACGGCCTGGACATGGACCACCTGCACCACGGCGGACTGCCCGTGGAGCAGGAGCAGAAACTCATCACCGACACGCTGGACCTGCTGCGCCAGGCGTCCGGACAGGCGGTGCGCGGCTGGTTGTCGCCCGCCAAGTCGGAATCGGCCGCCACCACCGGGCTGCTGGCCGCCGCCGGGCTCGACTACGTGTGCGACTGGGTCAACGACGACATGCCGTATGCCATGCGCACCCCCAGCGGCCCGATCCACGCGATGCCGCACCCGATCGACATGGACGACCACACCATCCTGGTCCAGAACCACCACAGCGAGGACGACTTCCGCGATCAGCTGTGCGACCAGTTCGACCTCCTGTACCGCGAATCGGCCACGCAGGGCGGGCGCATCATGGCGTTGTCGCTGCACCCCTGGGTGATCGGGCAGCCCTACCGCATCGGTGCGCTGGAGCAGGCCCTGGCGCACATCATGGGTCACGCGGGTGTATGGGCCGCCACCGGCAGCGAGATCCTGGATGCCTGGGCCACAGCGCAGGCCTGAGCCGGCAGGCAACGCGCGCGCCCGGCGTTCAGGTCGGCGCCGCCGGTGCGGGCATCACCAGCGCCAGGTCGTTCCAGACGTCCTGGCGTTCGATCAGGCTGTTGCGGATCTCGAACCGGTCCAGGAAGCGCACGCCCTCGAAGGCCGAGCCGTCGAGCCAGATACCGTGCAGCGTGCCCGAGCAGTACACCACCGCGCCGTCGCCGGTCCAGCATTCGTCGACGCGTTCGAAGGTCTTGCCCACATTGCGGTAGCGGCCGGCACCCCACTGCACCAGCTGCTCCAGCCGGTGCATCGGGCCGCTGCCGGGGAAATGCATGCTGAAGCCGCTCGCGAGCAAGGCCTGCGCGGCGCTCAGGTTGCGTGCCTGCATCAGGGCCAGGAAATCGTGCACCAGGGCGCTGGCGTCGGGGCGCTCGGCACCCCCTGCGGCAAACACCTGTCCGTCGCGCTGGTAGGTATGTGCGTGCTGCACGAACACCGTGGTGCCGGCGGAGCTCGCCGCGATGACCGAACGGGCGGCCACCGCCACGCGCGCCACCAGGCGCTGCTCCGCCTGCGCGGTGTACCCCGGCAGCAGGGTGACTGAGATCACGGGCATCTTCTTCTCCTTGGATTGAACGAACGACCAGGCAGCCACCATGCTTTCGACCGACCCGCAGCCTGGCATGGTTCCAGCGATGGAGCGTATCGCATACTCGGCCGCGCCCGACCGGACTCCGCTGCGCTGGCCGGGCGGCGCCCGTGTCGCGTTGTGGGTGGCGCCCAACATCGAGCACTACGAATACCTGCCGCAGCAGGTCCGCGTGCGCAACCCGTGGCCGCGCGTGCCGCACCCCGACATCCTGGGCTACGGGCTGCGCGACTACGGCAACCGGGTCGGTGTCTGGCGCCTGATGGAGGTGTTCGACCGCTTCCAGTTGCCGTGCACCGTGTCGCTGTCGATGGCGGTGCTGCAGATGTATCCCGAGATCACTGAAGCCATGCTGAAGCGCTCCTGGGAGCTGATGTCGCACGGCCTGTACAACACGCGGTACCACTGGAACCTGTCCGAGGAAGAGGAGCGTGCCGCCATCCAGGAATGCCAGCAGATCCACCGCAGTGCCACGGGCAAGGACTTCCAGGGCTGGTTTTCCCCCGCTGCGTCCAATACCGTGCACACGCCCGACCTGGTGGCCGAGGCCGGCATCCGCTATCTGTGCGACCTGTACCACGACGACCAGCCCACACCCATCCACGTGCGCCAGGGCACACTGTTCTCGCTACCCTACAGCATGGAGGTCAACGACAGCATCTGCTGGCGCCGCGGCATGGAGGGGGCCGCCTTTGCGCAGAAGATCCGCGACGAATTCGACACCCTGTACGCCGAGGGCGCGGACCACGGCAAGGTGATGAACATCGCCGTCCATCCCTTCATCATGGGGCAGCCGCACCGCATCGAGCACCTGGCCGGTGCGCTGGAATACGTGTTGTCGCACAGCGGTGTCTGGTGCGCCACCGGCTCCGAGATCATCGCCTGGTATGCACAGCAGGCACAGGGGCATACCGGCACCGTGAGGTTGCCATGAAAGGCTGGCTTGATCGCCTCCATGTCAAGCGGCTGGAGCGCAGAGGAACGACCGCTTGCGGCCCAAAGCGGTCAATCGCTGCCAGGTCGGCGCTGCCGATGGCGCGCGTCGCGACAGGCGCAGCCCGGCGGGCGCTCATACTGGAACGGTCGGGCGCTGAACGCGCCGACTGCCCTGTGGTGTTGGCTCCGGCATCACAAGCGCTTCGCGCAATTGTGAGCCTCGCCGCAACGTGCGTTGTCGCCCGATGGTCGGGCCGCAGAACTCACTACGCGCCCTGCGGGCGC
>JANMZX010000319.1:0-8568 GCA_031383745.1 Rhodoferax sp. | reverse complement strand
GTGATCACCTCGTCACCGGCGGTCAGGCGCACGTCGTCGCGCTGCAGCTGCACGAACGCCTTGGGCTGCGGCGCCACCACGGTGGTGTCGATGCCGTCGAAGATCACCTCCATCTTGTGCCGGTACTCCTGTGGCAGCTGGCTCCACTGCCAGCGGGTGGGTGTGTAGCCGCCGTCGCAGGCGTGCAGCGCATGCAGGTGCACGCTGTTCTTGATGCGCAGGCGGGCGCGGTCGGTCACGCTGTCGTGTTCGAACTCGGGGTCGAAGTTGTAGTCGGCGCCGTCGGCGGCGTAGAAGAACTCGGCAAACATCAGCAGCCGTGCCTGCGGCCACACGTCCTTGCAGAACAGGGACTCGCCCCAGCCCGGGTGCGCAACGATCGTGTCGGGTGTGAAGCCCTGTGCCTTCAGCTTTTCCATCACCTGCGCGCATGCCAGGCCACGCACCACCTTGGTCTCGAAGTCGCGCGCCGCTTCCACGTCCGACACCCGGCTTGGCGGGGCAGGGGTGTAGCGGATGTACTTGACCCCGGGGATGGCCCGGCCCTTGATGCCCAGCGCCACCACCTGGTGGCCCAGCCGTGCCAGTTCGGCCGCCACATGGACGAACTGGCCGGGGAAGTTCTGGTGGATGAACAGGAATCTGCCAGCGGCCATGGTGTCGGAGCCTACTGCGCGCCCAGAAGGGAGTCGATGACGCGCGCGATCTCGTCTGCTGGCGCGCCCGCCCGCGCATGCAGGCGCAGGCGTGCAAGGACCTGGTCGTAGTGCGCTTTGGCCAGGTCGCGCCGGGTATCGGCCAGGCGGCTCTGGGCGCGCAGCACGTCGCCCTGGGTGCCCATGCCGCGGGTGACGGACATGCGGGCGGCGTCCAGGGCCAGCTCGCCGGCCACCAGGGCCTGTTGCAGGGCCTCGACCCGGTCGATCCCCGAGCCCACGGACAGGAACAGGCGGTTGACGTCGGCGATCACATCGAGCTGTTCGGCCTCGAGTTCGGCCTGCGCCTTTTCCTGCTCGGCCAGCGCCTGGGTGACCGAGGCATCGACAAACCCGCCGGCATACAAGGGCAGGTTGAACTGCAGTCCCAGCGAACGCTGGCGCACCGCCTGGTTCAGCGTGCTGACCGATTCGTTGCGGCTGCGCGATACGCTGGCCACCGCGTCCAGACGCGGGTAGTGGCCGGCACCGGCACGGCTCACACCGAGCCGTGCGGCTTCCAGGGCCAGCCGGCGCGCGGCCAGTGTGGGGCTGTCGGCGCTGGCCTTGTCCTGCCAGGCTGCAAGCTGGTCCGGCTGCAGGGGGCGGGCGGTGTATCGGGGCGGCAAGGCGCCCGCCGGGGCGGCCGGCAGCCCGCTGATCTGCGCCACACTCAGAGCTGCGGCATTCGACTGGTTGCGCGCTTCAAGCAGCTGGGTGCGGGCGAGCGCCAGGTCCGCATCGGCCTGCGCCAGCTCCGGCCGGGTGCCTTCGCCAAGCTCCATGCGCCGCAGTGCGAGCCGGCGCTGCTCCTGTGCTGCAGCGAGCTGCACACTGGCAGTGTCCACGCCCTGCTCGGCATACTGGCGCTGCAGGTAGGCCTGTGCCAGGCGCTCGAGCAACTCGTAGCCGCGCACCGCAAACTGCGCTGTCGCGTACTGCAGCTGCACCTGCGCCAGCCCGTATTTCTGGCTGGCTTCGCGGTTGAACAGGGGTAGGCGCACCGACAGGTTCTGCTGCGGCGCGCGGTAGGCCAGCGGCGTGGTCACCGGCTGCCCGAAAAAATTGTCGGCCGTGCGCGAACCGGTGACCCGGGCGTCGGATATCGACAGCGAGGCGTTGGGCAGCAGGGCTGCCCGTGCCATCGGCACGCCCTGCTCGTTGCTGAGCAGCTCCTGGCGGGCGGCGCGGTAGGTCGGGTCGGCGCGTTGTGCGCCCTCGAACGCCTGCTGGAAGTCGCCCGCGACTGCAGCCAGGCTGCCCTGGAACAGGAGCACCGCCAGCACCACCACACGCACAACGCGGGTCATGGTTCGGTCAAGGCACGCTGCAGCCGGTCGCGCATCGGCTTGACGAGGTAGTTCATTGCCGTGCGCTCCCCGGTGCGGATGAACACCTCGGCCGGCATGCCCGCCCGGATCTCATGGCCCCGCAGCTGGGCCATGCCCTGTGGCGTCACCTGTACCGTGACCTTGAAATACGGCGGGCTGTTCTGCCGCGGGTCGCTCAGCACGTCGGCGGACACCATCAGCACCCGCGCCGGCACGTGCGGCGTGGTGGCCTGGTTGAACGCCGAAAACAGCACGTCGACCGCCAGCCCGGCCTTGACCTTGTCGATCAGGTGCGGCGGAATCTGCGCCTCGATCATCAGGGCCTCGCCTTTGGGCAGGATCTCCATCATGGTGCCGCCGGCGCCCACCACGCCACCCACCGTGTGCACCGCCAGACCCATCACCATGCCACTGGCCGGTGCGCGGATCTCGGTGTTCACCAGGTCGAACTGCAGCGCCTCCAGCCGGCTGCGCAGCGTCGACGCGTCGCGCTGCACATCGGCGAGCTGGGACTCGACCTCCTTGCGCACCTCCTGCTCGCGCGTGACCATGCGGGCACGCACCTCCGCGATGTTCTGCCGGTAGCGGCCGATGGCGCCCGCGTCCTCGGCCATCGCGCCCACCACGCCGGAAACATTGCGCTCCTGGTCGAGCACGCGGTTGCGGGCCAGGAAACCCTCGTCGGCCAGGGCGCGCATGTTGCGCAACTGTTCGGTCAGCAGGCGCAGCTGGTCCTCCTTGGCGCTGCGGGACGCTTCGATACCCCGCATCTGCAGCTCCAGGCCGCGCAGGTTCTCGGACATGGCGGCCAGTTCGCTGCGCAGCGCCTGCCGGCGCGTGGCGAACAGCTGCCCCTGCAGCGTGGTGGCGGCTACCGCGCGCGGATCCTTGGTCTGGTCGCGCAGTTCGGCCGGGAAAACCAGCGCCGCTGCGCCGGCGCGTTCGGCGGTGAGACGTGCCTCGGTGGCCAGGCTGGTCAGCCATTGCCCCCGCGCGATGTCCCACTGCGAGCGGCTCTGGGTGTCGTCCAGCCGCACCAGCACTTGGCCAGTTGCTACGTCGTCGCCGTCCTTCACCAGGATGGCGGCCACCTTGCCGGCGACCAGCGGTTGCACCGCCTTGCGGTTGCCCGTGACCACCACCGAACCCGCCGCGGACACACCGGCGTCCAGCGGGGCCAGCAGCGCCCAGGCCAAGAACCCGCCGAAGCCGAGCACCAGCAGGATCCAGCCCCAGCGGCGCGGGCGGGAGTCGTCCATGTCGACCGGCACGACCGTGTCGGCTGCCTGTGCGTCAGACATTGGCGGCTCCCAGCTGGCGGGGCGCAGCAGTCTTGCCCTGCATCGCGGCCAGCACTTCGTCGCGCGGGCCGAAGGCCTTGATGGTGCCGTCGCTCAGCACCATGATCTTGTTCACCACACTCACCGAGGACAGTCGGTGTGTGACCATCACCGTGGTGGTGCCGCGCTCGGTCAGGTCGCGAATGGTCTGCGCCAGGGCGCGCTCGCCCTGTTCATCGAGGTTGGAGTTGGGTTCGTCCAGCACCACCACGGCCGGGTCGCCATACAGTGCGCGCGCCAGGCCTATGCGCTGTTTCTGGCCCCCCGACACCGCGCTGCCGCCCGCGCCCAGCGCGGTGTCGTAGCCCTTTGGCATGCGCAGGATCAGCTCGTGCATGCCGGCCCGCTTGGCTGCGGCGATGACGCGCTCGGAGTCGACCTCGCCAAAACGCGCGATGTTCTCGGCCACGGTGCCGTCAAACAGCTCGATGTCCTGCGGCAGGTAACCCAGATGCGGGCCGAGTTCGTCCTTGCTCCAGCGGTACAGGTCGGCGCCGTCCAGCCGCACCGTGCCCGCCAGCGCCGGCCAGACACCCACCAGCAGGCGCGCCAGTGTCGACTTGCCGGAACCGCTGGGCCCGATGACGGCGACTGCGTCGCCCGCGGCGATGGCGAAACTCATCTGCTTGAGGATCAACACCTTGGTGCCCGGCGCCGCGGTGGACACGCCTTCGAACCGGATCTCGCCCTTGGGCGCCGGCAGCGACATGCCGTATTGCCGCGCCGGATGGCCCTGCACCAGCTCGCGCAGGCGGGCGTAGGCGGCACGGCCGGTGATGATCTGCCGCCAGTTGCCCACCAGCAACTCGATCGGCGCCAGTGCACGGCTCACCAGCACCGATGCCGCGATCATGCTGCCGGGCGACATCCTGTTGTCGAGCACCAGAAGGGCGCCGAAACCCAGCGACAAGGACTGCATCGTGATGCGGACGAACTTGGTCAACCCGCCGATCACCGCCGCCTGGTCGCTGGCTACGGCCTGCAGTTCGATCTGCTTCTGGTGCAGGCGGTGCCAGCGGGCCCGGATCTGCGGCAGCATGCCCATGGCCTCGATCACCTCGGCGTTGCGCAGATGGTTGGTGAGGGCCATCTGCGACTGGGCGTTGAATTTCTGCGCCGCGTCGAGCCGGGGTTTGGACTGGCGCTCGTTGAACACGGCCAACGCCGCCAGCACCAGGGCGCCGACCAGCGCGAATACCGCCAGTTCGATGGAAAAGAATGCGATCACCACGATATAGATGGGCATCCAGGGCGCGTCGAAGAGTGCGATCACCGCGGCTCCGGTCAGGGTCTGGCGCAGCGTGTTCAGGTCGTGCATCGGTTGTGCCGAGTTGCTGCCAGGCTGCATCAGGCTGCGCTCGAAAGTGGCGTTGAAGACACGCGCGTTGAGCGAGGCGTCGAACCGCGCGCCCACACGTACCAACACCCAGGCCCGGATGCCCTCCAAGGCGCCCATGAACACGTAGACGCCCAGCAGCAGCAGGGTCAGCACCCACAGCGTGGTCTCGTTGCGGCTGCCCAGCACCCGGTCGTAGATCTGCAGCATGTACAAGGACGGCGCCAGCATCAGCAGGTTCAGGAATCCGCTGAATACCGCGACGGTGAGGAAGGCGCTGCGCAGGCTGGCCAATGCCTGCTTCATTTCATCGTTGGCTGCCTTCGGGGGAGAGATCATCTGGTATCGCGTGCGCGTTCGGTACAAATATGTAGAAACCCAATGGTATCAACCCACCAGGTGCGCCCGGCAGACGGATTGCCGGCACCCGCTGTGCGCGATCAAAAACGATAGCCGAAACGCACCACAAGGTGGACGTCAGGTTTGTCGCCGGCCCGGGTTCTCGATAGCAGGTTGTCCAGCACTGCCTGTACCGTGGCGCGCTTGTCCTCGCTTTCCCAGGCCATGGTGAAGCCCCAGGCCCATCCGGATTGCACCGGGTCGAGGTTGGCGTCGTCCCGAAAGCGCAGGCTGCGGTAGGTCGTGCTGGCGCCGAGCAGCCAGCGCCCGCCGAGCGACCAGTGGCTGCCCAGGCGCAGCATCTGGCGCGGCAGGTAGGGGACGTCCAGACCAGCCCGCGCGCCTCCCTGACGGCTTTCTCGGTACAGGTAACGCAACGCCAGCGTCTGGTCAGGGCCTAGGCGGTGGTTGGCGGCCAGCCCCAGGCTTCGCACCGTGCCTCGTACGAATACCGGGGTGTCTTCGATGTCGGCCTGCGGGCTGAACGCATCCTGGCGATTGCGCAGGCCCTGCAACTGGCTGACCTCGAACACGCTGATCGTGTTGCGCGCGCCGCCCAAGCCGTTGTCGACACGTTCGGTGTCGGCGAAGGCCTGGACGAAGGTGTTGGCGCTGGTCTCGGCGTCGTACTGCAGCCGGGCGCGCAGGTAAAGGCCGCCAGCCATCGGCAGGCGGTCGTTCAGCACGATACCCAGCGTGTCGATCGGCGCCAGCGTGCCGGCCGAGCCTGGCCGGCGCCATTGCTGCCCGACCAGGCGCACCACCTGCCCGTCCGCCAGCGGCAGCTTCACGCCCAGCCGCGGATTGAGCTCTGCGAAGGCCTGCGCGGCATCGTTGGGCACATTGAACAATTCAAACGCCGGCGGCAAGCCCACGATCAGAGATTGCACGTCGGTGCCACCGCTGCGACGCGTCTTGCCACGCTGGCTGAACAACGCACCTTCGGCTTCGAAGCCGCTGTCGGCGCGGTAGCGCGTGCCCAGGTAGGTGTCGGTGGCGCTGACGACAAACCTGTCGGATGTGTTGATAGTGGTGCGTGCAGTGAACCCGCCAAACAAGCCGTCGAAGGTGCTGGCAATGCTGCCAGTGCGCGTCTGGCGGGAATGCTCTGTACCCCAGGTCCAGACCCATGGCCCGCTCGTGAAGGAATGTCGGAACTGGCTGTCATGCTGAACGATGGAGGAGTGGAACCGGTCGACCGTGCCGAGGGGGCTGAAGACGAAGGGGGCGAACGGTGCCAGCAGCAGGTCCAGGGCATCGGCGCTGGCCCGCGACACCAAACCACCAGACACATCATTTTGCTGTTGCCCGGCGCCGGCCTTGAACCAGAACTGGTTGTCTGGCGAGAGCTTGAAATTGAAGCCCAGGTCACCCCGATCTTCCCGTTGCGCAAGTGGATCATTGGGCAAGGCCGCATTGCGGATGGTGGTGTCGATGCGGGTGTTGGTGCCAAACGCGAACACGCCGATGTCGTGCCGCGGCCGCGCGCCGAGTCCCAGGGTGCGGTTGTTGCCGTGGCTCTTGGTGGCGTTTTCGCGCGAGCCACCCGCAGACAGGTCGCCGCTGAAGAAATAGGACATCGGCACCGGCTCCACGACCAGCCCGTTAGCGGTGCCGATCAGCGCTGCCTGGGCCCAGTTGTTGCGTTCGAGGAACAGATCGACCCGGCCATGGTGGCCAGGGCGGGCAACCAGCGCGCTGAACCCGTCTGCTGCGCCGAACACGGTCGGGTCGGTGATGAAACCTTTGAACAGCTCCGAGTTCTTGTTGAATTCTCCCGTCTGCCGGTCTGCCAGGAACAGGTGGCTGCCGGCCCAATAGGGTGAATAAGCCTGGTCGGCGTAGTGGGTGGCCCATTCCTCCATGCCGAATGCGGCCAGCGAACTCCCCAGGTTGGCGCTGCCCTTCTGGTCGTTGAGCAACTGGTTGAGCGACTTCAGGTAGGGTAGGCGCCGTTGGGCCTCCCGGGCGGCATCGATCGACGCCCCCAGCTGCCGCGCGTCGGCGCGCATCAGCGCCAGCATCACATGGGGCAGGGGATCGCGCGGGTCGGTGTCGGCTGCCTGTTGCACCGATTCGATGGCCCGTTGGCGGTTGCCCAACTGGTAGTAGGCGACGCCGGTGTACAACTGTGCGCGGGCAAAACGTGGTTCTAGCACGCCCGCCTTCAAGAAGGCCTGCAGCGCGGCCTGCGCGTCACCACTCTTGAGATGGAGAAGGCCCATGCCGGTCCAGGCCACGTAGTCGCCGGGTGTCCGCTGCAGAGCGTCGGCAAACGCTTCGCGGGCGCTCCCAAGGTTGCCGGCCAGGGTCTCGACGGTGGCGCGTTCGCCCGGGTAACCGGGCGCAGCGGGTGCAAGCTGCAACGCGCGGTCCAGCGCTGTGCGGGCCGGGGCGATGTTTTCTTTCTCGTTCTGTACCCGCCCCACGCCGAACCAGCCTTCGCTGTGCTCTGGGTAGGCATCGGTGACCTCGGTGAACAATGCCAGCGCCAAAGAGGCCTCGCCGCCCAGGCGTGCATGGTCAGCCCGCGCCAACAGAATTTCGGGATGCGCCGGTTGCGCCTGGGCAGCACGCGCCAGCAGCGCGCCGGCATCCCCGATTCGCCCGGCCACCAGCAGCGCACGGGCCTGCAGTGCGACGGCCATTGGATTGCCGGAGCCGCTGCTTGCCAATGGCTCCAGCACCTCGACCGCTTCCGCCGCACGGCCCAGGAAGAGCAGCATATCTGCCCACAGCACACGTGCTTCGGGTGAGTCCGCTGAAGCCTGCTGCAGCACCGGCAGTGCACCTGCAAAATCCCCTGCATCGATGGCCGCGACAATTCCGGCGAGGCTCGCCGGAATTTCGGACACCCAGCGACGAGGCGCGGGCCGGTAGGCGGTCACCCATTGCACGCGGTCGCGTGCCTGCGTGAGCAGCACCTTGGTGGGTGCCTGCCCACGCACAGCCACCGCCTGCTCGTTCGGGCCGACCAGCAGTTCACCCTGATCGTTGCGGATCTCGACCTCACCGGACAACACGGTCAACACGGTGCGTTCGTCGTCGGCCACCACCTCCCAATCGGTGCCGCGGATGCCGATGGTCGATGTGGGGGTGACCACCATCAAGGGCGGACGGCCGCGGCGCACGGTGCTGCCGATGACGCTTGTGAGGCTGCGCAGCGGGCCCACCAGATATTGCCGAGCCTGTGCCCACATGCGCCCGCGCGCAAGTTCGATGGTGGTGCCGTCCTGGGCACTGGCCACTGCGGTGATGCGGATCTGCGTTTGCTCGTTCATGCGGACCTGTGTCTGGTCGCGCAGCAGCAATGCAAGCTGGCTGGAGACCGAGGTCCGCAACGCGGTGCCGGCGACGAGGGGTTGCTCGAGCACCGCCCGCTGCCACAGACCCTGTGCTGTCTCCTGGTATTCCGCACGGCCCACCAGCAGGACGATCTGGGCGTCGTTGGCGTGGGTGGGCGCTGC
>JANMZX010000315.1:0-3421 GCA_031383745.1 Rhodoferax sp. | reverse complement strand
TGTCCTCGTCATGCACGAAGCGGCTCGTCATGCGGGCCACCGCCACCGGGTGTTCAATGTAGGGCCGGCCGCTGTATTTGCGCAGCTGGCCGGCATGTGCAGCGGTGGCGAAGGCCACCGCGTCGGCAAAACGGGCTGTCGGGTTGAACATGGTGTCCTCGTTGTCGTTGGTCGAGTCCCTGCCACACCCGGACGATGCCGCAGGGGGGGATATTCACGGCGGATGGTCCAGACCGCCGAAGACGAAGAAGCCGTGGCTGTGCGCGGCCAACCGCTCGCGCGGCTCGAGCGCGTTCATGCGCACCGCGAACCGGCTGCCCTCCACCAGTCCGTCATCGCACCAAGACGGAAGTGGGGTCACTGCTGCACCTGCCGTTGCGCTACGAACTGCGCCAGTTTGGCGCGGATCGTTTCGCCGACCCTGATCTGGGGATTGGAAAATCCGTCATTCTTGCCGGCGGCACGCTCCCGCTGGTCGATCACGGTTCTGGCTGCGGCATGCGCCTGCTCGAACGACCAGGTGGTCTGCAGTGCCTCTGCGTACATGGCCCGGCCGAAATAGGTCAGCTCTGATCCACGGCCGCAACCGTAGGACGTGTGGTCCGCGTCGGCCGAAGTCATGACCAGCGTATCGAAGTTCGCAAGCGGCTCGATCCAGCTGCCCGAGTAACAGGCCGACACCGAGATCACGCGGTATCGGATGCCTGCCTCATCGAGCATGGCACTGAGGACTGCCGGTGTGACCAGGCCCACGGTCAAGGGCTCGAAATCCGCAGAAAGTTGCCCGTTTCTCGCGCCGTGCGAGGTCAGATGGATGAAGAGGACATCCCGCTCACGGTCCATCACTTCTGCCATGCGTCGGATGGCGCGCTGCAGGTTCAGCGGTGTCGCCCAGGGCCAGGCTGTGGCCGTCCCGGCGCTGTTGACGAGCTGGATGGTCCTGTCCGTCGCCCCGAAGCGTTCCTGCATGACGCCTGCGACAAGCGCGCTTTCGCGCCGGAACACGTCTTCCGCAGCATACGGCGAAAAGGTGATGGCATACAGGTTCGTCGCGCCAGCGGGGCCGGCTTTGATCGCGGCAAGCTTCTCTCGCAGCAGCAGCGGCTGCAATTCGATCAGCTCCTGTGTCAGTTGAAACGGCTCCTGCGCCGGCGCTTGCGCCACCTGCGGTTGCGCGACGTACCAATATGGGGGGCGGTCCGTCACGGCATTGGCGGCCAACGATGCCAGCATGACGATGGACGCAATCCATCGGGGTGCAGTATTGGTTGCGGCAACGCGCCGTATCAGACCGAGTTGCGCCACCGCGTGCCAAGCCCACCACATTCCGATTGACGCGTTGAAAACTTGCCGATGCAGTTCTGGCGGGGCAATCGGCATACCGCGGGCGACGATCAAACTCATCAGGCCACCCACCAGCGTGACAATCAACCCCTGGGCCAGGAACATGCCAAACAGGTGCATCGCTGTCGGCGGGCCCGGCAGCTCCGGCGCACGGTGATCCGGCACCAGGAGCCAGCTGACCCAGGCTGCGACGACCGTCCCCAACCATCCGAACAAGATGGCGGGCGAAAAGAACTCGACATTTCCAACGAAGTACAGGCGCGCAGCGCCTATGACCACCAACAAGGGTGCAATGACCAGGCAGGCCATGATCCCAGGAGTAACCCGCAAGCCCGTCCAGTCGACGCGCTGCAGAGCAGCACTGCGGGCGCCTTGCCCCCACCATTTGCCCAGGTCGCCGTTGCGGTGCACCTTCGACCGATCGACCGCAAGGTACTCGTCGAGTGTCAGGTCATTCTTGGAGTCATTGGTCATGAAACGCCCTTGTTGATATCAGCCAGTGTCGAGTACCGCGCGCGAACCGTGAAGATGTGGGATTCCACACCAGTGACCGTCAGGCCATGAGGAGCAGTTTCACCGCATGTCGGCGCGAAGTCGTCCGTACAAGTCCGCACGAATCCACCGTGCGATTGCGCAAGGGTCTACCCGGATGCAGCGACCGGACGCGCAGCCGAGTGTCCAACCCGGTGGCGGGAGCGCCGTGCACATGGCCGGTCAGCCGACCCCAGCCAGCGCACAAGCGCATCCGTGTGTGATCGCCGCCCGTTGGACAGCTTACCTGTGGCTCGCCATAGCCCCTGCTGTCGCCCAGCCCAAACGAAACCCAGGCAAATCAAGGTGGCAGACGCAAAAAACCCTGGTTTCGGAAAAGAAACCAGGGTTCTGTATTGGTAGGCGCGATTGGACTCGAACCAACGACCCCCACCATGTCAAGGTGGTGCTCTAACCAGCTGAGCTACGCGCCTAAGGGTGTTCGAGAGTGGCGAGTATAGCAGCCAAATTCGGGCCGCCGGCAGGGGCTGGGCCATAATTGCCGCAGGCGTCGGGCCGACGCTGATTCAACGCATCTACAGGAAACAAGATCATGGACATCCAAGGCAAAGTATTCATCGTGACCGGTGGCGCATCGGGTCTGGGCGAAGGCACGGCGCGCATGCTGGCGGCCAATGGCGGCAAGGTCGTCATCGCCGACATGCAGGTCGAAAAGGGCGAGGCGATCGCACACGAGATCGGCGGCGCCTTCGTCAAATGCGATGTGTCCAGCGAGGCAGATGGCCAGGCCGTGGTGGCCAAGGCGGTGTCCATGGGCAAGCTGATGGGCCTGGTGAACTGCGCCGGCATCGCTCCAGCCGAGAAGACGGTGGGCAAGACCGGCGCGCACAACCTGGGCGTGTACACCAAGACCATCATGGTCAACCTGGTGGGCAGCTTCAACATGATCCGGCTGGCGGCAGACGCGATGTGCAAGAACGAACCCGAGGCCACCGGCGAACGCGGCGTGATGATCTCCACCGCATCGGTGGCCGCCTACGACGGGCAGATCGGCCAGGCAGCGTACAGCGCGTCCAAGGGCGGCATCGTCGGCATGACGCTTCCCATCGCACGCGACCTGGCGCGCAACGGCATCCGCAACATGACGATCGCCCCGGGCATCTTCGGCACGCCGATGATGTTCGGCATGCCCAAGGAGGTGCAGGACTCGCTGGCCGCCAGCGTGCCCTTCCCATCGCGCCTGGGCACGCCGCAAGACTACGCGAAGCTGGCCCAGCACATCTTCGAGAACGACATGCTCAATGGCGAAGTGATCCGGCTCGACGGCGCGATCCGCCTGGCACCGCGCTGATACCACCCGTCCAGGAGCCTCCATGTCCATGCGCCACCTCACCCGCACCCTGACCACCCTTGCCGCCGCCGCCCTGCTGGCGGCCTGTGTATCGGCACCCGTCAACTTCAGCTACACCGTTCCGAACCAGCCCGAGGGCTCGTCGGGGTACACGGAAAAGCCCGGTTGGGCAACCAGCAAGTTTGCGGTCGCCGCCGCCAACCCGCTGGCCACCGACGCCGGGTACCAGATCCT
>JANMZX010000310.1:0-3561 GCA_031383745.1 Rhodoferax sp. | reverse complement strand
ATCCTGCACCGCACGCGCGATGTCGGCGCCGCCGTCGGGAAAGTTGGCCACCACCGCGACCGCGTTGCCCGCAGGCACCTGGCGCCGGGCCATGGCGGCGAAGCGCGGCCAGACACACACGGCGGCCGTGTCACCGAACGGTCCGTGCGCCCCGGCGCACAGGCTGGCGACCTCGGCGTCGGTATCGGCGGCATTCAGGCTAGTCAGGTCGAGGCAGCGCAGCGCCAGGCGCGCGTGCGCGGCGAGATCAGGCTGGGTCCGCATCGGGGGCACCTCCTGCAGGGATGGAGCGGATCACCGCGGCCAGCAGGCCACCGGCGCGTTCACTTGCTGCCTGGGCAGCGGACAGCGTCAGCGCATGGCTGAGCGACTCGTCGGACAGCCCGGCGGCCCGGTTGGTGATCAGCGACAAGGCCAGCACGCGCATGCCGGCATGGCGCGCAATCAGGGTCTCGGGCACGGTGCTCATACCCACCGCGTCGGCGCCGAGCATCCGGAAGGCGCGGATCTCGGCCGGGGTTTCGAACTGCGGGCCGAAACACCACAGGTACACGCCTTCATGCAGGTGCACACCCAGGCGCGTGGCGACCTGGCGCGCACCCAGACGCAATGCGCGGTCGTAGGCATCGGCCATGCCGACAAAACGCTCCGAGCCGGTTTCGCCCACCAGCGGCGAACGCTGTGGCAGGTTGATGTGGTCGGCAATCAGCATCAGGCTGCCCGCCGCCATCTCGGTGTTCAGGCTGCCCGCGGCGTTGGTCTGCACCAGCACCTCGCAGCCCAGCGCGTGCAGGCAGCGCAGCGGCAGCTTCATGCCGTCGACCGCACCGGTTTCGTAGCCGTGTTTGCGCCCGCTCATCACCGCCACCTCGACCGCACCGATGCGCCCGAGCCAGAGTTCCCCCGCGTGACCCGCCACCGTGGCCAGCGGGAATCCCGGCAGGTCGGTGTAGGGGATGCGGACCGCGTCGCCCACATGGTCGGTGAGGCCCCCCCAGCCCGACCCCAGCACCACTGCCACGCGCGGACGGGCCTGCGGGGCCAGCAGCCGCACGCGTGCCAGCACGTCGTCCACGCCCACACCGGGAGCCTGGTGCTGCGCAGGTTCAGGTGGAAGTTCGGCGCCCATCAGGCAAGCTCCGGGCTGCGCGCTGCGGTGCAGGCCTGCTTGGGGCGGCCCGGCGCAGCGCTCATCGCGGCACCAGGTGGTCGGGCCCGAAACTGTGCGGCAGCAGCAGGTCGAGCGTGAACGTGGCCCGCACCTGTTGCGCGTCGGCAATCAGGATCGGCGTGTCGGGTGCTGCGAATTCGCGGATCTTCTGGCGGCACCCGCCACACGGGGTGACCAGGCCATCGCCGCGGCCGACCACCAGCACCGCCCGCAGCTCGGTGCCGCCGGCCAGCACCATGGCGCTCAGCGCCCCAGCCTCGGCGCACACGCCTTGCGGGTAGGCGGCGTTCTCGACATTGCAGCCGGCGTGGATGCGGCCCTGCGCGTCGAGCACCGCGGCGCCCACCTGGAACTTCGAATACGGCGCATGGGCCCGGCCCATGGCGTGCACGGCCGCCGCAAAGAGTGCGTCGCGCTGCGCGTTCGTCAGGCCGGGGGTTGCGGCTGGCTCCATGGTTCAGCGGTCCTTGATATAGGGTTTGCCGAGGGCCTGGGGCGCCACGGTGCGGCCGATGAAACCGGCCAGCAGCACCACCGTCAACAGATACGGCAGCGCCTGCACCGCCTGCACCGGCACCTCGCCGATGCCGGGCAACTGCACGCCCTGCAGCCGGATCGCCACCGCGTCCAGGAAACCGAACAGCAGGCAGGCCCAGAACGCACCCACCGGATGCCACTTGCCGAAGATCATCGCCGCCAGGGCCATGAAGCCACGCCCGGCGGTCATGTTGGGCACGAAAGACGCGTTTTGCGCCAGCACCAGGTAGCTGCCGGCCAGGCCGCACAACAGGCCGTTGAGCGTGAGCGCGGCGTACCGCATGCGGGTCACCGACACACCCGCCGCGTCCACCATGTGGGCGTTCTCGCCGACCGCGCGCAGGCGCAGGCCGAAGCGCGTGCGGTACAGCAGCCACCACACTGCCGGCACCAGGGCCAGCGTGAGATAGACCAGGATGTTGTGGCTGAGCAGCCCGTCCCCCACGATCGACCCCAGCACCGGAATGCCCTTGAACCAGCCCGCGGCGGCGGGCAGCACGGCCTGCAGCCGCACTTCGGTGGTGACCGGCGGCGTCTGCCCGCCCTGCGCGAACCAGGCGATGCCCAGCACCGCCGTCATGCCCACGGCGATGATGTTCACGGCCACGCCCGATACCACCTGATCGCCGCGGTGGCTGACACAGGCCAGGCCATGCAGCCAAGACAAGGCGACCGTGGTGCCCAGTGCCGCCAGCAGGGCGACGGTGGTGGAACCGGAGGTGACACCGGCGGCGCCGGCCGCAAATGCTGCAAACAGCATCTTGCCCTCCAGGCCGATGTCGATCACGCCGGAGCGCTCCGACAGCAGGCCCGCCAGCGCGCACAGGATCAGCGGCGTGGACACGCGCAGCGTGGACGCCAGCAGGGCGCCGATCAGTGTTTCATCCACGGGCAGGCTCCTTCGGTGCACGGCGCAGGGCGCCGATGCCCGCAGTGACCCAGGGCGCCAGCACATAGGCCATGGCGCCCGAGAACAGCACGATGAAGCCCTGCAGCATCACCACCATGTCGCGGCTGAAACCCTTGACCTCGAAACTCACTTCGGCGCCGCCCTGGAACAAGGCGCCGAACAGGATGCTGGCCAGCACGATGCCGAACGGATGGTTGCGCCCCATCAGCGCCACCGCGATGCCGGTGAAACCGGCGCCACTCACGTATTCGAGCATCAGGCGCCCGCTGACGCCGGCGATCTCGTTCATGCCGACCATGCCGGCCAAGGCGCCTGACACCGCCATCGCCACCATGACCTGGTGTTTCGGATTGATGCCGGCATAGGCCGCTGCACTGGCACTCGAACCGGTGGCGCGCAGGTCGTAGCCGGCCCGCGTGCGCCACAGCAGCAGGTACACCGCCACGCAGGCCAGCAACGCCAGGAACAGGCTGGTGTTGAGCGGCGAGGCCGGCCACTCGATGCCGAACAGCCCCATGAAAGCGACCATGCTCGGCAGCTTGGCAGAAGGCCCGAAGGCCGCCGTTTCCACCGCCATGCTGCCAGGCACCTTGAAATGGTTCACCAGCAGGTAGACCAGCAGGCTGCTGGCCAGGAAATTGAACATGATGGTAGTGATCACGATGTGGCTGCCGCGGTAGGCCTGCAGGTAGGCCGGCACCACCGCCCACACCATGCCGAACAGCGCGCCGGCGAGCAGCATCACCGGCAGCATGACCCAGGCCGGCAGCGTGCTGGACAACCACAGGGCCACCAGCCCGGTGCCCAGCCCGCCGAGGATGGCCTGACCCTCGCCACCGATGTTGAACAGCCCGCCATGGAACGCCACCGACACCGCCAGGCCGGTGAAGATGAACGTGGTGGTGTAGTACAGCGTGTAGCTCAGGCCGCGTTCGGTGCCAAA
>JANMZX010000258.1:0-2308 GCA_031383745.1 Rhodoferax sp. | reverse complement strand
GAACGGGTCCTCCGTATTCGCCTTGCGGGGTTCGGCGGGCGCAATCGCAACCCGGCCGTCAGGCATGGGTTCGAAAGTGATCCGTTCTCCGGGGCCGATGCCCAGAAAGCGCCGGATCTCCTTGGGCACGGTGACCTGGCTTTTGACCGTCAGTGCAGGGTTCATGGCGACTCCTTCACACTAGTATTACTTATCAGGATTGTATTACTTGCAAGAGTGCAATGCATCGCATGTCGCCCGACAACAGCTCACGTCGACCAGATCCGCGGTAACTTCCCGGGCAGCCCCCACAATTCCTGCCGCCACGCCAGCCACACCTGGCGCAGCAGGCCCATCGCCGGTTCCACCACCGGCGCCAGCACCCGCACCACCACCACCTTGCTGTTGGGGCTGGTCGCCCCGGCGGTGTTCACCAGGCCGTGGCCTTGCAGGATCAGGCGGGCGCACTCCAGCGCCACCTGCACGCGATGCCGTTCCATGGGCGTGCCGGCGCAGAAGAAGATCGACGCCAGGCACTTGTGCCCGGCCAGGCCCAGCGGGCTGGCCATGAGCAGGGTGTCGCTTGCATCGATACGGCCGCGCTCCAGCCACACCCCCGGCAATTCGATGTGCTGCAGAAAGCGGCCGGTCGCGTAGGGCTGGTCCGCGTGGGGCAGCCCCAGTGCGGTGACGTCCCATCCCATCAGCTCCGCACCCGGCGCCAGGTCCATGCGCAGCCGGTTCTCGGCCTGGCAGGCGGTGTGCAGAATCGCCTCCAGCGGCAGCCACTCCAGGCGCGCGCCAGGGTCCACGGTGATGCGGGTGTCCTGCAGGGCGGGCTCGCCCGCCGAGCGGTAGAAGCGCGTGGCACCGGGCGTTGTCAGCAGCGCGTGGCTGCCTGCCGCCGCATGGATGCCGATCTCCAGCGTGTCGCCGCCCACCAGGCCGCCGGGCGGATGCACCAGCACGTTGTGGCAGATGGCATCTCCCTCCGGGTACAGGCTCTGCAGGATCCGCAGCGGCCCGCTGTGCGTGAAGCGGGCCACGGTGCGGGCGGATTCGAGTGTGTAGTCGAGCTGGAGTCGGGCGTGCCAGGGCATGCCAGCAGTGTAGGCATTGCAGCGATGCGATACTTGCACCATGGTGGTGCCTCCCGGTGCCCGTGCTGCCCGATCTGTTGTCGTCTTCCCCCCCATCCCCGCCCGCTTATGACGCCACGCCCAGCCCTGGCGTACCGGTGTTCGCCATGCTCGGCGGCATCGAGGCCGTGGTGCGCGGCATCATGTTGTCGGTCTACCCGCTGCTGCTGTACCGCGCCTGGGGCGAGGCGGCGGTGGTGTCGAAGTGGTACTTCCTGGTGGGGATCGTGTCGCTGCTCACCGGCCTGTCGGTGCCGATGGTGTCGCGCCATCTGCCACGGCGCTGGGTGTATACGCTCGGGGTGCTGTTGTATGTGTTGTCGGCTGTGTTCGGCCTCGCTGGCGGCAAATGGGTCACCCTGGCCCTGTTGTGCCATGTGACGGGCACCGCCACGGTGTTCGTCTGTTACAACGCCTATGTGCTGGACAACGTCTCCAAGGCGACCTTCGGCCACCTGGAGTCGCGTCGCCTGATGCTGGGCGGATTCGGCTGGACGGTCGGCCCGGTGCTGGGTGTGTGGTTGTTGCGCGTCTGGTACGGCGCGCCATTCGTGGTGGTGGGCCTTGCCGCCGTTGGCATGCTCGCCGCGTTCTGGCGCCTGGGCCTGAGCCAGGCGCGTGTCAGCCAGCAGGTCGGGCGGGCGTCCGGCAACCCGGTGCGCTACCTGCGCCGGTTCGTAGCGCAGCCGCGCCTCGTGGCGGGCTGGCTGTTCGCGGTCCTGCGTTCTTGCGGCTGGAGTGTGTACACCGTGTACGTGGGCATCTACGCCGTGCAGAGCGGACTGGGCGAGCAGATCGGCGGCATCACGGCGTCGCTGGCGAACTCGTTCCTGTTTCTCGCGCCGGTGATGTTGCGCTGGATGCAGCGCCGCTCGGTGCGCGAGGCGGTGCGTACCGGTTTTCTGGTGGCGGGCTGCACCTTTGTGCTGGCGGCGCTGTTCTCGCCGTTCCCGATGGTCACGGTGGTGATCCTGGTGCTGTCGTCGTTCTTTCTGGTGCTGCTGGACGTGTGCGCCGGGCTGCCATTCCTGATGGCGGTCAAGCCCTCGCAGCGCACCGAGATGTCGGCGGTGTATTCGAGTTTCCGGGACGTGTCGGGGATCCTGACTCCCGGCGCAGCCTGGCTCGTGCTGCAGTTCAGCCCGCTGGCGGGTGTGTTCGTGATGGGTGGCGTGGCGCTGCTGGTGGCC
>JANMZX010000203.1:0-2139 GCA_031383745.1 Rhodoferax sp. | reverse complement strand
ATGGTGATCGCCTACCGCCACCCGATGGGCCCGCTGCGTCTGAGCGACATCGTCGGCCTGGACGTGCGGCTCGACATCGCGCGCAACCTGAGCATCGAGCTCGGCGAGCGTTACGCCCCGCCGCAGATCCTGCAGGAGAAGGTTGCCGCCGGTGAACTGGGCCGCAAGAGCGGCCGCGGCTTCTTCGACTGGCCCCCCGACGTGCACCAGGGTGTGGCGTCCGGCAAGGCCTGACTCTTCTTTCATTCACTTCATTGCAACCCGAGGCTTCAGCATGGCATCCCTCTTCGGCTCCGCGCTGGTCGACACATCCGACCACCACCAGATCCTGCGCGAGAGCGTCGGCAAACTTGTCGGCAGTTTTGGCCGCTCCTATTTCCAGGGCGTGGTCAAACGCAAGGAAAAGCCCGAGGCACTCTGGGCCGCGCTGGGCGAGGCCGGTTTCCTGGGTGTGTTCATCGCCGAGAAATACGGTGGTGGCGGCAGCGGCCTGGCCGACTACAACGTGGTGGTCGAGGAGACTGCGGCGCAGGGCTGCCCGGTGCTGTCGCTGGTGATCGGCTCGATCTGTGCGCCGATCATCGAGCAGCACGGCTCCGAGGCGATGAAACAGAAGTGGCTGCCCGGCTTGGCCAGCGGCAAGATGAGACTGGCGTTTGCGATCACCGAGCCCAACGCCGGCACCAACACGCACAAGATCACCACCACCGCGCGCAAGGACGGTGACGGCTGGCTGCTCAGCGGCTCCAAGTTCTGGACGTCGGCGGTGGACGAGGCCGACGCCATCCTGGTCGTGGCGCGCGGCGAACACGCGGACGAGCGCGGCCGCCATCCGCTGTCGCTGTTCGTGGTGCCCACCGATGCGCCGGGCATTACCAGGTTCCCGATCGAAACCGTGCTGCATGTGCCGGAGACGCAGTTCACCGTGTTCTTCGACAACGTGAAGATGGGCCCGGAAGCCTTGATCGGCGAGGAAGGCCAGGGCCTGCGCCATGTGTTCGCCGGGCTCAACCCGGAGCGCGTCTGCGCGGCCGCCATCAACAATGGCATTGCGCGTTACGCGCTGGAAAAAGGCGCGCAGTACGCATCCGAGCGCGCCGTCTGGGGCACACCCATCGGCGCGCACCAGGGCATCGCACACCCGCTGGCCAAGTCCTTCATCGCGGTGCAGCAGGCGCGGCTGATGACCGCACGCGCCGCCGAGCTGTTCGACGCCGGTTCCCCCGATGCGGGCGAAGTGGCCAACATGGCCAAGTTCGCCGCCGCGGACGCGTCGCTCGAAGCGCTGGACCAGGCGATCCAGACCCACGGCGGCCTGGGCCTGTCGATGGAGTACGGCCTGGCCGACCTGTGGTTCATTGCGCGCCTGCACAAGACGGCGCCGGTCAGCCGCGAGATGATCCTGAATTTTGTCGCGCAGCACAGCCTGGGGCTGCCAAAGAGTTACTGAGGCCGAGACGTGCGCATCGCCCAGCCGCCCGAAGATGCCCGAACCGCAGCGCGCTGCGCGGAGGTTAGGTTATGACGTTCACCATGGCCAGCATCGTGCGCGCGCACGCCGCGGCGGCGCCCGACGCGCCGGCGCTCACCTTCGAGGGCGCGACGCAGTCGTTCGCCCAGCTCGACGCGCGCAGCTCGCGCGCGGCCAACGCCTTGCTGGCCCTCGGTGTGGGCCGCGGTGACCGTGTGGCTCTGCTCACGAAGAATGCGCCCGAGTACTACGAGCTGATCTTCGCCTGCAGCAAGATCGGCGCGATCCTGGTGGGCCTGAACTGGCGCCTGGCCCCACCCGAGATCACTGCCATCGTGGCCGACGCGCTGCCCGGCGTGATCGTTCTGGGGCCCGGCGAGCAGGGCCTGCTGGAAGACGCGGCGCGCCAGTCCCCGGGCCTGCACCAGGTGCTGCTGCTCGGGCCGCAATACGACGCATGGTGCGCCGCCGGTTCCGCCACCGACCCCGGTTTCTCCGGCGCGCCCGACGATGTGGCGCTGCTGCTCTACACCTCGGGCACCACCGGTGCACCCAAGGGCGTGATGCTCACCAACCACGGCATGTCGTACACGCCGCGCCTGGGCTCCGAGATCTGGGGCATGGGTGGCACCAGCGTCAACCTGGTGGCGATGCCGATGTTCCATATC
>JANMZX010000184.1:0-26026 GCA_031383745.1 Rhodoferax sp. | reverse complement strand
GAGGCGCTGTGCGACAGGCCGGTCACCTGCGGGCACGAACTGGCGTCCAGCCTGGGCGCCCCGCGCCGCGCGCTGACGGTGGCACTGAATGCGCGCATGGTGTCGCATGTCAAGCAGCTGATCGACTCGGTGCGCGCCACGCTGGCCGCGCGCCGCATCGACGCGCCGCTGATGATCGTCAAGGGCGACGGCAGCCTGATCAACGTGCACAGCGCGCTGAAGCGGCCGGTGGGCACGGTGCTGTCCGGCCCGGCTGCCAGCGTGCTGGGAGCCTGTGCACTCAGCGGGCACCAGAATGCGATCGTGGCCGACATGGGCGGCACCACCACCGATATCGCGGTGGTGCGCGGCGGGCAGCCCGAACTCAGCTTCGACGGCGCGATGGTGGGGCAGTGGCGTCCGATGGTGGAGGCCGTCAAGATCTACGCCATCGGGCTGGGCGGCGACAGCGAAGTGCGTTTCGGCGGTGGCGAGGGCCTGGTGATCGGCCCGCGCCGCGTGGTGCCGCTCAGCCTGGTGGTGCACCAGCATCCGCACCTGCTGGCGGTGATCGAGCGCCAGCAGAGCGAGTCGCCGCACGCCAGCCAGATCCGCTTTGCGCAGCGGCTGCATGCCGACCCCGCCCTGCTGGACCGGCTTCCCGCCGACGAGCTCGCCGCCTGGGAGCGGCTGGCACGCGGGCCGGTCGACCTGGAGCGCGCCAACATCGAGGAGCGCGGCCTGTCGCGCGCACTGGCGCGGCTCGAACGCAAGGGGCTGGCCATCTACAGCGGCTTCACTCCCACCGACGCGGCGCATGTGCTGGGCCTGTCCACTCACTGGAGCCGCGATGCTGCCGTCTTCGGCGCCCGCGTCTGGGCGCGCCAGATGCGCCACCTGTATGGCCTGGGCTCCTGGGTGCAGGGCGACGCCGAGGGGCCGGCGCGCCAGGTGGTGGACAAGGTGATCGACACCATCTGCCAGAAGCTGATCGAGGCTGGACTCAACGACGCCGGCCAGATGAACGAAGGCAACGCCGGCAAGATGGCGGCATTGCTCACGGGCATGGTGCTGCACGGCAACCGGTCCGGCGGCCCGCCGCCGGTGTTCGCGCTGCAGTTCGCGCCCGACGTGCCACTGGTCGCCGTGGGCGCGCCAGCCGGCAGCTATTACCCGCCGGTGGCGCAGGCACTGGGTGTGCGCCTGGAGTTGCCGCGCTTCGCCGAGGTGGCCAATGCGGTGGGCGCCGTGCTGGGCCAGGTGTCGCAACGCGTTCACCTGACCGTCTCGCAGCCGGTGCGCGGCGTGTACCGGGTGTTTGCCAGGACCGGGCCATGCGACTTCGACACCGTCGCAGCGGCGATCACGCATGCCCAGGAGCTGGCATCGGCCGAGGCCATGGGCCACGCGATCGAGGCCGGTGCGGCGCACGCCGCAATCACGCTCAGCCAGCTCGACAACCAGGTCCGCAACGACATCGACGGCGACATGTTCTTCGAAGCCAGGGTCACCGCGACGGCCTCCGGCCCGCCGCGCACCCGCAGCACCGGGTTGACCACACCCCCCGTCCATGGACAGTTCGCGCACCAGCCTTGAACAGGTGCTGGCCGGGCACGGCCTGCGCGTGCGCGGCGGATGGGTTCCCGCGGCCACCGATGTCCTGCCCGGTTTGCCCGATGGTCGCGCGCCTGCCGTGGTCTGGATGGTGGGCCAGGTAGGCTCCGAAGTCTGGCCGGCATTTGCCGCGTCGGCCTTCGCCAGCGACGGCCTGCCCGATCCGATGGACCGCTGGAGCAGGTCGATCGGCAGTCCGCTGGCCAGCCTGCTGGGGGGCGTGGCGCTGTACCCGTCCGACGGGCCGCCGTGGTACCCGTTCCAGCAATGGGCGGCCCGCGCCGAGCCGGTGCAGACCAGCCCGCTGATGCTGCAGATCCATCCGCAGCACGGCCTGTGGCACGCCTGCCGTTTCGCGCTGGTGCTGCCGGCGCTGGCGCCTGAAGATGCCGCCCTGCTGGCCGCATCGCCGGTGCCGGTGCCGGACCTCTGCGCGCGTTGCGACGGTCAGCCCTGTCTGCAAGCCTGCCCCGTGGACGCGTTCACCGGCACCGGCTACCGCGTCGACGACTGTGCCGCCCATCTGCACCAGCCCCAGGGCGCCGGGTGCCTGCAGGGCGGCTGCCTCGCCCGGCGCGCCTGTCCGGTGGGTGCCGACAACCGCTACCGGCCCGCGCATGCGGCGTTTCACATGGCGGCGTTTGCCGATCGACACCGCGGCGGCGCCGACGACCGGTCCTGAGGGTGGAGCAAGGCCCGGAACCGCTGGCGTCGTCGGGCCTGCCAGCCCGCTTCGCGCGGCATGCCAGAATCAAGTGCCTATGCCCCAGAACTTCAAGTTCAGCGACCCGCTGTTCATCACCGCACTGGTCAGCACCGTCGTGGCGGTGTTGGCGCTGATCGGCTGCTGGAAGATCTGGCAGCGCTCCCGGACCGCGACGCGCTCGCTGCAGCAGGTGTCGCACCAGCTGCGCAGCGCGCAGGACCTGGATCCGGTCACCGGTGTGCTGACCCCTTCCAAATTCGACAGCGAGTTGGAAGACGCGGCGCTACGCAGCGACGCCAACGGCCAGCCGACCTGCGTGCTGGTTGTCGACATCGACCATTTCCGGTCCGCCAACGATGCGTTCGGGCGCGCGGCCGGCGACGAGGTGCTCAAGGAACTGGCGACCCGGATCAGCGCGGTGCTCCAACCCGGTTGCCCGGTCACCCGCCTCGTGGGCAACGAGTTCGCGCTGCTGATCGAGGGCCCGCTGAAGGAGGCCGAAACCGTGGCCGGCCAGTTGCTGGGCCGGCTTGCGACGCCGGTGGTATTGCCGGGCGGCGAGGTGCGGCTGACCTGCTCCATCGGGATCGCCGCCTATCCGGCCCAAGGGTCGCGGCGCAACATCGTGGAGCGCGCGGCGGTGGCCATGCGCACGGTCAAGCTGCAGGGCGGGGATGGTTTTGCCGAGTACGACCAGCAGGCGGCCGACGGCCGGCGCGAATCGGCGCGGCTGCTGCACGACCTGCGCTGCGCCGTCGAGCGGCGCGAACTCGAGCTGTACTACCAGCCGAAGATCGACGCCACCAGCCTGCAGATCACGGCCGTCGAGTCGCTGGTGCGCTGGCGCCACCCGACACTGGGTATGGTGGGCGCCGACCGTTTCATTCCGCTGGCCGAGCGTTACGGCGTGATCCAGGGCATCGGGCGCTGGGTCATCGAGGAGGCCTGCCGCCAGGCGCAGGTGTGGCGCGGGCAGGGCCTGCGCATGCGCATCGCGGTCAACATCTCGGGGCACCAGCTGCGCCAGGACGATTTCATCGCGCACCTCGAGGGCGTGCTGCAGGCCACGCAAACGCCGCCGTCGCGTTTTACCTGCGAGATCACCGAGTCGATCGCGATGGAGGACACGGCGGCCACGACGGCGGCGTTCGACCGCCTGGGTGCGCTCGGTGTGCATGTGTCGATCGACGACTTCGGTACCGGCCACTCCAGCCTGGCCTCGCTCAAGCGCCTGCCGGCACAGGAACTCAAGATCGACCGGGCCTTCGTCACCGACCTGGGCCTGAGCGAACATGCGCAGTTCATCGCCAACACGATCGTGAACATGGCCCATGCGCTGAACCTCAAGGTGGTCGCCGAAGGCGTGGAAACGCGCGAACAGCGCGACATGCTGGTGGCCATGGGCTGTGACGAGCTGCAGGGCTACCTGTTCGCCAAGCCGATGCGCGCCGATGACCTGGGCCTGTGGGCGGCGCGGGATGCCAGCGGCCCGGCGGCGCTGTTCCGCCCCTCGCTGTACAACGAAACCGAGCCGAACCGCCTCGCGTGAGCCAGGCGCCCGCCACGGGCGCGGCGGCTTGCGGTGGCCCGGTGTCCGCGCACGCGGCCGCGCCGTTATGCTTTGGGCATGCAGGCACCTTCATCCACTACATTCCCGGCGGCCCCGTCGCTGGCCGCCATGAACGAGCGTATCGGCGCGATCAACGACGTGCTCAATGCCGCGTCCGTCCTGGTGTGGGACTCGCGCACCATGATGCCCGCGGGGGGTGCGGCCAGCCGCGGGCAACAGATTGCCACGCTGACCCGCGTGGCCCTCGACATGCTGCTGCACGCCGATACCGAACGCGCGCTGGACGCGGCCGACACGGCGCTGGTCGCCGCCGCGCCGGACGATCCCCGCCATGCGATGGTTGCGCAGGTGCGCCTGGCGCTGGCGCACCACCGCCGCGTGCCGGCGGCGCTCACGCAGCAGCGCGCCGCGTTGCGCACGGTGGCGCAGGCCGCCTGGGTCGACGCCCGCGAGCGCAGCGACTTTTCGCGTTTTGCGCCGTTCCTGGAACAGACCATCGCGCTGTCTAGGACCTATGCCGACTGCGTTGGATGGAGCGGCCATCCCTACGACGCGATGGTGGCCACCTACGAGCCCGGCGAGACGGCCAGCAGCCTGCGCACCCTGTTCGCCGAACTGCGCGCGGGCATCCTGCCGATCCTCGCTGCTACGCGTGCGCGCGCTCCCGCGCGCCGCGACTTCCTGTTCCGCGACTTCCCGCAGGAGGGCCAACGGGTGTTCGGGCTGGGCCTGGCGTGCACACTGGGGTACGACCTGCAACGGGGACGGCTCGACGGCACGGTGCATCCGTTCGAGGTGTCCTTCACGCGCGACGATGTGCGCATCACCACCCGCTACAACCGTAACTACCTGCCTGCCTCGCTGTTCGGCACGGCCCATGAAACCGGGCACGCGCTGTACGAGCAGGGCGTCAGCCCGGAGTACACGCGCAGCGTCTTCGCCACCGACCTGATTGGCCTGTACGCCGTGGGCGGCACCAGCTTCGGCATGCACGAATCGCAGTCGCGCCTGTGGGAGAACCATATCGTGCGCAGCCCCGACTTCTGGCGCCTGCATTTCCCGCAGTTGCAGGCGCAGTTCCCGCAGCAGCTGGCGGATGTCGATGCGCAGGCGTTCTACCGCGCCGTGACGCACGCCGAGCCGGGGCTGATCCGGGTCGAGGCCGACGAACTCACCTACGACCTGCACGTGATGCTGCGGGTGGACATCGAATGCGCGCTGATGGACGGCTCGCTGGACGTGGCCGACCTGCCGGCCGTCTGGAACCAGGCCATCCGGCGCGACCTGGGGCTGGAGGTGCCGAGCGACGCACTCGGCGTGCTGCAGGACATCCACTGGTCGAGCGGCTACATCGGGTCGTTTCCGTCCTACACCATCGGCAACGTGACCGCTGCGCAGCTGATGGCGGCCCTGCGCCGTGACGACGCCAACCTGGACGGCGCCGTCGCCGAGGGCAACTATGCTGCGCTGGCCGACAAGCTGCGCCAAGGTGTGTGGCAGCATGGCCGGCGGTATTCACGCGAGGAACTGCTGACCCGGGTCGCGGGCCGGGGGCTGGACGCGGCGCCGTACATCGGGTATCTGGGGCGCAAGTACCTGCAGCCGCATTGATGCCCCATGGCTGCCGAGATTGGTCATTTCGCGCTGATCCTATCGCTATTGCTGGCGCTGTGCATGGGCGCACTGGGTCTGGTCGGCGCGCAGCGTGGCGACGCGGCAGCGATGGGGCGGGCCCGCACACTCGGGCTGGGCCAGGCGCTGTTTGTGCTGCTGGCGTGGTCCTGCCACGTGGCGTCGTTCCTGCGCAACGACTTCTCGGTGCGCAACGTGGCCGAGAATTCCAACTCCCTGCTGCCGGCGGTGTACCGGTTTGCGGCGGCATGGGGCTCGCACGAAGGATCGATGCTGTTGTGGCTGCTGATGCAGTCGGTGTGGATGGTGGCCGTGGCGCGGTTCGGGCGCGGCCTGGCGGCTCCGGTGCAGGCGCGTGTGCTGGGCGTGCTGGGCGTGTTGTCGGCCGGGTTCACGGTGTTCGTGCTGGTGGCGTCCAACCCGTTCCTGCGCCTGTTCCCGGTGGCGGCCGAGGGGCGAGACCTCAATCCCCTGCTGCAGGATCCCGGCATGGTGTTCCACCCGCCGCTTCTGTATATGGGATATGTCGGCTTTTCCGTGGCGTTCGCATTTGCGATCACGGCGCTGCTGTCGGAGCGCCCTGGCACCAACTGGGCGCGTCCCGCCCGTTCCTGGACCCTGGCGGCATGGTGCTTCCTCACATCGGGTGTTGCACTGGGCAGCTGGTGGGCCTATTACGAGCTGGGCTGGGGGGGCTGGTGGTTCTGGGATCCGGTCGAAAACGCCGCACTGATGCCCTGGCTGATGGGCACGGCGCTGATCCATGCCCTGGCCCTGACCGACCGGCGTGGTGTGCATGGTGCCTGGTCCGTGCTGCTGGCGATCCTCACGTTTTCGCTGTCCCTGCTCGGGACTTTCCTGGTGCGCTCGGGGGTGTTGACGTCGGTGCACGCGTTCGCCATCGACCCGCGGCGCGGCATCTTCATCCTGACCCTGCTGCTGGCCGTGGTGGGCGGTTCGCTGCTGCTGCTGGCCCTGCGCGCGCCGCGTCTGGCGGCTGGTCCGGGTTTCGAGGCCGCCTCGCGCGAGACGCTGCTGCTGGCCAACACCCTGCTGTTCACGGTGGCCTGCGCAACCGTGCTGCTGGGCACTTTCTATCCCCTGCTGATCGAGGTGCTCGGCCTGGGCCGCTTGTCGGTGGGCGCGCCCTATTTCGATACGGTGTTCGTGCCCCTGATGGCCCCGGCCGTGTTCCTGATGGCGGTGGGGCCGCTGGCGCGCTGGCGCCATGCACCGGTGCCGGGCCTGTTGCTGCGCCTGCGCTGGGCGCTGGCAGTGGCACTCGTGCTGGGGGTCGGCCTGCCGTTCGCCGCTGGCGCCTGGTCGCCGCTGGTGGCGCTGGGGCTGTTCCTCGCGTGCTGGGTGCTGCTGGCCTCGGTGGCTGGCATGCGTCAACGCTTGCGGGTATCGACGCGCCAGCCTTGGGCCTGGTGGGGCATGAGCCTGGCGCATCTGGGCGTGGGGGTGTTCGTGGCCGGCGTCACCCTGGTGCGCGGCTACCAGACCGAATCCGACCTGCGTATGGCGCCGGGCGCCACCGTGGCCGTGGGTGGGCACCTGCTCCGGTTTGACGGAGTCAGCGAGGTTCCAGGGCCCAACTACCAGGCCCATCGTGGGCAGTTCACGCTGTTGCGCAACAGCCAGACGGTGGGCAGCCTGTTTCCGGAAAAGCGGCGCTACCTGTCGATGCCGGCGACGCCGATGACCGAGGCGGCGATCCTCAGCAGGCCTTGGGGCGACATCTACGTGTCGCTGGGCGCGGATGCCGGGGGCGGCGCGTGGACCGTGCGGGTCTACTCCAAGCCCCTGGTCACCTGGATCTGGGGCGGCTGCGGTCTGATGGCCCTCGGCGGCCTGCTGGCAGTTCTGCGTGGGACGCCGGGATTGGCACCCAGACGACAGATTGGCGACCCGGAGGCGGACCAGTGCCGCCGGGATTGAGCTAGATCAAACAAACAGGGGCCGCCACAAGGCACCATCCGGGAACTTTCCGGCCGAACACGGGATCGGCGCGTTCCAGGTCCGTCTTGATGGGGGTCATATGTCCTGCTTGCTGCGTTTGCGACGGTCGATGTCCCTGGCCGGTTGGCTGATCGGATTCTTGCTGGCCTTCGCTGGTGCGCAGGCCGGTGCGCAGGGCACCAACGCCCGGGCCTCGAAGTTCGACACGCGTTCGTGTTTCCAGTGCCATGACGCGATCCAGGAATTTCACACCGGCGGCACGCACAAGACGGTGGGTTGCGATTCATGCCACGGCGGCCTGGAGCCGCACCGCGCCAAGGGCGACGGGCGCCCTACGACCAACATGGATCCGGCCAACTGCGGCTCCTGCCACGAGAACCAGTACCGCACCCTGTACATGATGAACATGGAGAAGACCGCCGGCAAGGACAAGACCGTCGCGACTTTCACGGCCATGGACAAGATCCTCGCGCCGCACGGCTTCACCCGCGAGCACAACGAACCGCGCTCGCACGCCTTTGCACTGTACGACCAGGTGGTGGTGGACCGCGCCTTCGGCGGCCGGTTCGAGAACAAGGAAGGCAAGGCCGGACTGGCCCGCATGGGGGGCAACTTCAAGATCTGGGACGTGCTGGTGGATCTGTTCCCCGGTGAACCGCACAAGGTGTTCAAACCGGGAACCGCTGCTGCGGCCAACCCGGTGTGCATGTCCTGCAAGTCGTCGGACCATATCCTGGACTGGGCCTACCTGGGCGACCAGCAGCCCGACGCGAAGTGGAGCCGGTTGTCCAAGGTCAACGAGTTCGTGAAGGACACCAACCATTCGCTCAACTGCAACTTCTGCCATGACCCGCATTCCGCCAAGCCGCGGGTCATCCGCGATGGCCTGATCCAGGCGCTGACGCGACCCGAGAAGGACACGCTGTGGCACAAGGACCCGAATGGCGCCAAGATCACCGTGAAGGATCTCGGTGAACGCGGCTTCACGCGCAAGATCGCGCTGCTCAGCCGCTACGACACCAAGCTGCAGTGCGGCCAGTGCCATGTGGAATACAACTGCAACCCGGGCACCGACCCGGTCACCGGCGCGGCCATCGGCATGTCGGACCAGCGCACGAACCACTTCCCGTTCAAGGCGGTGGACGACATCCAGCAGCACTACAAGGACTTGCGTTTCGGCGATTTCAAGCACGGCATCACCGGCGCCATGTTGTGGAAGGGCCAGCATGCCGATGTCGAGACCTTCTACAACAGCACGCACCAGAAGGCCGGTGTGGAGTGCAACTCCTGCCACATGCCGAAGATGACCGATGCCAAGACCGGCAAGACCTATACCTCGCACTGGCAGACCTCGCCGCGCAACTACATCAAGGAAACCTGCCTGACCTGTCACAAGCAGTGGACCAGGGAGCAGGCCATCTACACCATCGACTCCATGAAGAACCGCTGGACCGGCAAGATGCGCAAGGCCGAGTTCAATCTCACGCGCCTGATCGACAAGTTCGAGGCGGCGCAGAACATGGGTGTGGAAGCCGCGGTGCTGGAGGAGGCGCGCCAGAAGCACTCCGAGGCGCATATCCACTATGAATGGTGGTCGGCCACCAACGGCGCGCATTTCCACAACCCGCAGCAGTTCGAGGCGTCGGTCAACAAGGGTATGGGCGCCTCGCAGGCCGGTATCAAGCTGCTCGACGATGCCATGGCCAAGCGGCGCGTGGCGCAGGCCGCGAAGTAGGGGCTGCGCATGGGCGGACACGGGATGAGCGGCTCTGGTGTGCCCTGGTGGTTTGTCGCGGCCACCGTCGGCATGCTGGTGGTGGCCCTGCTGTTCGTGTTTGCGCCGCCCTGGCGCCGGGCGCCGGCCGGTGCGTACCGGCGTCGGCCTGCGACGCTGGTGCTGCTGCTGCCGCTGCTGGCCGTCGCGCTGTACCTGTGGCTGGGCGACCCCGCCGCGCTGGGGCCGGACCGCGGCGGGCTGTCGGCCCAACTGCGGCAGGCGGATGCCGCGCTGGACGGGCCGGCAGCCGAACATGCATCGCGCGAACTGGCGCAACACCTGCAGCGCCGTCCGGACGATGCGCGGGCCCGGGTGGTGATGGCCCGGCTGGACGTACGGGCGCAGCGTTTCGAGCAGGCCGCTGCGGGTTTCGAGCGCGCCTTGCAGGGCACCTCCAAGGCGGCGGCCGATGCCGGCCTGTGGGTGGAGTACGCCGAAGCCCGCGGCTTGCAGCAGGGTGGAACACTGGCCGGGCAGCCGCGCCTGCTGGTGGACAAGGCCCTGTCCCTGAACCCGGACCATCCGCAGGCGCTCGACCTGGCCGGCAGCGCCGCGTGGGAGGCCGGCGAGTTCGCGCTCACGGTGACACACTGGAGCCGCCTGCTGGCGCAGATCCCCCCGGGCAGTCCGCGCCATGTGCAACTGGCGACCGCCATCCAGCGGGCCGAGCAGCGTGCGCGTTTCGCGCTGCCACCCGTACGGTGAGCGCCGGCGCCTGGCGCCGGGGTGCTGTTGTCGTGCACATCCGCCGGCAGCCGGTTACCATGGGTGACAGCACAAAGGAATGCGCCATGGACCACCAGCAATTCCGGCAGCAACTGGCCGCCGAAGGTTTCGACGAAATCCTCGACAAGTCCTTGCCCGCCGGACAGTATGTTGCCGCCCATACCCACCCGTTTGCCGTCAAGGCGCTGGTGACGTCCGGTGAGGTCGCGCTCGGCGTTGCGGGCGTGGTGACCACCTACCGTACCGGCGAGGTGTTCACCATGGCGCCGGGGTGTGAACACACCGAGCGTTATGGCGACGCCGGTGTGAGTTATGTGGTGGGGCGCAAGAACGGCTGACTCCCCATTGGCGGGTTGGCGGCAGTTCCAGCCTGCGGACCGCCTCGGCTGGCGGCACTGATTCCAGCCGCGCCGCGAGCCGGCCGACGCACGCACCCCGATCGAGCGTCGCCTTCGCGCGGCGAACAGACCGGGCCAGCCAGCGCCTGGTTTTCCGGTGGGCGTCAGGGCGGCCGGCACCCGGGCAGTGCATCGGATGCCGGGCCGACACGGGCCGATCGTCAGGCGGTTCATGTCCCGCATACGACAGCTTCGGGCGCGTTGCACACCATCGTATTCCCTAGGTAGGGCGGCCACCTTACCCGCGCATAATCGCGTCCGAACGGCGCTTGCGCTCGCCATTCGGCCAGTCCCCGGGCTGCGTCGGATGCTTGCAATAGCGCGGCGTCGGGACCGGGCACGGCGATTGCATGTGACCTGCAACAGAAAGAACCAAGCGCGTCATCCATGTCCGAAACCATCGCACCTGTATTGCAGGTCAACAATCTGAACACGCGATTCAAGACGCGAACGGGCGACGTCTATGCCGTCAACACGGTGAGCTTCGACCTCAAACCCGGCGAGCTGCTCGGCGTGGTGGGCGAGAGCGGCTCGGGCAAGTCGGTCACCATGATGTCGTTGCTGGGCCTGCTGCCCAGCCCGCCCGCGGTGGTCAGTGGCGATTCGGTGCTGTTCGAGGGGCTGGACCTGCTGCACTGCACGACCGAGCAGCTGCGGGCGGTGCGCGGTGCGCGCATCGGGTTCATCTTCCAGGATCCGATGACCTCCCTGAACCCGGTGTTCACCGTGGGGTTCCAGATCATGGAGCCTTTGCGCGAGCACATGGGGCTGGACAAGGAAGCGGCGCGCAAGCGCGCGCAGGAACTGCTCGAACTCGTCGGCATTCCCGACGCCGGGCGTCGCCTGAAGGACTTCCCGCACCAGTTCTCGGGCGGGATGCGCCAGCGGGTGATGATTGCGATCGCGCTGGCCTGCGACCCGAAGGTCCTCATTGCGGACGAGCCGACCACCGCGCTGGACGTGACGATCCAGGCGCAGATCCTTGAATTGGTGCGCGAGTTGCGCCACAAGCTCGGCATGGCGATTGTCTGGATCACGCACGACCTGGGTGTCATCGCCGGCATCGCCGATCGCGCCATGGTGCTCTACGGCGGGCAGATCGTCGAGATGGCGCCGGTGCAGGAGTTGTTCGAGCGCCCGGCGCACCCCTATACCCGCGCGCTGCTCAAGACCATGCCGCGGCTGCGCGGCGCGCGTGCCGCCAAGCTCGACGTGATCGAGGGGCAGCCTCCGATCATCAAGGCCCAACCGGCCGCCTGTGCGTTTCGCGCGCGCTGCCCGGTGGCGATGGAGCGTTGCTCCCGGGAAAACCCGCAACGGCTGAGCATCGGGCCGGGGCACGACGTGGCCTGCTTCTGGGACGTGAACACCGGGGAGGCGCGCCATGCTTGACGCCGCACAGCCAGCCGACACGACCACGGCGGGCAGCTCCGCGGGCCATGCCGCCCAACGCCCCGCGCTGGTGCAGGTGCGCGGCCTGAAGATGTATTTTCCGATCTATGCCGGGCTGCTGCGGCGCCGCGCCGGCGAGGTCAAGGCGGTGGACGGTGTGAGTTTCGACATCCCGGCCGGCGAGACGCTGGGCCTGGTGGGGGAATCGGGCTGCGGCAAGTCCACCTGCGGGCGGGCCCTGCTGCGGCTGTACGAACCCACCGAGGGCCAGGTCATCATCGACGGGCAGGACGTGACGGCAGTGGGCCCGGAGGCGCTCAGGCAATTGCGCCCGACCATGCAAATGGTGTTCCAGGATCCGCAGGCCAGCCTCAACCCGCGCATGACGGTGGCGTCCATCATTGGTGAGCCCCTGCTGGAGCACACCAGCCAGACCAAGGCCGAGCAGCGCGAGCGCATTTATGAATTGATGGACCAGGTCGGCCTGAACCGCAATTTCGCCAACCGGTATCCGCACGAGTTCTCCGGCGGGCAGCGCCAGCGCATCGGCATTGCGCGGGCGCTGGCGCTCAATCCCCAGTTAATCGTGTGTGACGAGCCTATTGCCGCGCTGGACGTGTCGATCCAGGCGCAGGTCGTCAACCTGCTCGAAGAACTGCAGCAGCGCCTGGGTCTGACCTACCTGTTCATCAGCCACGACCTGTCGATGGTGCGCCACATTGCCAACCGGGTGGCCGTCATGTACCTCGGGCGCATCGTCGAGCTGGCCGACCGCGACGCGCTGTATGCCAGCCCGATGCACCCCTATTCGCAGGCGCTGCTGTCGGCCGTGCCTGAACCCGATCCGCAAACCGAATCGCGCCGCCAGCGCATCGTGCTGACCGGCGACGTACCATCGCCGTCGAACCCGCCCAAGGGATGCGCGTTCAGCACCCGCTGCCCCCAGGTGATGCCGCAATGCCGCGTCAGTGCACCGGCGCTGGTCGAAGCCGCATCCGGCCGGCAGGTCGCCTGCCACCTGTATTCCAACAACCATTCGATCGCTGAGCCAACAGCGGCGCATTGAGTCTTCCCTGCCAACCCCGTTTCGTTCATGTCAAAGGAGTCCAACTTGAAAACACGATATTCCCTCATTGCCCTGGGCGCGCTGATGGCGCTGTCCCAGGCCGCCATGGCCCAGCGCGGCTCCAGCGGGCACGTCAACGTCATCTACTGGCAGGCGCCGTCGATCCTGAATCCGTATCTCTCGGGCGGCACCAAGGACCTGGAGAGCTCCTCGCTGGTGCTCGATCCGCTGGTCAAGTTCAACCAGAACGGCGAAATGGTGCCGGCGCTGGCGGAAAGCGTGCCGACGGTCGCCAATGGCGGCTTCGCGGCCGACTTCAAGACCATCACCTACAAGCTCAAGCGCGGCCTGAAATGGTCGGACGGCTCGGCGCTGACATCTTCGGACGTGCTGTTCACCTACGAATACTGCACCGGCATCAAGGGTTGCGCCAAGTCCAACACCTTCACCCCGGTGGACAAGATCGTGGCCGTGGACGACCTCACGGTGCGCATCACCTTCAAGACCGCCAAGCCCTACCCGTACGACGTGTTCGGCGGCGCGACCACCCCCATCATCCAGCGCGCGCAGTTCAAGGACTGCCTGGGCGACAAGGCGCCAAGCTGCTCGACCCAGAACTTCAACCCCGTCGGCACCGGCCCGTTCATGGTCAAGGACTTCCGTCCGAACGACGTGATCCAGATGGTGGCTAACCCGAACTACCGAGAGGCCAACAAGCCGGCCTTTGCAACCCTGACACTCAAGGGGGGCGGTGACGCCGCCGCCGCCGGCCGCTCGGTGATGGAGACCGGTGAGTTCGACTATGCCTGGAACCTGCAACTGGCCCCCGATGTCCTGGCCCGCATGGCCCGCGGCGGCAAGGGCAAGACGGTATCGGCCTTCGGCACCCTGGTCGAGCGTATCGAGATGAATCTGACCGATCCGTCGGCCAAACATGGCGACCTGCGTTCCACCACCAAGTTCCCGCACCCCTACCTGACCGACATCCGCGTGCGCAAGGCCCTGTCCATGGCCATCGACCGCAACCTGCTGGTGGAAATCGGTTACGGCCCGGCCGGCCGCCCGACCTGCAACCTGGTGCCGGCACCTGCGGCATTCGCATCCAACAACACCGACTGCATCAAGCAGGACATGGCCGGCGCCAAGGCCCTGCTCGACCAGGCGGGCTGGAGGATGGGCGCCGATGGTGTGCGCGCCAAGGACGGCATGAAGATGGAAATGCTCTACCAGACCTCCACCAACGCGGTGCGCCAGAACTTCCAGGCACTGATCAAACAGTGGTGGACCGAGCTGGGCGTGAAGGTCGAACTGCGCAACGTGTCGGCCTCGGTGTTCTTCGGTGGTGACGCGGGTTCGCCCGACACGTTCCAGAAGTTCTACGCCGATGTGGAGATGTACGCCAACAACTTCGACGGCACCGACCCGGAGAACTATCTGGGTAACCTGGTTTGCGACAAGATTCCCCGCCCCGAGACCCAGTGGCAAGGCACCAACAACAACCGCTACTGCAACCCGGAGTTCGACAGGCTGGTAAAAGAGCTGAGCGCGACGGCCGGTGTTGAACGGCGCGGTGCGATCGCCAAGCGGCTCAATGACATGGTGACCAAGGACAGCTACGTCGTGGTGCCCCTGGTGGACCGCGGCCGCATTTCGGCCCATGCCAATTCGCTCGGAGGTGTTGTCCTCAACACCTGGGACAGCGAACTGTGGAACGCCGCAGACTGGTTCCGCATCAAGTAGGACCTGCCGGACCTGGGTGGTGGTGGGGCGCATGGCCCCGCCAGCCGCCCTGGCTTGACAGGGCATTTTCCAGGCCAGAGCCGTCCAGGCCCTGGCCTTCCGACAGGCGCCGCGCATGTTCACCTATACCCTTCGCCGATTGCTGACGGCCATCCCGACGGTGCTGTTGATCAGCCTCGCCATTTTCATGCTGCTTGAACTCGCGCCGGGGGACCCGATGGCCGAGGTGCCGCTGACCATTCCACCGGAAGTCAAGGCCAAGATGCGCGCCGCCCTGGGGCTGGACCAGCCCTCGTACGTGCGTTACCTGTTGTGGCTCAAGCAGTTTTTCTGGGTGGAACCGCTGCACCTGATCGACCACTGGTTCGGTACCGCCTATGGCGCCGACATGCAGCGCGTGTTGTCGTGGCAGACCCGCAGCCCGGTGTCGGAGCTGATCCTGCAGCGCCTGCCGCAGACCCTGTGGGTGGTGGGCATGGGCTACCTCGTCGGCGTGTCGCTGGCGATACCAATCGGCGTGATATCCGCCTACAAGCAGTACAGCTGGTTCGACCAGATCGGCACCTTCGTGTCGATGGTCGGATTCTCCGTGCCGACGTTTTTTACCGGTGTCCTGCTGATCGTGGTGTTCTCCGTCACCCTCAACTGGCTGCCCTCCATCTACGACACCACGCTGGTGGTCAACTCCTGGCCCAGCTTTGTGCTGCAGATCAAGCAGATGATCATGCCGATCACGGTGCTGGCGCTGTTCAACGCAGCGCAGATCAGCCGCTACATGCGTGCCTCGATGCTCGACAACCTGGGCCACGACTACGTACGCACGGCACGCGCCAAAGGCATGGCTGAAAAGGTGGTGGTGCTGGTGCACGTGCTGCGCAACTCCCTGATCCCGGTGGTGACCGTGATCGCACTGGGCGTGCCGTCGATTTTCGCCGGCGCCATCATCACCGAGCAGGTGTTCAAGGTGAACGGCCTGGGCCAGTTGCTGATCAACGCCATCCAGTCCAACGACCTGCCGCTGGTGCAGACGCTGACCTTCATCTTTGCCGTGCTGATCGTCACCTTCAACCTGATTGCCGACGTGCTCTATGGCATTCTCGACCCCAGGATTCGTTATGAGTGAAGCAGTCGTCACGCCCGCACGGGTCGACCAGGCGGATCGCCCTCCGCGCAGCCAGTGGCTGGACGTGTGGGACCAGTTCAAGACCCACAAGGGCGCACTGCTGGGTGCCGCCGTTTTCATCTCGATCCTGCTGTTTGTGCTGGTCGGGCCGCTGTTGTGGAAGACCGACCCGGGGTATGCCAACCTGCTGATGCGCAACAAGGCGCCGAGCATGCAGTTTCCGTTCGGCACCGACGAACTCGGACGCGACCTGTTCGCGCGCATGATGGCCGGTGGCAAGGTGTCGCTCGCCGTGGGCATGACCGCCATGTCCATCGCCGTCATGCTGGGTACGCTGATCGGTGTTACCGCGGGGTTCTTCCGCCGCATGGACGGCATCCTGATGCGCCTGACCGACCTGTTCCTGGCGCTGCCGCTGCTGCCCCTGCTGCTGGTGATGGTGATGCTGTTTCGCGAGGCGCTGTCGTCCAGGCTGGGTCCGGAGGCGGGCATCTTCATCCTGATGGTGGTGTCGATCGGCGCCACGTCGTGGATGCAGACCGCACGCATCGTGCGCGGCGAGGTGCTGGCCTTGAAGGAGCGCGAGTTCGTGCTGGCGGCGCGCTCCATCGGTGCGCCGCCGGTGCGCATGATCCTGCGCCACATCCTGCCCAACACCCTGAGCCCGATCATGGTGGCGGCCGCGCTCGGCATTGCCGGCGCCATCATCATCGAGAGCGCCTTGTCGTTCCTGGGCCTGGGTTTCCCGCCCGACTTCCCGACCTGGGGTCGTCTGCTGTTCGACGCGGTGGACCACCTGCAGGACTACCCCAACCGCGTGATGCTTCCGGGTATTGCGATTTCGCTGACGGTGCTGTCGGTGAACTACATCGGCGACGGCCTGCGCGACGCGCTCGACCCGCGCATTCGTGGGCGCTGAGTCCGGCACCCGATCACCGAGTTGACGCTGCATGCAGATCGCCTACGACCGCTACCACCGCTACGACGAATTCACTGCAATCCTGGGGCAACTGGTGCAGGAGCACCCCTCGCTGCTGGCGATGGAAAGCGTCGGCAAGAGCCACGAGGGCCGGGATATCTGGGTGCTGACGGTGACCAACCAGGCCACCGGAGCGGCTGCGGACAAGCCCGCCTACTGGGTCGACGCCAACATCCATGCCAGCGAACTCGCCGGCGGCGCCGCGGCCCTGTACCTGATCGACACGCTGACCCGTGACCACGGCCGGCGCGAAACCGTGACCCGTTGCCTGGACACGCGGGTGTTCTACATCTGCCCGCGCATGAACCCGGACGGTGCCGAGTGGGCGATGCGCGACACGCCCAAGATCGTGCGCTCGTCCACCCGCCCCTACCCTTTCGACGAGGACCATGTCGACGGCCTCGACACCGAGGACGTGGACGGCGACGGCCGCATCCTGTCGATGCGTATCCGGGATCCGAACGGCAACTGGAAGTGCCATGCCGACGAACCGCGCCTGATGGTGGCGCGGGAGCCGACCGAAGTGGGTGGGGCCTACTACCGCATCCTGCCCGAGGGGCGCGTGCGGGACTACGACGGGTTCATGCTCAAGGTCAACCGCGACCGCGAGGGCCTGGACCTGAACCGCAACTTCCCTGGCGGCTGGCGCCAGGAGTTCGAGCAGATGGGCGCCGGCCCCTACCCGACGTCCGAGCCGGAGGTGCGCGCCGTCGTGCACTTCATCAGCCACCACACCAACATCACCGGCGGTGTGACCTTCCATACCTGGAGCGGGGTGTTGCTGCGCCCGTTCCCCGGCCGCGCCGACGACGAGATGCCGGCCGAGGACCTGTGGGTCTACAAGGCGCAGGGCGACAAGGGCACCGAACTCACCGGCTACCAAGCGATCAGCACCTACCATGAGTTTCGCTACCACCCCAAGGAGGTGACCAGCGGCGGCTTCGACTGGATCTACGAACATCTGGGGCTGTACAAGTGGACGGTCGAGATCTGGTGTCCGATGCGCGAGGCGGGTATCACCGGCTACAAATACATCGACTGGTTTCGCGACCACCCGGTGGCAGACGACCTCAAGCTGCTGGCCTGGTCCGACAACGCACTCCAGGGGAGAGGCCACGTGGACTGGTACCCGTTCGACCATCCGCAACTCGGAGCGGTCGAGATCGGTGGCTGGGACAAGACCTATGCGTTTCGCAACCCGCCGCCGCACCTGCTCGAAAAGGAGATTGCGCGTTTTCCCGACTGGCTGCTCTGGAATGCGCTGACCTCGCCGAAACTGGAACTCGTCCATGCGCGCTGCGAGAAACTGGGTGCGGACACCTACCGCATCGATGTTGGCGTACAGAACACCGGGCACCTGCCGTCTTATGTCTCCAAGCGCGCCTTGCAACGCAAGCAGTCACGCGGCCTGATCGGAGAGTTGACCTTGCCCGTCGGTGCCGAACTGGTCTCGGGCGATCTGCGCACGTTTGCCGGCGAACTCGAAGGCCGCGCCTACAAGCACACGCTGGTGAGCTTCTGGACCGACCACACCCCGATGGGAGACCGCGCGAGCCTCCAGTGGGTGCTGCGTGCGCCTGCGGGCGGCACGGTGCAGGTGGTCGTGCGCCATGAGAAGGCTGGCACGGTGCGGGCCGACATCGAACTCGGCTAGGCCGGCGTCCTTCCGGGAGGCCGCCCACTCGGGCCCGCCGGCTCTCGAATCCGCATAATCGGGTTTTCGCAAGGAGGTGGATGTGGTGAAACGTTATTCCTTCAAGTCCGCAATCGTGGCACTCCTGTTTATCGCCTGCCCATGGTCGCCGGTCGCGCAGGCGCAATCCGAAGCCTCGGCCCTGAGTGCGGTATCGGCCCTGCCCGTGGCATCGGTGGTTCTGGCCAGCGAGGCCGCCGCCGGCGTGGCGCAGGCGTCGGCGCTGCTGTCGGCAGCGGGCGCGGTGCTGGTGGTCAGGGCGGTGGAAAGCACGGCGCGCGGCACGGTCTATGTGCTGGAGCGGGTGTCCGACGGCGTACGCATCAGTGTGCAGGTCGCTGGCAGGCTGGCGGGTACCGCATCGGTCGTCGTCGGCACGACGGTCGCGGTCAGTGTCATCGCCGCCGGCACCATACTGTCGGTCGCCGGCGAGGCGATCGCGTTCATTCCGAACGCGGTTGGCCAGGCCTTGCTCTACAACCGGCGCGTCAGCAACTGATGGCAACGCAAGGCGCAAGGCCTGCGTCGCCCCGTGGCCAGCCGATCGTGCCGGCCTGCCTCCTGGCCGTCGGACTGGTGCTGTCGGGATCGGCAGATGCCGGCCGGTCCTGCGAACCCAAGAAGCTGACCGCCCGGGTGGTCGAAAGCGGCCTGGCCATGGCCGAGAAGACGCGGATGGCACTGGAAGCCAGCGGTGAACGGGTGGTGGTGCTGGCCCGTGCAGGGCAAGACCTCTCCAAATACGGGCTCAGGTATTCCCACTTCGGGTTTGCCTACCGCGAGCCGGACGGCAAGGGCGGCAGTGTCTGGCGGGTGGTGCACAAGCTCAACGCCTGCGGCACCGCCGAGGCGCATATCTTCCGCCAGGGCCTGGGTGAGTTTTTTCTGGACGACCCATGGCGCTACGAGGCGGCCTGGGTCGCGCCGACGGCCGAGTTGCAGGAGCGCCTGTTGCCGCTGCTGCAGGACGACACCGCGGTGCTGCGCATGCACCACAAGCCCTACAACATGGTCAGTTACCCGTGGAGCACGCGCTACCAGCAATCCAACCAGTGGGTGATCGAGACACTGGCGCTCGGCGCCGAGCCCGGCGTTGCATCGCGCGACGCGGCGAAGGCCTGGTTGCGTTTCAAGGGGTACGAGCCCACCACGCTCAGGATCGGCGCCCTGGAGCGACTGGGCGCGCGGGTGACCGCGGCCAATGTGGCCTTCGACGACCATCCCAACGAGAAGCGTTTTGCCGACCGCATCGAGACTGTGACCGTCGACTCGGTTTTCGCCTGGATGTTGCGTTCCGGGCAGGGCAAGCCGGTGGTCGAACTCAGGCTGCCATAAGGCGGGTGTCCGCGTCGACCGCGCGGCGTTACACCCCGCGCACGCGATCCGAGCGGAACTGCAGCCGGAAAACGCCAAAACCGCCGGCATCCAGCGCCGCGCGCACCTCGCGCATCAGGTTCAGGAAGTACTGCTGGTTGTGGATGCTGGCCAGCATCGGCCCCAGCATCTCGCCGCAGCGGTCCAGGTGGTGCAGGTAGGCGCGCGAAAAGCCGTCCCGGCCGCCGTCGTCCCAGGCCACACCGCTCTTGCCGGCACACGCGTAGCAGGTGCAGGTGGCGTCGAGCGGTTGCGGGTCGGTCTTGTGGCGCGCATTGCGGATCTTCAGGTCGCCGAAGCGGGTGAACAGCGTGCCATTGCGCGCGTTGCGGGTCGGCATCACGCAGTCGAACATGTCCACGCCCTGGGCCACACCCTCCACCAGGTCTTCGGGTGTTCCCACGCCCATCAGGTAACGCGGCTTGTGGGCCGGCAGCCGGTGCGGCGTGTGGGCCATGATGCGCAGCATCTCGTCCTTGGGTTCGCCGACACTTACGCCACCCACTGCATAGCCGGGGAAGTCCATCGCCACCAGCTGCTCCAGCGACTCCTGGCGCAGGTGCTCGAACATGCCGCCCTGCACGATGCCGAACAGCGCGTTGGGATTGCCCAGGCGCGCGAACTCGGTGCGGCAGCGTTCGGCCCAGCGCAGGCTCAGTTCCATCGAGCTGCGCGCTTCGCGCTCGGTGGTGAGCTGGCCTTTTGTCTTCGGTTCGACCGAGATGTAGGGCGTGCATTCGTCGAACTGCATCACGATGTCGGAGTTCAGCGTGGTCTGGATCTGCATCGAAATCTCGGGCGTGAGGAACAGCTTGTCGCCGTTGACCGGAGAGGAAAAGCGCACCCCTTCCTCGCTGATCTTGCGCATGGCGCCCAGCGACCAGACCTGGAAACCGCCCGAGTCGGTCAGGATGGGTTTGTTCCATTTCTCGAACGCATGCAGGCCCCCGAACTGCGTGAGCACATCGAGCCCCGGGCGCATCCACAGGTGGAAGGTATTGCCCAGGATGATCTGGGCCCCCATGTCCTCCAGGCTCTGCGGCGTTACGCCCTTGACGGTGCCATACGTGCCCACCGGCATGAAGATCGGCGTTTCCACCACGCCGTGGTTGAGCGTGAGGCGGCCGCGCCGGGCATGGGTGCCGGGGTGGCTGGCAGTGGCGTCGTCGGTCTGGAGCAGGTCGAACTGGAGCATGGTGGTCGGGCGCTCAGGCGCCGGGTGCTGCGATGCGACGCAGCAGCATCGCGTCGCCGTAGCTGAAAAAGCGGTACTGCCGGTCGATCGCGTGCTGGTACAGGGCCATGGTGTGTTCGTGGCCGGCAAACGCGCTCACCAGCATCATCAAGGTGGACTTGGGCAGGTGGAAGTTGGTGACGAGCAGGTCCACGAGCTGGAATTCGAAGCCGGGGGTGATGAAGATGCTGGTATCGCCATGCGCCAGGCCCGACGCCACCCAGGATTCCAGTGTGCGCACGGTGGTGGTGCCCACCGCCACCACGCGGCCACTGCGGGCGCGGCATTCGGCCAGCGCCTGTTGTGTGGCCAGCGGCACGTCGTACCACTCGCTGTGCATGCGGTGTTCGGACAGGTTCTCGGTCTTCACCGGCTGGAAGGTGCCGGCACCCACGTGCAGGGTGACACTGGCACGCTGCACGCCGCGCTCGTCCAGCGCCTGCAGCAGGGCGGCGTCGAAATGCAGCGCGGCGGTGGGCGCCGCCACGGCGCCCGGGTGGCGGGCGAACACGGTCTGGTAGCGCTCTGCGTCCTGCGCCGTGTCGGCATGCGTGATGTAGGGCGGCAGCGGCACGTGGCCGTGTCGCTCCATCAGGGTGTGCGGGTCGTCGCCGCCGTGGTTGGACAACACGAAGCGGAACAGCGCACCGGCGGCATCCGGCCAACGGCCCAGCAGCGTCGCGCACAGGCCGTCGTGCGTGCCGGGAGCCCCCTGCAGCGCCAGCGTGGTGCCGACTTCCGGCTTCTTGCTCACCCGCATGTGGGCCGCCACCTGGTTGCCGGACAACACCCGCTCCACCAGCAGTTCGACCTTTCCGCCAGTCGGTTTTTCACCGAACAGCCGCGCCTTGATCACCCGCGTGTCGTTGAACACCAGCAGGTCGCCAGGCGCCAGCAGGCCGGGCAGGTCGCGAAACACGCGGTCGCTTGCAGGCACGGCCGTGCCATCCAGCAGACGCGAGGCACTGCGTTCGACGGCCGGGTATTGCGCGACCAGCCCGGGTGGCAGGTCAAAATCGAAATCGGCGAGGGTGAAAACGCGCGTGCTGGCGGGAGATTCAGGATGCATGTTGCTTGAGGGCTGGACCGGCCCGTGCCAAGTTGGAGGGAAAGACAGGGCAGAATTCTCCCATGCCCGTCCTCACGCCCGCCACCGCCGCCAAGCCTGCAGCGGCCGTGGCGACGCGCAACCCGCTGCAGAAGGCCATGGCCCAGATGGGCCTGGTGCGCGACATCGACTTCGCGCTGCACCTGCCACTGCGCTACGAAGACGAGACCCGCGTCGTCCCGCTGGCCGATGTGCAGGAGGGGCAGGCGGTGCAGATCGAGGCCACCGTGACCGCCAGCGAGGTGGTTGTGCGGCCGCGCCGCCAACTGCTGGTGACGGTGGACGACGGCTCCGATACCTGCACGCTGCGTTTCTTCAACTTCTACCCGGCGCAGCAAAAAGCGCTCCAGCCGGGCGCGCGGATCCGCGCCCGGGGCGAGGTCAAGGGCGGCTTCCTGGGCCGGACCATGGTGCATCCCACGGTGCATGCCGCCGGCGGGGAGTTGCCCACGGCGCTCACACCCGTCTATCCCACCGTGGCCGGCCTGCCGCAGGCCTACCTGCGCAAGGCGGTGCAGGGCGGCCTGTCGCGCGCCGACCGGACCGAGACCGTCTCGGTGGTCGGCGGCCTGCCCGGGCATGCGGCGCTCGCCTGGCCGCTGCGCGACGCGCTGGTGTTCCTGCACCACCCGGCGCCCGAGGTGTCGCTGGCGACGCTGGAGGACCACAGCCATCCGGCCTGGCAGCGCCTGAAGATCGAGGAGTTGCTGGCGCAGCAGGTATCGCAACTGCAGTCGCGCCGGGCCCGCGATGGCCTGCGCGCCCCGGTGCTGCAGCCCGTGCCCGGTGGCCTGCGCGACCGGCTGCTGGCGGCGTTGCCTTTTACCCTGACCAGGGCGCAACAACGCGTGGGCGCCGAGATCGCCCATGACCTGGCCCTGCCGGCGCCGATGCATCGCCTGCTGCAGGGCGACGTGGGCTCCGGCAAGACGGTGGTGGCCGCGCTGGCTGCGGCCATCTGCATCGACGCCGGGCGCCAGTGTGCGCTGATGGCGCCGACCGAGATCCTGGCCGAGCAGCACTTCCGCAAACTCATCGGCTGGCTGGAGCCGCTGGGCATCACGACCGCCTGGCTCACCGGCAGCCAGAAGGCCGGGGAACGGCGCGCCATGCTGGCCCTGATCGCGTCCGGCCAGGCGGCGCTGGTGGTGGGCACCCACGCGATGATCCAGGACAAGGTGCAGTTCCACAATCTGGCGCTGACCGTGATCGACGAGCAGCACCGCTTCGGTGTGGCGCAGCGCCTGGCCCTGCGCGACAAGATGGCCGAGCCGGGGCTGGAGCCGCATTCGCTGATGATGACCGCCACGCCGATACCGCGTACCCTGGCGATGAGTTATTACGCCGACCTGGAGGTGTCCACGATCGATGAACTGCCTCCCGGGCGCACACCCATCGTGACCAAGCTGGTCACCGCGTCGCGGCGCGACGAGGTGGTGGCGCGCATCCGCGTCCAGCTGGCGCAGGGCCGCCAGGTCTACTGGGTCTGCCCGCTGATCGAGGAGAGCGAGGTGCTGGACCTGAGCAATGCCACCGAGACCCATGCGGCCCTCGCAGATGCCTTGCCCGGCGTGCTGGTGGGCCTGTTGCACTCGCGCATGCCGGTGGCGGACAAGAAGGCGGTGATGGCGCAGTTCGTGCAGGGTGCGATGGCGGTGTTGGTCAGCACCACGGTGATCGAGGTGGGCGTGGATGTTCCCAATGCCTCCCTGATGGTGATCGAACACGCCGAGCGCTTCGGTCTGTCGCAGTTGCACCAGTTGCGTGGCCGGGTCGGCCGGGGGGCGGCCGCCTCGGCCTGTGTGCTGCTGTATTCCACCGGCGACGCACCGCGTCTGGGCGAGACCGCCCGCGCCCGGCTCAAGGCGATGGTCGAGACCAACGACGGATTCGAGATCGCCCGGCGCGACCTGGAGATCCGCGGGCCCGGCGAATTCCTGGGCGCGCGCCAGTCCGGCGCCGCGCTGCTGCGCTTCGCCGATCTGGCGACCGACACCGTCCTGCTGGTGTGGGCGCGCCACGCAGCGCCCCTGATCCTGGACCAGGCCCCTGCGCTGGCGCACAAGCATGTGGCGCGCTGGCTGGGCACGAAGACCGAGTTTCTCAAGGCCTGAGCCGGCGCCGGGTGGGTGTGCGCGAAGCGGGCAGCCATCGATAGATAGGACAATACGCGCATGACCCTGACCGAACTCAAATACATCGTTGCCGTGGCCCGCGAGCGGCATTTCGGCAAGGCCGCCGAAGCCTGTTTCGTGTCGCAACCGACGCTGTCGGTGGCCGTCAAGAAGCTCGAGGAGGAGCTGGAACTCAAGCTGTTCGAACGCAATGCCAATGAGGTGACCGTGACGCCCCTGGGCGAAGAGGTGGTGCGCCAGGCCCAGTCGGTGCTGGAGCAGGCGGCCAACATCCGCGAGATCGCCAAGCGCGGCAAGGACCCGCTGGCCGGTGCCTTGCGCCTGGGCGTGATCTACACCATCGCGCCCTACCTGTTGCCCGATCTGGTCAAGAACGTGATCGCCCGGACGCCGCAGATGCCGCTGATGCTGCAGGAGAACTTCACGGTCAAGCTGCTGGAGATGCTGCGCACCGGCGAGATCGACTGCGCCATCCTGGCCGAGCCCTTCCCCGACACCGGCCTGGCAATGGCGCCGCTGTACGACGAGCCCTTCGTGGCGGCGATCCCCAGCACCCACCCGCTGGCGAAGTTCAAGACGCTGAGTGCGGAGCAGCTCAAGGCCGAAACCATGCTGCTGCTGGGCACCGGGCACTGTTTTCGCGACCATGTGCTCGAGGTCTGCCCGGAGTTCGCGCGTTTTTCGAGCAACGCGGAAGGCATACGCCGCAGTTTCGAGGGCTCGTCGCTGGAGACCATCAAACATATGGTGGCTGCAGGCATGGGCGTGACCCTGGTGCCGCGGCTCGGCGTGCCGGCCGGGGCGCTGGACGCCAAGGCGCGACGCGGCAAGGACGCAGACAACTTCGTGCGCTACATACCGATCCGGGACGAGGCGGGCGGCCAGCCGCCGACGCGCCGCGTCGTGCTCGCCTGGCGGCGCAGCTTCACCCGGTACGAGGCGATCGCGGCCTTGCGCAATGCGATCTACGCCTGCGAATTGCCGGGTGTAAAGCGCCTTTCCTGAAAACGGGGTTGTCCATGTCAACGGTATTGCTACAGCCAGACGTCCTGGCATCCTTGCCCAAGGCCGGGTTGCGCGGCGATGGTCCCGGCGTCCTGTTGAACCACAGCCGGGCGATGCGGCCGGTGACTGGTACCTACTTCCGGTGTCCGCCGGTTCCGGATGGCGCGTCGGGCCGGCGTCCGTTGGCGGCCTGACAGGGCGGGGTATGCGACACAAACTTGCGCTGTACCTGCGCCTGATCCGCTGGGATCGTCCTGCCGGTTGGCTGCTGCTGTTGTGGCCCACGCTGAGCGCCTTGTGGATCGCCGCCGGAGGCTTCCCCGGCTGGCATCTGCTGCTGGTGTTCTGCCTGGGTACCTTCCTGATGCGCAGCGCCGGGTGTTGTGTCAACGACGTTGCCGACCGTGAGTTCGACCGGCACGTCAAACGTACCGCCAGCCGGCCGGTCACCAGCGGTGCAGTGCCGCCGGCCGAGGCCCTGCTGCTGGGTGCTGCGCTGGCGCTGGCCGCATTCGGCCTGGTACTGACCACCAACGCAGTCACGATCGTGTGGTCGTTCGTGGCGCTCGCCATTGCCATCGTCTACCCGTATTCCAAGCGCTTCGTGTCGATGCCGCAGGCGGTGCTGGGCGTGGCATTCAGCTTCGGCATTCCGATGGCGTTTGCGGCGGTGCGCGGCTCGGGGCCAGCCAGCGTGTCGGCGGTGCTGACCAGCGTGCCGCCGGTGGCGTGGCTGCTGTTGCTGGGCAACCTGTTCTGGGTGCTGGCCTACGACACCGAATACGCGATGGTCGACCGCGACGACGATCTGCG
>JANMZX010000180.1:0-2504 GCA_031383745.1 Rhodoferax sp. | reverse complement strand
GCGAAGTTGCCGGCCAGCCGCTCCATCGCTGCCTCCCCGGCCGGCCCGACGACGATCGGGATCGTTGTCGTGGCTGCCGCAGCAGCATTCGCGCCGACGGTGGTGTAGGTGTAGATGACATCCGGGCGCAGCGCCACCAGTTCGGCCGCTAGCGCAGGCAGCCGTTCGGCGGCGCCTTCCGCAAACCGGGTTTCGAATGCCACGTTGCGTCCGTCGCTGTAGCCCAGGGCACGCAGCCCTTCGAGCAGGCAACCGGCGCCACCGCCCTGGTTGTTGGGCAGGCAGGCCATGTCCGCCTGCCTGGCCGGCGACAGGATGGCGACTTTCGGGAGCCGGCCCGATTGCTGCGGCCACGCGGGCAGTGCGACGCACGTCGCAACCAGAGCCAATGAGGACAGAACGAACTGACGGGTGTTCATTGGATCACCTCGTCGGCTCGCAGCAGCACGCTCTGCGGGATGGTGATACCCAGGGCCTTGGCGGATTTCAGGTTGATGACCATCTCGAGCCGGGCAGGCAGCTCGACTGGCAGGCTCGACGGGGGCACGCCATGCAGGACGCGGTCGGCATAATGCGCGAGCCGCCGGTATCCATCACGCAGACTGGGCCCGTAGCTGGCGATGCACCCGGCCTGCGCAAAGGCAGCCCAGCCGGACACGCACAGAAGTTGCTCCTTCAACGCGAACGCGGCAATTCGCTCGGCACGCGCGACCATGCCGGCATCGGGAAACACGACCATGCCCTGGCAGTTCTGCAGGCGGATTCTTTCCAGCGCGGGCTCGAACTGCTCGGGCGAGCTGAATTCCACATACGCAACCTGCAGTCCAAGCCGTTCAGCCGCGGCGATCGACTCCCTTCGCTCCGCTTTTTCACCGGGGTGCTGCGGGTTGGCCAGTATGGCCACACGCCGCATGCCGGGCATGATCTGCTTGATCAGCTCCATGCGTTTGCCCACCAGCTCCAGCGCGAGAAACGACATGCCGGTGGTGCTGCCGCCAGGACGGGCCAGGCTCTGCACCAGGCCGGCCTCGACCGGATCACCACTGAACGCAAACACCACCGGAATCCGCCCGGCAGCGGCGCCGTGCACCAGCGGGGCGGCGGGGCCCGTGGCCACGATCAGCGCCACAGGAAGGCGCAACAACGCGTCAATGGCAGCGCGCACACTGGCTGCATCGCGCTGGGTGATACGCACCTCGATGCGCTGCTCAGTAGCACCGGCATAGCCCAGTGCGCGCAAGCCGTCGCGAAAATCCGCAAGTGTGATACCCGGGTCCGCGACAGATATCCAGCCGATCGGCAAGCGCGATGCAGTGCTTTGCGCCACGGCTGGCAATGGCAGCAGGAGTGCGCAGATGCCGGCGCGGAACAAGAGTTGACGGCGTTGCTTCATTGGATCACCTCGTCCGCCCGCAGCAGCAGCGACTGCGGGATCTTGATACCGAGCGCCCGGGCGGTCTTCAGGTTGATGACCAGCTCAAAACGTGTCGGCAGCTCGATAGGCAGATCGCTCGCCTTCGCGCCATTGAGAATACGCACGACGGGGGTGGCGAGCTGGCGGCTCATCGCGCTGAGGCTGGGCCCGTAAGCCATCAGCCCGCCTTCCCGCGCCGCAACCGGCCACTCGTAGATGGCGGGCAGGCGCGCCTTGGCCGCCAGTTCGAACATGCGCATGCGTTGGGCATGCAGGAACGGCGACCCGAGCACGTTGACCCCGGCCATCCGAAGGCGGCTGGCGGTGGCGAATGCCGCGTCGATCTCCAGCGGTGTGCTTGCAGTGGCCGCGTGCGACACCAGGCCCAATGTGCTGGCCGTCGCCGCGATCCCGTCGACCAGTGACAAGCTCAGGGCGCCGGGGAAGCCCAGGTTGAGCACGGCACTGCCCTTGGGCAACAACTCGGACAGCAGCTCCAGGCGCTTTGCATTCAGCGTCCTGTTGAGAAAGTTGACTCCGGTCACCCGGCCACCGGGCCGCGCCAGCGTGGCCGCGAAGCCCGATGTCAAGAATTCGCCGAGGAGTGCCACCACGGGGGCATCGGGGCTGGCCGTCAGCGCCGCCTGTGTGGCCTGCGGGCCATAGGTGACGATCACCGCCGGGTTGAGCGAGGCGAGCTCCCCCGCAAGACGGGCGAAGCCCTCGGTGCGGCCGTCAGCCCAGCGCTCCACGACCACGATGTCCCGGCCGTCGACGAAGCCGTGTTGCTGCAGCGCGTCGATCAAATCCGACGAGGTTGCGGTGCCAGACGCGGTGCTTCCGACGTGCAGCACCCCGACCCGTCGCAGCGCCTTGCCTGCCTGGCCGTGGGCGCATGGCATGGCCAGCGCGGCTGTGAGCGTGGCCAGCCAGACCGTACGGCGGTTCATTGAACCACCTCATCCGCCCGCAGCAGCAGCGTTTGCGGGATCGTCAAGCCCAGCGGCCTGGCGGTCTTGAGGTTGATGACCAGCTCGAAGCGCGTCGGTTGTTCGATAGGCAGGTCGGCCGGCTTGGCGCCGCGCAGGAT
>JANMZX010000010.1:0-1805 GCA_031383745.1 Rhodoferax sp. | reverse complement strand
GAGCCTTCCGCACCGGTGACGCCAAGTTGCTCGATAACTCCGCCACCGACCCGCGATTCCTTTTCAAGAAAGGCGGCGCACTCGACCTCTGCTTCAGCGCGAAGTGGAATCCCGGCAACTTGCAGGAGAACAACCCGTATCTCCCCGGCGACTGCCGCCTGCTCATCGCCAAGGTGAATGGCAAGCCCACCGCCGTCCTTTACCGCCCCGTCGATCCGCTCGCGACGAAGGCTGACGAGTGCGTCTTCGAGTCGCCCATCGGCAAGGAAATCTTCGCCTCCGTCAAAGACATCACCAGTGAACTGGAGTTCGCCGAGGATGGCGCGGGCAACTACGAATTCTCCGTGCCCCTCGCCACCGTGCTGCGGGTCGAGTTCAAGAAACTCGGCAAGCAAGACTGGCACGAAGACAAAACGGTCATCCTCGGCGACCTCGGCATCATCCGCGGCAACGGCGTGCAAAACGTGCAGCGCCTGTGCTGGAACAGCCTCGACACCTGGATGACGAGCGACATCCCGAGCGAAGCCCGCTGGCGCTCGCTGAATTGGGGCGTGCTCAAACTCGGCAAGCCGTCGGAAACAAAATGACTCCAGCAACACTTCCACAATAATGCCATGATACGCACTCTCGTTGCCTTTGCTTTTCTGATGACGCGGACCTCTCCAAGGCGGCGGCAAGAATGTGAATTACGTCCCGTAAATCGAGTTTACATCTGCCTCCTTTGGATGGCGGCTCTCTGGCCGTGGTTCGGAGGGAATCTTCTCGCGGACAGTGCTTCGACAAAAAACGTCGGCCCGCTGCCGCAGCCCGCGACGGTCTGGGGGTTGGACGCCGCGCGTTACCGCCTGGAGAAACCATTCTTCTCGGTGGATGATCTTCCCGGCATTACGCAGCGATCGCAGACGGATACGCTGCGGGTGACGCAGATCGGCGGCAGCGCGCCGGCCAACCTGCTTTGGCCCGGAGAACCGGCCACCATCGTGGTCTATACGCCGGGGATGTGGGCCAATATCTCGCCCAAAGGCGAGGGCGGCGGCAGCAGCGTCAACGTCAATGATAAATTCGGCTGCAACGATATTCGAATTGATCCATCGAGCCCCAGCACGTTGTACACCTGCTGGGATGAGCAGGGCCTGCACAAGAGCACCAATGGCGGCGAGACTTGGCAGCGCATCGGGCCGTTTGATTCCCCGCTGCATGTGCGGGTCAATCCAACCAACAGTAATCATCTCTATGTGGTTCAGGGCGTGCGCGGCGACACCATGGGTTTCTGGGTCTCGACCAATGGCGGCTCGAACTGGACCCAGGTAAGCACCATCGACATGTCCCACGGTGGCATGCAGATTCACATGACGTCCGATGGCACCCTTTATACCGGAGGCAGTCAGGGCGTGATGGTCAGCACCGACAACGGGGCGACGTGGTCGGTGCGCAACGGCAGTAATGGCCTGGATACGATCAAAGGTTATTTTACCGTGCTGTCGGATGGCACGCGCCTCTATGCCCAGCCGGGCGTGTGGCGTGGGGATGCCCCGTCCGGGGTGAAATGGTACACCTCGACCGATGGCACCAGTTGGAGCGCCTTCAACGACCAGACATTCAACGGTGGGGCCTACAACGGGGTGTACGACGCGGCGAACGGCATCCTGTACAGCGCCAACTGGGGCACGGGCGCTTGGCGTCTGAAGGTCACCAGCGGCGGCAATAATCCGCCGCCACCGCCTGTGGCCACGGTGCCGGCGATCAGTTCGCAACCTGCCAACGCGACGGTGACGGCGGGCCAGGCCGCGACGCTGGCCGCGAGC
>JANMZX010000006.1:0-22167 GCA_031383745.1 Rhodoferax sp. | reverse complement strand
GCCAGCGCCAGCAACAGCTCCGTCTCCACCTCGATCTGCGCCCGGTTGTGCTGCAGTTCGGCGCCGTCGATCAGGAAGGTGTCGTCGACCCGCTCCCCGAGCGTGGCGACCTTGGCCAGTTGCAGGTTGATGTGGTGCCGGGCCAGCACCCGGGCCACCGAGTACAGCAGGCCGACCCGGTCGCTGGCCGAGATATTGAGCAGCCAGCGCTGCGCCTTTTCGTCTGGCCGCAGCGTCACCCGCGGCGCGATCGGGAAGCTCTTGACCCGGCGCGACACCCGGCCGCGGCTGGGCTCGCGCAAGGGGCCGCTGTCGGCAATTGCCGCCGCCAGGCCGTTCTCCACCTGGCTGGTTAGTTCGCGGTACTGGTCGGGCGGCGTACTGGTGACCACCTGGAAGGTGTCCAGCGCGTAGCCATTGCGCGCGGTGTGCACCCGCGCATCCAGGATGCTGAAGCCGCCATGGTCGAAGTAGCCGCAGATGCGGGCGAACAGGTCGGCCTGGTCGCGCGTGTACACCAGCACCTGCAGGCCTTCGCCCACGGGTGAGCGGCGCGCGCGCACCACCGGCTTGTCGGCACCCACCGCGCGCGACAGGTGGCGTGTGTGCCAGGCGATGTCGGACGCGTCGTGGCGCATGAAGTAACCCACGTCCAGTGTGTCCCACAGCGGCTTGTGCGCCTCGAAGGGCAGGGCGTACAGCGCAATCATCACCAGCGCCTCGCGCTTGCGCGCCTCGACTTCGGCGTCGGGGTCGGGCGCGCCACCGCCCAGCGCGCGCAGCGTCAGGCGGAACAGGTCTTCCAGCAGCTTGCCCTTCCAGGCGTTCCACACCTTGGGCGAGGTACCGCGGATATCGGCCACGGTCAGCAGATACAGGGCGGTCAGGCGGCGCTCGTTGCCGACCTTGGCGGCGAATCCGCGGATGACATCCGGGTCGGACAGGTCGGCCTTCTGGGCGGTGTGGCTCATCGACAGGTGTTCCTGCACCAGGAACTCGATCATGCGGGCGTCTTCGCGCTCGATGCCGTGGTCGCGGCAGAACCGGCGCACCTCGCGCGCGCCGAGCTCCGAGTGGTCGCCGCCGCGGCCTTTGGCGATGTCGTGGAACAGCGCCGCCACGTACAACACCCAGGGCTTGTCCCAGCCTGCCGCGAGTTGCGAGCAGAACGGGTACTCGTGCGCGTGTTCGACGATGAAGAAGCGCCGCACGTTGCGCAGCACCATCAGGATGTGCTGGTCCACCGTGTAGACATGGAACAGGTCGTGCTGCATCTGGCCCACGATGCGCCGGAACACCCACAGGTAGCGCCCGAGCACCGAGGTCTGGTTCATCAGGCGCATCGCGTGGGTGATGCCGTCGTGCTGCATGATGATCTTGCGGAATGTGGCCCGGTTCACCGGGTCGCGGCGGAACCTGCCGTCCATCACGCCACGGGCGTTGTACAGCGCGCGCAGGGTGCGGCTCGACAGGCCCTTGATGCCGGGGGTGGTCTGGTCGAGCAGGAAGGTCTCCAGGATCGCCTGCGGGTGGCGCAGGTACAGGTCGTCGCTGACCACGTCGATCATGCCGGCCCGGTCGTTGAAGTGTTGGTTGATCGCCCGAGGCTCCTGCTGGCTCGGGTACAGCCGGTCTTCCATGTTCAGCAGCAGGATCTGGTTGAGCTGCGATACCGCCTTGGCGGCCCAGTAGTAGCGCCGCATCAGGGCCTCGCTGGCGCGCACCGCGGTGTTGGTGGACACGTAGCCGAAGGATTCGGCGACCGCGGTCTGCAGGTCGAACACCAGGCGGTCCTCGCGCCGGCCGGCCAGCAGGTGCAGCCGCACCCGGATCAGCCGCAGCAGGGCTTCGTTGCGCTTGACCTGCTTCGCCTCGAAGGCGGTGAGCAGGCCCTTGCGCGCGAGTTCGTCCCAGTTGCGGCCCAGCCCGGCCGCCTTGGCCACCCACAACACCACCTGCAGGTCGCGCAGGCCGCCGGGCGACTCCTTGCAGTTGGGCTCCAGGGCGTAGGGCGTTTCCTCGAACTTGCTGTGGCGCTGGCGCATCTCCAGCGTCTTGGCCACGAAGAAGGCACGTGGGTCCATGGCCAGCCGCAGGTGCTCGCGCATGCGTCCGAACAGGCGCGAATCACCGGTGACCAGACGCGACTCCAGCATCGCGGTCTGGACGGTCACATCCTTGGCCGCCTCCGCCAGGCACTGCGAGACGGTGCGCACGCTGGAGCCGATCTCCAGGCCACTGTCCCAGCAGCTGCCGATGAATCCCTCGATGCAGGCCTTGAGCCGCGGGTCGCTGTCGGGATCCTGGTCGTCGGGCAACAGCACCAGCACGTCGACGTCCGAATGCGGAAACAGCTCGCTGCGTCCGTAGCCACCCACGGCCACGAGCGCATGTTGCCCGGCCAGGCCGGCCTGCTCCCACAACGTGTGCAAGGTGCCGTCGGCCAACGCCGCGAGGCGGTGCAACGCGCCGATCACGCCGCGCGTCGAGGCCCCGCTGGAGGCCATCGCGGCCTGCAGCGACTTCTTGTCGCGGCGGTAGTCGTCGCGCAGTTGTTGCGTGCTCAGCATGGACGATGCCGTCACTGGTGGGCGTCGCCGGTCAGCGGTTCAGGGCGCGGCCACAAAGGCGGGGGTCGGCGGGCTGCCCGCCGACAGGGTCAGGACTTCGTAAGCGGATTCGGTCACCAGCACCGTGTGTTCCCACTGGGCCGACAGCGAGTGGTCCTTGGTGACGATGGTCCAGCCGTCCTTTTCCGGGCCATCCTTGATGTCCTTGCGACCGGCGTTGATCATGGGCTCGATGGTGAAGGTCATGCCGGGCTTGAGTTCTTCCAGCGTTCCGGGCTTGCCGTAGTGCAGCACCTGGGGCTCCTCGTGGAACACGCGCCCGATGCCATGGCCGCAGAACTCGCGCACCACGCTGAAACCGTGGCCCTCGGCGAACTTCTGGATCGCCCAGCCGACATCGCCCAGCCGGGCACCGGGCCGGACCACGCGGATGCCGTGCCACATCGCCTCGTAGGTGAGGCTGCACAGCCGCCGCGCGGCGATGGAGGTCTCACCGACGATGAACATGCGGCTGGTGTCGCCGTGCCAGCCATCCTTGATGACGGTGATGTCGATGTTGACGATATCGCCGCGCTTGAGCGGCTTGTCGTTGGGGATGCCGTGGCAGACCTGGTGGTTGACCGAGGTGCAGATCGACTTCGGGTAGGGGGTATTGCCGCCGCCGCGGTAGTTCAGCGGGGCCGGAACGGCCCGCTGGACACCGGTGATGTAGTCGTGGGCCAGCTTGTCCAGCGCGTTGGTAGTGACGCCGGGCAGCACATGGGGCGTCAGGAAATCCAGGACTTCCGAGGCCAGCCGGCCCGCCACGCGCATTCCGGCGATGCCTTCAGCGTCTTTGTACGTAATTGTCATTCGTCAATTATCCCATCGGGCACCGTTAAAATGACCGCAGCCGCCCGATGGTTCGACGCGATGCCGGGCGGCCTTCGGTTTCGCCCCCAATCCCGCCACGTTGTCAGGCCCTCCTAGTGACCCCCACCACCCATTTTTTTGCCGGCTCCAACGCCCTGGGCCCGTTCCGCGCACGCCAGTTGTTGCCCGCCGCGCAGGCCGTCCATCCGAAGGTCGTCGGGCTGGCGGCGCGTTTTGTCCATGTGGTTCATGCCGACGGCGAACTGTCACAGGGCGCGCGGGCGCAATTGGCCGCGCTGCTGGCTTATGGCGACCCGTACGACGGGCCCGCAGAGGGCGTACTCGTGGTGGTGACGCCACGCATCGGTACAGTGTCGTCGTGGGCGTCGAAGGCGACCGACATTGCGCACAACTGCGGCCTGGCGGTGCACCGCATCGAACGCATCACCGAATACCGCATGACGCTCAAACCCAGCCTGCTGGGCAAGACGCCGGAGCTCGACCCGGCGCAGTTGCAGGCACTGGGCGATCTGCTGCATGACCGCATGACCGAGAGCGTGGTGTTCGCCCGCCAGCAGGCCGCGCACCTGTTCGACACAGTCGAGGCGGCAGCGCTGGCGCGGGTCGATGTGCTGGGTGGCGGCAAGGCTGCGCTGCAGGGCGCCAATGCCGCATTCGGCCTGGCCCTGGCTGACGACGAGATGGACTACCTGGCGGCGGCGTTCACCCGCCTGCAGCGCAACCCCACCGACGTCGAGCTGATGATGTTCGCCCAGGCCAACAGCGAGCATTGCCGACACAAGATATTCAACGCGAACTTCACCATCGACGGCGTCGACCAGGCGCACTCGCTGTTCGGCATGATCCGCAACACGCACCAGTTGCACCCGCAGCACATGGTCGTGGCCTATTCGGACAATGCCTCGGTGATGGTGGGGGGCGAGGTCGAGCGTTTTGTGGCGCGTGTGGCCGCCGACGGGTCGGACGGCACGCCGCGTTACGCCAGCCAGCGCGTGCTGCAGCATGTGCTGATGAAGGTCGAGACCCACAACCACCCGACGGCGATCTCACCCTTTCCGGGGGCGTCGACCGGCTCCGGTGGCGAGATCCGCGACGAGGGCGCCACCGGGCGCGGCTCGCGCCCCAAGGCCGGGCTGGCCGGCTTCACGGTGTCGAAGCTCCAGTTCGACGCATCGTCCACAAGTTACGGCCGCCCGGACCACATCGCCAGCCCGCTGCAGATCATGACCGAGGGGCCGCTGGGCGCGGCGGCCTTCAACAATGAGTTCGGCCGGCCCAACCTGCTGGGCTACTTCCGCGAATACGAACAGTCGCTGGCCTCCGACGTCGACACGCTGCAGCGCGGCTACCACAAGCCGATCATGATCGCCGGCGGCGTGGGCAGCATCGACGCCGGGCTGACGCACAAGATCCCGTTCGCCGCCGGCAGCCTGCTTTTGCAACTCGGCGGGCCGGGCATGCGCATCGGCATGGGCGGCAGTGCCGCGAGTTCGATGGCCACCGGCGCCAATTCGGCTGCGCTCGATTTCGACTCGGTGCAGCGCGGCAACCCCGAGATGCAGCGCCGCGCGCAGGAGGTGATCAACCATTGCTGGGCGCTGCAGGACGACAACCCGATCCTGGCCATCCACGACGTCGGCGCCGGCGGCCTGTCGAACGCGTTTCCGGAACTCACCAACGACGCCGGACGTGGCGCGCGTTTCGACCTGCGTGCAGTACCGCTGGAGGAAAGTGGAATGGCGCCCAAGGAGATCTGGTGCAACGAGAGCCAGGAGCGTTATGTGCTGGCCATCGCGCCGGAGTCGCTGCCGCTGTTGCGGGCGCTGTGCGAGCGCGAGCGCTGCCCCTTTGCGGTCGTCGGCACAGCCACGGCCGAGCGCCAGCTGACGGTTGTCGACGCCGGTTCCGAACCCCCGGTGGACATGCCGATGGAGGTGCTGCTGGGCAAACCGCCGCGCATGCACCGCGACGTGCAGCGCGTCGCGCGGCGCTTCGCGCCGCTGGACCTGGACGGCGTCACGCTGCAGCAGGCTGCGGTCGCGGTGCTGGCGCATCCCACGGTGGCCTCCAAGCGCTTCCTGATCACCATCGGCGACCGCACCGTCGGAGGCCTGAGCCACCGCGACCAGATGGTCGGCCCGTGGCAGGTGCCGGTGGCCGACTGTGCCGTCACGCTGGCCGATTTTGCGGGCTTTCAGGGCGAGGCCATGGCGATGGGCGAACGCACGCCGCTGGCCGGCATCGACGCGCCCGCCTCGGGGCGCATGGCCGTGGCAGAGGCGATCACCAACCTGCTGGCGGCGCCGATCGAACTGGCACGGGTCAAGCTGTCGGCCAACTGGATGGCCGCCTGCGGTGAACCGGGCGAGGACGCGGCGCTGTTCGATACGGTGCGTGCTGTCGGCATGGAGTTGTGTCCGGCGCTGGGGATATCGATTCCGGTGGGCAAGGATTCGCTGTCGATGCGCACCCAGTGGTGCGCGGCCGAGGGCGGCGCGCCGCGCACGGTGACGGCCCCGGTCTCGCTGATCGTGAGCGCGTTTGCCACGCTCGCAGACGTGCGCGGCACCCTGACGCCGCAACTCGACGCCACCGAGGCCGACACCACGCTGGTGCTGGTCGACCTGGGACATGGCCGCAACCGCATGGCCGGCAGCATCCTGGCCCAGACGCTGGACCAGGTGGGCGACGTGGTGCCCGATCTGGACGACCCGCAGGACCTGGTACGCCTGGTGGCGGCGGTGAACGCGCTGCGCGCCCAGGGCCTGATCCTGGCCTACCACGACCGCAGCGACGGCGGTCTGTTTGCCGCCGCCTGCGAGATGGCGTTTGCCGGCCACGTGGGCGTGGCGCTGAATGTCGACATGCTGGTGACCGAGGGCGACGGCATCTCCGACAGCCGGGCCGAAGTGGGCGATAGCAAGAACTGGGCGTCGCAGGTGCAGGCGCGGCGCGGCGAGCTCACGCTCAAGGCGCTGTTCAACGAGGAGCTGGGCGTGTTGCTGCAGGTGCGCACGGCGCAGCGCAACCAGGTGATGCAGGTGCTGCGCGAGCACGGTCTGAGCAAACACAGCCATGCGGTCGGCAAGACCCGCCCGGCCGGCTCGTCCATGCCGTCGGGCGTGGGCGAACTGCAGGTCTGGCGGGATGCGCAACTGGTTTTTTCGGCGCCCCTGCAGGACCTGCACCAGGTCTGGGATGCGGTGAGCTGGAAGATCAACCAGCGCCGCGACAACCCGGTCTGCGCCGATGCCGAGCATGCGTCTGCCGGCGACCCTGCGGATCCGGGCCTGCATGTTCACCTGACCTTTGCGCCCGGCGCCGCACCCGTCGCGCCAGCGCTGGTGCTGGCGCGCCCCCGCGTCGCGGTGCTGCGCGAACAGGGCGTGAACTCGCATGTCGAGATGGCCTACGCCTTCACCCAGGCCGGTTTCGACGCCTTCGACGTGCACATGAGCGACCTGCACGCCGGCCGCACCGCGCTGTCCGACTACCAGGGCCTGGTGGCCTGTGGCGGCTTCAGCTACGGCGACACGCTGGGTGCGGGCATCGGCTGGGCCCGATCGATCACCTTCCACCCCGAGCTGGCCGACCAGTTCCGGGCCTTCTTCGGTCGCGGCGACACCTTCGGCCTGGGCGTGTGCAACGGTTGCCAGATGTTCGCGGAGCTGGCCGACATCATCCCCGGGGCGCAGGACTGGCCGCGCTTCACCACCAACCAGAGCGAACGCTTCGAGGCCCGCCTGTCGATGGTCGAGGTGCTGGAGTCGCCGTCGATCTTCCTGCGTGGCATGGCGGGCAGCCGCCTGCCGATCGCAGTGGCGCATGGCGAGGGGTTTGCCAATTTCCGACACCGCGGCAACGCCGCCCGGGCGATCGCCGCAATGCGTTTCACCGACAACCTGGGGCGGGCCACTGAGGCCTACCCTTTCAATCCCAATGGCAGCCCGGGCGGATTGACCGGCGTGACCACCGCGGACGGCCGCTTCACGGCGCTGATGCCGCACCCGGAACGTGTGTTCCGCAATATCCAGATGAGCTGGACCGACCAGCCGGTCGACCAGCCGAGCGCCTGGATGCAGCTGTGGCACAACGCGCGCAAGTGGGTGGGGTGACTTTCGCCCCGGGTTCGTGGTGGTGCCCAATCGAGATGATGCGTTGACGGCGCCTCCGGAGTTGTTTAGACTTGGTTTATACATTTGGATGGATGCCTGCCATGACGGAAGCTGTTCTCGATATCAAGCAATGGGGCAACAACCTCGGCGTGCGCCTTCCCGCGGCCATTGCGCGCGCGGCGCACCTGCGGGTCGATCAGCGCGTACGCATTTCTGTGGAGCAGGGCCACGTGGTCATCACGCCGATGGTGGATGACGACGTGCTGACGCTGGACCAGCGGCTGACCCGGTTCGACCCGGCTCGCCACGGTGGTGAGGCAATGGCCACCGGGACGGTTGTCGGGGCTGAACGTTGGTGACTGGCCGCGCGCCGGCGGCGGCCCGGCGCGTTGCCTGGGCGCCGGATCGACAGGGTGTCATCTGGATCGACTGCAATCCGCAAGTGGGCCGTGAAATGCGCGATGTCCACCCGTTCCTGGTGTTGTCGCCAAGCGCCTTCAACGCGCGCACATCCCTGGTAGTCGGGCTGCCGATGAGCACGGCCGCGTACAACGTCGACAACCCTTTTGCGGTCGCCGCCGGCGTGGCGTCGGGTCGCAAGGCGGGGCACATCAGCTACGTCCTGTGCCACCAGCCCAAATCCTTCGATTGGCGCCTGCGCGGGGCCAGGCCGCATCCGATGGGTACATTGCCGGATGTCGCCTTTCGGCAGGTGTGCGAGTGCCTGAACCAGATCATTCAACTGGGAGCCTGACGAGGTCATGCCGTCATCCCACACCCTGCCTGCCGACGCAGCTGAAGACTACCTGCGCGACGGCGCCGTGCTGTTGCGCGGGGTGTTGACCCCGCGCGAAGTCCGGCGTCTGACCGACGGTATCGAATTCAACCTGGCCCATCCGGGGCCGCTGGCGATGGTAGCCAGCCAGCCGGATGACCCGGGCCGTTTCGTCGAGGACTTCTGCACCTGGCAGGACAACCCCGACTACCGTGCGATCCTGCTCGACTCCGCACTGCCGCAGGTGGCGGCGCAGCTGATGCACAGCCGGACGGTACGCCTGTACCACGACCACCTGCTGGTCAAGGAGGCCGGCACCCGCCAGCCCACGCCCTGGCACCAGGACCAGCCCTACTACAACGTCAGCGGGCGCCAGAACGTGAGCTTCTGGATCCCCGTTGACCCGGTGCCCCTGGCCAGCACGCTGCGTTTTGTGGCTGGCTCGCATGCCGGCACGTGGTACATGCCGCGCACCTTCCGCGACCAGCAGGCGAAATGGTTCCCCGACGGTACGCTGGCCGAGCTGCCCGAGATCGATGCGCATCCGCAGCAGTTCCGGCAACTCGGCTGGGCGCTGGAGCCGGGTGATGCGGTCGCCTTCCACATGCTGGCGCTGCATGCAAGCAGCGGAACCGGGCCGGGCCTGCGGCGGCGCGTCTTCTCGGCGCGCTACCTGGGCGACGACATACGCCATGCGGTGCGCAACTGGCGCACCTCGCCGCCGTTTCCGGGGCTGGAGCAGCGCCTGCCGGACGCGGCTCCGATGGACGACGGGTTGTTCCCGGTGGTGTGGCGAGGCGGCACCGGCGCATGCTGAGCCGCCCCGGCGCCGTGCTCGGCGGCATCGGATATATGGTGCTGGCCACGTTCTTCTTCGCGGTGCTCGACACGACTGCCAAATACACCGCAGCCAGTGTTCCGGTGGTCATGGCGCTGGCCGTACGTTACCTGTTCCAGGCGCTGATTTCCTCTGCCGTGCTGCTGCCAGTGCATGGCCGCAGCCTGTGGCGGGTGGCCCATCCGCGCCTGCAGGTGCTGCGCGGCGTCTTGCTGACACTGACCACCTTGCTGGCCCTGCTCAGCCTCAAGACGATGCCGGTGGGCGAGTTCGCCGCGACCATCATGGTGACACCGATGCTGGTGACGGTGCTGGCAGTGCGGTTTCTGCAGGAGAAAGTGTCGGTCCTGCACTGGTTGTTCGTGGCCGGGGGCCTGGCGGGAACCCTGCTGATCGTCCGGCCCGGCGGGCATGGCGGGCTCGGATGGGACGCCCTGGCCCCCGCGGGCTGCGTGCTGGCCAGCACGGTATTCCAGTTGCTGAGCAGCCACCTGGGGCGGCTGGAGAATCCGGCCACCACGCATTTCTGGAGCGTGTGGTTCGGTGCCGCCGTCGGTGCCCTGGCCTTGCCATGGTTCTGGGTGCAGGTGGACTCGCATTGGCTGTGGGCGATGCTGCTGTTGATGGGCGTCGCCGGCGCGGCGGGCCATTTCCTGCTGGCGACGGCCTACCAGCATGCCCCGGCGTCCACGCTCATGCCCTACATGTACGGCAGCATTGCCTTTGCCGTGCTTGGCGGCTGGCTGGTGTTCGCCCATGTGCCGGACGCCTGGGCCTGGGCCGGCATGGCGCTGATCGCGTGTTGCGGCATTTCCAGCGCGTGGTGGTCGGCGCGCGAGCGCCGGCCGGCTGCGCTGCCGCCCGAAATCTGAGCCGCCGGCGGCCGGGCCTGGTGGCGTAGCCGCTTGTGATTGCATTCTTATAATAATATACTGGAGCGCGACAAACCGGAGGCCATCCACCGTGAGAATCACCGCGATCGACACCTGCACCGTGGGTGCCGGCTGGAAGAACTGGCTGTTGCTCAAGGTACACACCGACGCCGGCATCCACGGCATTGGCGAAGGCACGCTCAACGGCTTCATCCGCACCACCGAAGCGGCGGTGCGAGAACTCGAACATCTGGCCATCGGGCAGGATCCGCGCCAGGTCAACCGGCTGTCGAAGCACCTGATGGACAGCGTGTCGCTCGACGGCGGGCACATCCACCGCACGGCGGTCGCAGCTATCGAAGTCGCCTGCTGGGACATCCTGGGCAAGTCGCTGGGTGTGCCGATCCACCAGCTGCTGGGGGGCAGGGTGCGCGACAGCGTAGCGGCGTATGCCAACGGCTGGTACCGCACCGAGCGCACGCCGGAACATTTCGTGGCGGCGGCGGAGAGGGTGGTGGCGATGGGCTTTCATGCCTTGAAGCTCGACCCGTTCGGCACCGCCCAGGGCTTCATCGACGACGCCGAGCTGCAGCTGGCCTACGACATCCTGCATGCGTTGCGGCAGCGTTTCGGCCCGGCATTGCGCATCCTGATCGACGTGCATGCGCGTTTCACCGAGGCCGACTCGCTGCGCGCCGCGCGCAAGCTCGCGCCGCTGGACCTGTACTGGTGGGAGGAGCCCACCACGCGCGAGCGCGAGCAACCCGCCAACGCGGTGGCGCAGCAATGCCCGATCCGCGTGGCCACCGGCGAGATGTACGACACCGTCGGCCAGTTCTACACCCTGGCAGTGGGCGGTGGCGTCAATATCTTCCAGCCCGAGCCGATGTCGCTGGGTGGCATCACCAACACGCTGGCGGTAGCCCATCTGGCGCAGGCGCACGGCAGTTGGATCGCACCGCACCAGAGCGGCGGGCCGGTCGCCACGGCGGTGTGCCTGCAGCTCGCCGCGTGTGTGCCCAATTTCCTGATCCAGGAGCACTTCGATGCCTTCAACGAGCCCTGGGTGCGCGATCTGGTCAGCTGGCATCCGGTGCTGGACCCGGCCACCGGGCACCTGTCGCTGCCCGATGCGCCCGGACTGGGCCTGGACCTGAACCTGGAGGTGGCCCGCGCCCATCCCTACGACCCCAAGGCCTACCTGAACATCTTCCAGGAGGGCTGGGAGAAGCGCCTGGGCCAAACCACGGAGCCATGACCCGCATGAACACACGCCGCAGAATCGTCGTCACCGACTACACCTTTCCCGACCTTGACCTGGAGGCCGCGCTCATCGGCCAGGGGGGCTGTGACCTCGTGGGCCACCACTGCAGCACCGAAGCCGAGCTGCTCGCGGCGGTGCGCGATGCCGACGCGGTGATCACGCAGTTCGCCCGCATCAACGCCAAGGTGGTTGCTGCGATGAACCGTGCCCGCGCCATCGTGCGTTACGGCATCGGGGTGGACAACGTCGACCTGGACGCCGCGCGCGCACAGGGCATCCCGGTGTCGAACATTCCCGACTATTGCATCGACGAAGTGGCCGACCACACGCTGGCATTCATCCTGGGCTTGACACGCCAGGTGGTGACACACACAGCCGACCTGCGCGCCGGGCAGTGGCGGCTGGCCGTGCCGGTCACCGGCATGCGTGTCCTGCGCGAACAGGTCGTCGGTGTGGTGGGCTTCGGCCGGATCGGGCGCGAGGTGGTGGCGCGGCTGCGCGGCTTCAAGTGCCGCGTGCTGGTGCATGACCCGGTAGTGCCTGGCGCAGAGATCGTGGCGGCCGGTGCATCGCCCGTGCCGCTGGGCGAACTGCTGGCGGCATCCGACATCGTGAGCCTGCACTGCCCGTCGTCACCGGCGACCCGCCGCCTGGTGCGTGCGGAAACGTTGGCCGGCATGAAGCGCGGCGCCTTGCTGGTGAACGTGGCGCGGGGCGATCTGGTGGACACCGCCGACCTGTTGCAGGCGCTGCAGGGTGGCCAGCTGGCAGGCGCGGCTCTCGACGTGTTCGACCCCGAACCCCTGCCTGCGGACCATCCGCTGCGCGCTCTGCCCAATCTCATCATCGCGCCGCACATCGCGTCTGTCAGCCCGACTGCCGTCCGGGCGCTGCGCGAAGGTGCGGCGGCCCGGGCGCTCACGGCTGCGCTGGGACAAATGCCACCCAATATCGTCAATGGCGTCGGCCTGCCGCGGGCCCTGGACTGAGATGCAGGCATGCGGCCAGGTTCGGGTATCGTCGCAGGCAGGCCGGTGACGGCGTCGACGAGCAAGACCACATGAACCCCAACAAGACCAGGGCCCGCGCCACTGCGGACGAACCGGCAGACGAGACTGCCCTGCAGGAGGCGGCCCTGGCCGCGCTCCGGCCGCAGCCACTGACCCGTGCGCACGGCCCGCTGTACCGCCAACTCGCACTGCGCCTGCGCGCGCCGATCGACGACGGCGTGCTGCCACCGGGCAGCCCGCTGCCGCGCGAGGCCGATCTGGCCAGCCGTTTCGGCGTCAGCCTGATCACCGTGCGCCAGGCCCTTCGCGACCTCGAGGGCGAAGGCCTGATCAAGAAGCGCACGGCCAAGCCCGCCATCGTGGCCATACCCCCGAGCGGCAACAAGCCGCTGGAATTCCAGAGCTTCGCGGCGATCGCAGCGTCGAGCCTGGACCGCCGCCTGGTCATCAAGAGCTACCGCAAGGAGCGCTCGGCCCAGGCGTGCGAGGCGTTTTCGCTTGCCTCCGGAACCGCCTGCTATTGCCTGCGCGCGGTATTGCTGGTCAAGGACCAGCCGATCACGCAGACCACGTTCTATTTCCCGCCGGCCGTCGGCAGCCGGCTGCAGCGCGCCGATTTCGACGATGTGGTGGTGTTCCGCGCCGTGCAGCGGCACCTGGGCATCAAGCTGTCGCGCGCCCAGATCCGCGTGCGCGCCGAGGTCGCCGACGAGGCGCTCGCGCGTGTGCTGCGCTATCAGGTCGGCGGCTCGATCCTGGCCACCGAGATGCTGTACTTTTCGGCCACCGGCGAGCCGGTGGAACTGACCGTTTCGAAAAACCGGGGTGACCAGTTCAGCATTACCTACGACGCGCCGAACGACCTGATGTAGGCCGACGCGCAGGCGCGACAGGCAGTGCTTGACCGGCCTCGGTATCTATATGCTATTATAATAACTTACAGGGTACGGCGCCCGGCGCTTGGCACCTCGCCCTGGTCCGCGCAAGACCCGAGAACAAGAACCCACGCAGGAGACCGGCGACGATGAAAGTGGAACTCGATGGGCTGGTCGCCCTGGTCACCGGTGCGGGGCAGGGCATCGGCCAGGCGATTGCCGACACCCTGGGACGCAATGGCGCGCAGGTGGTCTACACCGACGTCAACGCTGACACGGCACGGGCCGCTTCACAGGCGGGCAGCGGCCGCGCAGGTTTCGCCCTGGACGTGGCCAATCCCACCGACGTCGCAGCCGGCGTGGCCCATGTGTTGCGCGAATGTGGCCGCATTGACATCCTGGTCAACAACGCCGGCATCGGTGTGCCGGCCGCAGAGCGCAAGACCATCGACGAGTTCAGCCTGGAGGCCTGGGAGGCGCTGCTCAGGATCGACCTGACCGGGTTGTTCCTGGTGAGCCGTGAAGTGTCGCGCGCGATGAAGGCCCAGAAGTCGGGCCGGATCATCAATATTGCCTCGGTGCTCGGGCTGGTGCCGGCGCGTCTGCAAAGCTCCTATATCGCCGCCAAGGCCGGCGTGGTGAACCTGACCAAGGCGATGGCGCTGGAATTGGCCCCGCACGGCATCCTGGTGAACGCCGTGGCGCCCGGCTCGACCCAGACCAAGGGTTGGGAGAAGTGGATCCATGACGCCGGCAGCGAGGCGCAGGACCTGCACACCAAGCTGATGACACACATCCCGTTAGGCCGCCCCGGGACGACGCAGGAGATGGCCAACGCGGTGTTGTTCCTGGCCGCGCCCGAGAGCTCCTACATCACCGGGCATGTGTTGACGGTGGATGGCGGCTGGACGGCCGGGTTCTCCCGGGATTTCTGAAGGGCGAGGATTACCGTGAACGATTCAACTGCAAGTGCTGAAGCGGCGCAACTGCCGCCAGGGCTCTCGAGCGAAGAGCTGCTGCGCCTGTACGAGCAGATGCTGCTGCTGCGTCGCTTCGAGCTGGCGGCGCAGGTAGCCTGCCGCAAGGGCGAGACGCCGGGGTTCCTGCACCTGTACATCGGTCAGGAGGCGTCGGGCGTGGGCGTCTGCGCCCATCTGCGCAAGACCGACTGGATCACCAGCACGCACCGCGGCCACGGCCATGCGCTGGCCAAGGGCATGTCTCCCGACACATTGATGGCCGAGTTGTACGGCAAGCGCGACGGCTGTTGCGGCGGGCGCGGCGGCACCATGCATTTGTACGACCCGTCCTGCGGCTTGTTCGGCACCAACGGGCTGGTCGGTGGCGGCCTGCCCTCGGCGGTGGGCGCGGGCATCAGTGCCCGGGCGCGTGGCACCGACGACATCGGCGTGGCATTCTTTGGTGATGGGGCCACCAACCATGCCGCGTTCCACGAGTCGCTCAACTTTGCCGGGGTGCAACGCGCGCCGGTGGTGTTCGTGTGCGAGAACAACCTGTACGCCACGGCCACGGCCTTGAGCAGGGCAACGCTCAACCCCGAGATTGCGACGCGCGCAGCCGCCTACGGCATCCCCGGCGTCGCAGTGGACGGCAACGACCTGCTCGCGGTATGGGCGGTGATGCGCGACGCCTGCGCGCGCGCGCGCGGTGGCGACGGGCCCACCCTGATCGAGGTCAAGACCTACCGCGTGGTGGCGCACCACGAGGGCGACTCGGTGGTGGGCGGCTACCGCACACAGGAGGAAGTGGACGCCTGGGCCCGGCGCGACCCGATCCGCATGGTGCGCGACCATTGGCTGCTGGGGCGGGGCCTGGCCACGCAGCAGCAGATCGACACGATCGAGGAACGCGTCAAGGCCCAGGTGCAGCACGCCATAGAGTTCGCACGCAACTCGCCCGAGCCAGACCCGGCTACGGTGGCGCAGCACGTGTTTGCCGATCCCATCAACCCGCCGGCGGCCATCGCCGCAGCCAGCGCAACCCCCGCCTTCACCGTCACCACCAGCTGGCTCGATGCCGTGCGCGACGGACTGGCCGAGGAAATGCGGCGCGACCCGCTGATCCTGTATTTTGGCGAAGGCACGGGCGAGCGCGGCGGCACCTTCGCGCACACCAAGGGTCTGTTCCAGGAATTCGGGCCCCAGCGCATGGTGGACACGCCCATTTCGGAGCTGGGCTTCACCGGAGCCAGCCTGGGGGCATCGGCCACTGGCGTGCGCTGCGTGGCCGACCTGATGTTTGCCGACTTCCTGTTCGAGGCCGCGGGGCAGATCGTGCTGCAGGCGGCCAAGCTGCGCTACATGAGCAACGGCCAGATGCAGGCACCTCTGGTGATCCGCGTCGGTGCCGGCGCGGTGCGATCGGCCGGCCCGCACCACAGCGGCATGTACCACCCGGTGTGGGCGCATGTGCCGGGCCTGATCGTGTGTGTGCCGTCCACGCCGGCCGACGCCAAGGGCCTGATGAAGACCGCCCTGCGCGCCGGCGACCCGGTGTTGATGCTCGAGACCAAGGCCTTGTTCGCCACCAAGGGCGAGGTTCCCACCGGCGATCACCTGGTGCCGTTTGGCGTGGCCCGGATCGCGCGCAGCGGCACCGACCTCACGATTGCGTCGGCCGGGCAACTGGTGCACCTCGCCTTGCAGGCCGCGCAGACGCTGCAGCAGCAGGGTGTGTCGTGCGAGGTGATCGATCTGCGCACCATCCAGCCGCTGGACGTCGACACCGTGGCACAGAGCGTTCGCAAGACCGGCCGCCTGCTGGTGGCCGACGAGGGCTGGTCGATGTGCGGCGTCGGTGCCGAGCTCGGGCAGGCGATGAACGAGCTGGCGTTCGACTACCTTGATGCGCCGGTGGCGCGGCTGCATACCGATGCGATGACCCATCCCTTCGCACCGGCGCTGGAGCGCGCCATGCTGGTCAATGTCGAATCGATCGTGGCAGCGGCCCTGCAGGTGATGGCCGGCGAGGCACGGCCTCCCAGGCGCGCGCGCAGCGGCATCGCGGCGCCGCCGCAGCCGACAGCGTCGGCTCCGGCCCTGGTACCGCCACGCACGCCGGTCGCCGCCTCGGCACCGGACGCGGGGCCAGCGCCAGCGGTCGGCCCAGCCCTGCTGCCCGGAGAACCTCTGATGATGCCCTTCGGCGACCTGACGGTGAGCGAAGGCAAGCTGGTGCGCTGGGTTCGCAAGCTCGGCGAACGGGTGCAGGCGGGCGAGCTGGTGGTGGAGATCGAGACCGACAAGGCGGTGGTCGAAGTGGAGGCGCCGTGTTCCGGCACGCTGGTGCAGCTGCTCGAAGCGGAGGGGTCCGTGGTCAGGATGGGGCAGCAGATCGCCGTGATCGCACCTGCCGGAGCATGAGCGTGGCCATGACACTTGGCCACGAGCCTGCCAACACCCGGCGCTTCGCGAGCCCGCTGTCGCGAGTTCTGGCGCGCCGGCATGGGCTCGAGCTGGCCGACCTGCCGGGTTCCGGTCCGCGCGGGCGCATCATCAAGGCCGATATCCTGGCCTTTCTGGCAGCTGGCGGGGCACAAGGACCAGCCGGCCCGGCCTTTGTCGAAATCCCGCACACCGCAGGGCGCAGACTCATCGCGCGCAGGCTGACGGAGTCGATGCAGCAGACGCCGCATTTCTACGCCCGCATCGACTGCGCGCTGGACCGGGTGTTGCAGCAGCGCGCGCGCTGGACCACCGACGACGGGCACAAACCCACGGTGAACGACTTCGTTGTGCATGCCGCGGCGCGCGCGCTGCGCGACGTGCCCGCCGTCAATGCGTCCTTCACCGCCAACGCGATACGCCGCTACCAGCGCGTGAATGTGGCAGTGGCAGTGGCTGTGCAGGACGGGCTGCTCACTCCCGTCGTCGAGGACGCGGACCGCAAGACCGTGGCCCAGATAGCCCAGGAGACCCACTTGCTGGCCGGCCAGGCGCGCTCCGGGACCCTGCCCGCAGGTGCCAACCGCGGCGGCACATTCTCGGTCTCCAACCTCGGCGGCCTCGGCGTGCGCGAGTTCACCGCAGTGATCAACCCGCCCCAGGCGGCGATCCTCGCTGTGGGGGCGGCCGAACCCCGTGCCGTGGTGCGCGACGGTGCCGTGGTTGTGGCCACCGTGATGACGGTGGTGCTGTCGGCGGACCACCGCGCCATCGACGGTGCCGTCGCGGCTCACTGGCTGGCCGCGTTTCGGCGCCATATCGAAAAGCCGGAGCCGTTCGTCCCATGAAACACCCGCAACACGCGCGGCAGCGCCGTGGCCCTCCGTCGCGATTGACGCGCCCGGGTGCGCTGCGTAGCATGGGCCAGCGGTCGCCGGCCCCTGGACTTGCAGAGGCGATCAGACTTTCAGCCGTTTTCGCAGCAGAGGAACAAGAACAAGAAGTCAGCCGTTTTCAGCCCACGTGAACCAACCCAACCAGGAGACATCACCATGCGTTTTCGACACCTCGTTTCAACCGTTCTGACCGTCGCTGCGCTCGCTGTGGCGGGCACTGCCGCAGCCAAGACCATCCTCAAGTTCTCGATCGGCGCACCCGAGAGCGGTGGCGGCGAGATCATGGGCATGAAGGCGCTCAAGGACTATGTGGAGTTCAAGAGCGGCGGCGAGATCGAGATCCGGCTGTTCTTCAACACCTTCGGCGGCTCGCTGCAGGTGACCGAGCAGGTCAAGAACGGCACGCTGGAGATGGCCCTGACCGACGACTCGGTGCTCGGCAGCTTCCACAAGCCGATGCAGGTGTTCCAGATTCCGTACCTGTTCCCTTCGTCGCCGGTGGCCTGGGAGTTCATGAAGAGCCCGTTCGTGCGCGAACTCAACGAAGACATGCGCAAGGCCACCGGCATCCGCACCCTGGCCCTGTCCGAGAACGGCTTTCGCAACCTCACCAACAACACGCGCGAGATCAAGAACCCGGATGACCTCAAAGGCCTGAAGATGCGCACCATGCAATCGCAGGTGTATGTGAACTTCATGAAGTCGATGGGCGCCGCCGCCACGCCGATCGCCTTCCCGGAACTGGTCACCTCGCTGAAGCAGGGCGTCGTCGACGGCCAGGAAAACGCCGCCTCCACGGTCTGGGACGGCAAGCTGTTCGAGGTCCAGAAGTTCATGTCCGTCAACGAGCATATCTACGGACTGCACTTCATCATCATCAACGACAAGGTGTTCCAGGGGCTGTCGCCGGACATGCGGCAGGTGCTGATGGACGGCGCCGCGGTGCATGCCGAGGTGGCCAACTCGCGCAAGGCGATGGACAACATGCAGTCGATCCAGAAGATCCGCACCGCCGGCACCAAGGTCTACGTGAACACGCCGACCGAGAAGGAGGCCTTCCGCAAGGCCAGCCAGGAGCCGGTGATCGAGTTCATCGCCTCCCAGGTCGGGCGGCCAGTCGTCGACAAACTGCTGAAGGCAGTGCGCGACACGACGCGCGATTCCTACGCGAACTGACGCAGTCGCCACCCGCGAAGCCGGCTGCGGCTTCGGGGTGCCCAGCCTGGCGATGGGTGTCGCCGGTGCGCTCCCGTTTCCCGCAGGACGAAGCATGAAACAGATTCACCGCATAGGCCGGCTCATTGGCAGGTTCTCTGACCACCTGATCGGCTGGCTGCTGCTGCTCAGCGTGGTGCTCAACGTGACGCAGGTCTTCACGCGTTATGCGATGAACGCGCCGCTGTTCTGGACCGAGGAGATGGTGCGATACACCACGGTGTGGCTGACCTTTGCCGGTGCCGCCGCGGCCAGCCTGTATGGTGACCACATGGACATGAATCTTTTCGGCGAGGTCCAGAACCGCCGCTTCCAGGCCTGGCACCAGGCATTCCTTCAGGTGATCGTGCTCGTGTTCTGCGGCCTTATCATCTGGCAGGGTACCAAGTTCTGCATCCTCAATGGCATGCAGACCTCACCCGCCACTGGCCTGCCCATGATTTATGTCTACGGCGCCACCACCGTGGGCGGCGTGCTGCTGGCGATCGTGACGCTGCACAAGATTGCCGCCGCGCTCGATCCGGACTCCGATCAGGTGCCAGTTCCATGACCGCCATCGCCATTGCCCTCACGCTGCTGCTGGTGGCCGGCCTGCCGGTGGGTTATGCCTTCGCGCTGGCGGGCTCGTTTGCCCTCTGGTACACGGGCGAACAGCAGCTCAACGTCATCTCGCGCATGTTTTCGGGACTCGACTCCTTTGTCCTGATGGCTGCGCCTTTCTACATCTTTGCCGGTGAACTGATGAACCGGGGCGGCATCAGCGAGCGCCTCATCCATCTGGCGCAGACCCTCGTCGGCCGCATCCGCGGTGGGACGGCCTACGCGGCCATCCTGGCATCGGTGATGTTCTCGGGTATCTCCGGCACTGCCGTGGCCGACATCGCGGCGCTCGGCAACATCTTCATCAACGGCATGGCCAAGGAGGGCTACAACAAGTCTTTCGCCGCGGCTGTAGTGGTGGCCGCGTCGATCATCGGGCCCATCATCCCGCCGTCGGTGATCATGGTGCTGTATGCCGCAGTGGCCGACATTTCCGTACTCAGCCTGTTCCTGGCCGGCATCATCCCGGGCCTGCTGCTGGGCGTGGCCTGCGTTCTGGTGGTGTTCTGGCGCGGTCGGCGTGGTGACATGCCGGTGTCGACCATCACCGTCGCCCGCGCGGAGGTTCCGCGCCTGGTGCGCGACGGTCTGCTGGTGCTCAGTCTGCCGGCCTTCATTGTGCTGGGCACCCTGTCGGGAGCCTTCACGCCGACCGAAGCGGGCGGTATTGCCGTGGTGTACGCCGCATTCCTGGGCACGTTCGTGTTCCGCACGCTCTCTTACGCGGGTTTTCTGCAGGCGGCGCGCAACTCGGCCCGCATGACTGCCGGGTTGTTCCTGCTGATCGCCGCGGTCGAGGTGGTGAACTACGTCCTGATCCTGGCCGGCGTGGCGGAGGGCACAGCGGCCATCGTGTCGGTGTTCAAGGAATACCCGAACACCTTTCTGTTGGTCTGTGTCGTTGCCTTCCTGATCATCGGCCTGGCACTGGACGCCGGCCCGGCCCTGTTGCTGCTGGCACCGGTGCTGTTGCCGATCACCCGCAGCATGGGCATCGACGACATCCATTTCTCGATGGTCATGATCGTCAGCGTCACGCTCGGTCTGATCTCGCCGCCGGTGGGCATCTGCCTGTTCGTGGCCTGCAAGATCGGCAACATCACCATGCGTGCGCTGTGGTCGGAACTGGCGCTGTTTTTCTACGCAGAGATCGGTCTGATCGTGGTGCTGGTGTACTTTCCGATCCTCTCGACCGGTCTGCCACGGCTGCTGCGGGGCTGACGCGGCTCGATGGCCCCCACTGGACGGCGCTGCCTTGACGACTGAAACGACCGGCGTAATGGCCGGCATCGTCCTCGTGGTGCTGGCATGCGCCTGCTTCGCCGTGCTCGACACCACCGCCAAATACGTGGCCCTGAGTGTGCCGGTCCTGATGGCGGTATGGGTACGGTACCTGATGCAGGCCCTGTTGTCGTCCGTGGTGCTGTTGCCATTGCACGGCTGGCGGGTATGGCGCACCTCGCAACTCCGGCTGCAGTTGCTGCGCGGATTGTTGCTGATCGGCAGCTCGATCATGGCGTTCTTCAGCCTGACCATGATGCCGCTGGGCGAGTTCACGGCAATTGTCATGACCACGCCCCTGGTGGTGACAGTACTGGCCGTGACCCTGCTGAAGGAAAGGATCGGCGCGCTCCACTGGTGCTGCGTTGTCGGGGGGTTCGCAGGTGTGCTGATGATCGTGCGGCCGGGCGGGCATGCACTCGGCTGGGCGGCGGGTTTGCCGCTGGCATGCACGGTGGCCAATTCCTGTTACCAGCTGCTGAGCAGCCACCTGGGCAAGACCGAGCAGGCGGCCACCACGCACCTGTACACCAGCTGGGTCGGGACCTTGGTGGCCAGCCTGCTGCTGCCGCTGTCCTGGCGGGCCGTCGATTCGGTCGGGTTGTGGACCCTGATGCTCCTGACCGGCGTCATGGGCGCTGCCGGGCATTTTCTGCTGATCCTGGCCTACTCGCGGGCGCGCGCCGTGACCCTGGTGCCCTACCTGTACTTCCACATCGGTTTTGCCGTGGTCGGCGGCTGGCTGGTCTTTTCGCAGTTGCCGGACGCGTGGTCCTGGGCCGGCATCGGCCTGATCGCGGTGGCTGGCACCTGGGGCGCCTGGCTGAGCGCACGCGAGAAGACCGCCATCGCACAGCTGCCCGAGACTTGAACACACAGGAGGGAATCGGACATGAAGATCGCCAGGCTCGAGTCGTTTCTCACCAATTGCGGCCTGCGCAACTACCTGTTCGTGCGCCTGACCACCGACACCGGCCTGACCGGCATCGGCGAGGCCACACTCGAGTGGCAGGAGATGGCGGTGCAGACCCTGCTGCATGAATGGGCCGAGGAACGCATCCTGGGCGTGTGCCCGTTCGACATCGAGCAGGTCTTCGGCAACCTGATCCGCGACCAGTACCAGGGCGGGCCGACCGTGATGACGGTGATCAGCGCGCTGGAGATAGCTTGCTGGGACATTGTCGGCAAGGCCTGCGGTCAACCGGTGTACCGGCTGTTGGGCGGGCGCGCGCGGGACGAGCTGCCAGCCTATGCGAACGGCTGGTACGGTGGGGCCCTGACGCCGCAGGACTACGCAAACAAGGCGCGCTCGGTGGTAGCGCGGGGTTACACCGGCATGAAGTTCGACCCGTTCGAGCAGGCCTGGAAGGAGATGGACCAGCCGCAGATGCAGGCCGCCGAGCAGATCGTGGCCGCCGTGAGGGTGGCCGTGGGGGACTCCGTAGAACTGATGATCGAGGTCCATGGCCGCCTGTCTGCGGGCTGCGCGATCGAGATGGGGCGCCGGCTGGCACCCTACCGGCCGGCATGGTACGAGGAACCCGTCACGCCGCACAGCCTGGACCTGCTGGCCGAGGTC
>JANMZX010000017.1:0-2178 GCA_031383745.1 Rhodoferax sp. | reverse complement strand
TTTCGCGACGACACCAACCTCGATCCAATCCAGCACGGCTGGGCCTACGGCCTCTCGGTAGCGTGGGAGAGCGAGGACAAACGCTCCAGCGTGCAGCTGATCCTAGACAACCTGCTGTCGCGCACCCGCGCGGGCGACAAGCCGGATGCGCACATGGTGGTGCGCTACGGGTACCGCTTCTAGCGGTTTCCCGGCCCAATAACTCATTCAAGAAGGGCCAGCATGGCAACCATTACAGGCAGTGCGGGCGCTGACAGCTTGTCAGGGACCAGCGGTGACGACCTCATCACCGGGTTGGGGGGCAACGACACCTTGCGCGGGCTGGAGGGCAATGACACGCTGGACGGCGGCGCCGGGTCAGATTTTCTGGATGGGGGTGACGGCAGGGATCGCGCGTCCTTCGCAAGCGTCAGTTCAGCCGTCTCTGTGAGCCTGGCCGAAGCCGGGCCGCAATTCACCGCCGGCGGCGGGCTCGATACCCTGGTCAGCATCGAGGAACTCGAAGGCACGGCGCAGGGTGATTCGCTCACAGGCAGCACCGGCGCCGACCTGTTGATGGGTCTGGCTGGCAACGACACCCTCACCGGCGGAGATGGCAACGACACATTGCTGGGGGGAGACGGCAACGACTCCCTGCTTGGCGATTTCGGCGACGATCTTCTGACCGGGGGCGACGGCAACGACTCCATCAGTGCCGGGGACGGCAACGACAGCTTCGTCGGTGGCAATGGAAGCGACTTATTGACCGGTGGAGCTGGGACAGATCTGGTCAGCTACGCCGCGTACGGTCAGGCAGTTTCTGTGAATCTGGCGAGCGGCAACACCACCGCGATCGGCAAGTCCGACACCCTGGGGAGCATCGAACAGGTTGAAGGCAGCACCCTGGCCGATGTGATTGCCGGGGACGCCCAGGCCAATCTGCTGAGCGGACTGGATGGTAACGACACCCTTTCAGGCGCGGACAACCTGGACACCCTGCGCGGTGGCGCGGGTAACGACTATCTGGACGGAGGCAATGGCAGTGACCTGCTCGACGGTGGCAGCGGCAATGACAGCCTGCTCGGTGGTGCAGACAACGACACGCTGGACGGTGGAGACGGCGACGATACGCTGGATGGTGGAACCGGTTTCAACCAGGTCAGTTATGCCGCCGCCGCTGCGGCGGTGGCCTACCACATGGGGCTAGGCGGCATTCAGGACACCGGCGGCTCCGGCCTGGACAGCCTGATCAACATCCAATGGATCGAAGGCAGCAGTTACGACGACACCTTCATCGGCAACAACAGTGCAAACCTGTTGCAGGGCATGGCCGGCAACGACACACTTTTTGGTGGCGCCGGCACTGCCAATGACACCATCGACGGCGGCGACGGCGACGACTACCTGGATGGTGGCGCCGGTACAGGCGACCTTCTGTCCTATGCAAGCGCATCTGCCGGTGTTTCTGTCAGCCTGGGCGAGGCCGGCGAACAAACAACAGGTGGCGCTGGCAACGACACAGTGGTCAACTTCGAGCAACTGCAGGGAACCGCCTTCAATGACACGCTCATTGGAAACGGCGCAGACAACATCTTCATGCCGGGGGCTGGCGATGACCTGGTGGACGGCGGTGGCGGCGTTGACCTGGTGACGTATGTTGGTGCCACAAGCGGCGCTACGGCCAGAATAGTCGGCGCTGGCACGCCTGGCCAAGCCGGGCTGGACACGCTGGTCAACATCAAGACCATCGAAGGCAGCGCCTTCGCCGACCACTTCACAGGTGACGCCAACACCAACGCCTTGTACGGCATGGCCGGCGACGATACGCTGATCGGCGGGGCCGGAGACGATACCCTGGACGGCGGGCTGGGTGACGACCGGCTGGACGGCGGCGCAAACAACGACCGTGTCAGCTACGCCAATGCCGCTGGCCCGATTGTCGTGAGCCTGGCTGTCGTGGGCGCACAGGTCACCGGTGGCGCGGGCACGGACACGCTGGTGAGCATCGAGGAGTTGGCGGGTAGCGCCTACAACGACTCGCTCACCGGCAGCGCCATCGCAGACCTGCTGATGGGCGGCAACGGCAGCGACACCATCGTTGCCGGCGACGGCAACGACACCATCGTTGGTGGTTACGGCAACGACTCGCTCGACGGAGGTGCTGGCAGAGACCTGTTGTCGTACGCTGACTTCGCGCAG
>JANMZX010000637.1:0-2782 GCA_031383745.1 Rhodoferax sp. | reverse complement strand
TCACAGGTCACCGTGAGTGCGATCAACCGCAACTTCCCCGGCCGTTCCGGCCCCGGCCAGGTGTGGCTGGCCAGCCCGCCCACGGTGGCGGCCAGCGCGATGGCGGGGCGGCTGGTGTCGTTCGAGGAGTTGCGCGCGACGATCCCGACCAGCCGCTCGCGCTGATCGAGCAGCCGGCCGGGTACCTGCGTCGTGCGCGACGGTGTACCGGGCAAGGCCCAGATGGTCCTGTGGCGGTGGCGGCCGGGGCCGCCACCAGCGCGTCAACCGGACTTGGCCCGGCAGCGTGACAGACTGCCGCACCGCCTTGTCGCGCCCGTGGTGACGGCGACCTCGCCAAGACCGCCGCCACCCGGAGTCAGCAGCCAATGCGAACAAGACCTCGGGGCAGGCGATCCGCCAGCCCGGGCTTCAGCCGCGATCACTTACTCGGTGTCGAGGAACCTGTAGGCCGGATACTTGAAGTTGCCCTTGCCGCGCTTGCCATTCACCGGCGCGGTGTTCATCGAGAACAGCAGCGTCGAATAGGCAACCGCGTGCGAGTTCACACGCAACGCCTCCAGGTTGATGTTGGCGAAAGTGTCGCAGGCCAGGTGGTAACACGGGTCATACTGTTCGCCGGCTGTGCCACCAAATATGGTCGCCTCGTCGGCCGTCTTGATGCCCTCCGCGCCGGTGAACAGCCCGCCCGCCGGAATACCGATTGCGATGAATGGCCCGTAGTCCGAACGGCCGCTGAAGTCGGTGCCCTTGAATGGAATGCCGCGTTCAATGTAGAAGGTCTCGAACGCCTTCTCGATTTCGGCTGAACCCGGTGGGCCGGCGGGGGCGCCTTCGGCATCGGAGTTATCACCGTCGTAGATGAAGTACACATGGTTGGGCGAACCGATCATGTCGAAGTTCAGGTACAGAGCAATCTTGGTGCGTTCGGCTTCGGACAGCCCGGCCACGTACGCCGTCGAGCCGACCAGGCCGGCCTCCTCGGCACCCCACCAGGCAAAGCGCAGCTTGTTGCGCGGCTTGACCTTCGCCATCTGCAGCGCGGTTTCGAGGATCGCGGCGCTGCCAGAGCCGTTGTCCTGGATACCTGGCCCGCGGTTCACGGAGTCGAGGTGTGCACCCACCATGACGACATTGTTGGGATCACCCGAGCGGGACTCGGCAATCACGTTGTTCAAGGTGATGTTGACCGGCGCATCGACATCGATGTACGCCGTCGATCCCGCCTGGGCAAGTGCCACGCCATTGACGAAGGACGCGCCGACAACCGGGATGGTCAAAGTCGCGGGCGCGAGCGTCCCGATGATCAGGTCCTCGCGGGCAGGCGTGTTGCCCTGATTGAAGATGATCACCGCGGATGCGCCAGCCGCCTGGGCGTTGAGCGCCTTGGTGGCGAAGGTGCAGGTGCCGCGCTGGACGAGGGCAATGTTTCCGGCAGGGAAGCCGGCGAAGTCGGCTGCCTCGCAGCCACTGGTACTGGCCCGCGGCGGAACGAGATTGATGTCGACCGGCGTCACGGCTGCGCTGACGGTACCGTAACCCGTGCCAGTGAACGCCCCTGTTTCGTAGGCCGCATTGACCGGCGCTGTCTGCTGCAAGGTGGGCGGCGCCACATACACGAAGGGAAAGGGGTTGAGCGTCACGGCATAACCTGCCGCGGTCAACTTCGATGCGACATAGGCGACGCTCTGTTCGTAACCGGGTGTGCCTGCGGCACGCGTCCCGCCATTGGCGTCGGCGATGGCCTGCAGCGCCGCTTGGTGGCTGCGCACGCCGTCCAGCGTCACGCATTCCAGCAGCTTGTTGAAGGTGTTATTCACCCGGCTTGCGCAACTCGACGACGGCTGGGCTGACGCGGCCGCCTTCTCGATCGCGGCCGGACCGGCATGCACCAGCGTGCTGCCGAACAACACGCATGCCGACGCCAGCAGATGACGCGGGACACCGCGTTCACTTACGCACATTTTCTGTTTCATGTTTTCTCCATTCGACGAAAAGGATGGTGTATCCGTACCGATACGCGGACGCACACGCGGCTCGAGAACCTGCATGCGGCCCGACGCAGGTTACTCCGATTGCGTTCTGGCGGCAACACAACGAACAAACCAACAAGTGCTCCCACGCCGGGCCGGCATGGGCCTGGCAGCGTGGCCCGCAGCGGCGCCCGGTTCGCGCATTCGGCGCCATGAGGCCGGCGATCGCCATGCTGTCGTAAAGGTTTCTACGCCGCCGTCCGGTTCGACCTCGACATATCCAATGGATCACTGTGCGAATCGCACTGCGCCGGTCACGGCGCGTGTGATCAACCGCGACTCCGCCGCCGCTCCGGTCCGGGCCAGGTCGGGCCGGGCCATCACCTCCGGCGGGCCGTCCGCCCCTATGATCGGCCAGTCACCTGTCCGCACACCCACGTTCAAAGACCAGCACCATGATCCAGAGCACCGATCGCATTCTGACCACCCACGTCGGCAGCCTGCCGCGCACCGAAGCGGTGTGCGAGATGCTCCTGCGCAAGGAACACAACCAGCCCTACGAACAGGCCGATTTCGACCGGGTCATCCACCAGGCCACGATGGACGTGGTCAGGAAGCAGGTGGCCATGGGCATCGACATCGTCAGTGATGGCGAAACGTCCAAGATGGGGTACGCGACCTACATCAAGGACCGCCTGACCGGATTTGGCGGCGAGAACACCGTGAAGCCGCATCTGGACATGGTGAACCATCCCAATCTGCGCAAGCGCATGGTCGCCTTCACCGGCCCGCAATCCTTCAAGCGCCTG
>JANMZX010000631.1:0-9338 GCA_031383745.1 Rhodoferax sp. | reverse complement strand
CGCACCCGATCGAGCCGCGCTGCGGCACGCTGGCGGCGTTGCTTCTCCTCGCGGGCATGAGCCCGCAGCGTCGTCGCGCCTTGCCAGCCCACCACATCGCAGCCCGCTCGGGCGCGTCCAACTGCCGAATCTAGGATGATCTGCCGCACTTGGGCCAGCCCTTGGCACCCGTGGTGTACCAGGCGGGGCTTGGGCGTCGGTCATGGTGCGAAGTGCTTGTTTCGTCGACAGCCTGGTTCGTCATCGACGACACATCAACGAAACAGGTTCTGATTTCATTGACATGGCGACACGGATGGACCCAATGCCATCGGCGGCAACACGATGGGTCAAGGTGCAGGCGCCCCTCGCGCGCGACTGCCCTTCAGCCAGGCCTGGCGCCCGGCTCCCCACACCGCCGACACATATCCATCGCCAGCCGGTGCAGCGCCTGCCAGCCATTGGCCGGCCAGTCGGGCAGTTTGAGGCCCTTCACGATGCCGTCCACTTGGTGTGCGGCCATCAGCAGTTCGGACGCGGCATCGCTGGTCAGGCGCGGCAGAACGCGTTCGAACAGGCGTTCGCGGGTGCCCCAGATGCGCTGCTCGCGCAGGGCCATGGGCAGCGGGCGGCCCTGGGCCATGGCGTCCTTCACGCGCTTGAGGGCACGGATGTCCTCGGCCAGCGTGTAGTGCACCAGCACCTCGGACTCGCCCTCCGCCTGCAGGCCGTCGAGCATGCGTTGCACGCGGGCCGTCTGCCCGGCCAGCACGGCCTCGGACAACTTGAACACGTCGTACCGGGCCACGTTGAGCACCGCGCTCTCGACCTGTTCAAAATCCAGCTCGCCCGGTGGGAACAGCAAGGCGAGTTTCTGGATCTCCTGGTGCGCCGCCAGCAGGTTGCCCTCCACCCGGTCGGCAAAGAACTGCAGCGTGCGCTGGCCCTCGATGCCCGCCTTGACCCGCTGGCCCTGCAGCGAAAGGCGCTGCGCCAGCCACTGCGGCAGCGCCGGCCGCTCCACCGGCTCCACCCCGACCGTGACGCCATGCGACTCCAGCGCGCCGAACCAGGCGCCGGTGCGGGTGGGCTTGTCGAGCTTGGGCAGCATCACGATGGTCAGCGTGTTGTCGTTGCCCTTTGCCTGTTCGGCCAGTTGCTGGATCGCCACGCTGCCCTCCTTGCCGGGTTTGCCCGAGGGGATTCGGATCTCCACGATCTGCTTGTCGGAGAACAGGCTCAGCGACCCGCCGGCGGCCAGCACCTCGCTCCAGTCGAAATGGGCGCCAGCCACGGTATGCGAGGTGCGCTCGGAGTAGCCGGCTGCGCGTGCTGCGGCACGGATGGCGTCGGCGCCCTCCTGGATCAGCAGGGGCTCGTCGCCGTGCAGCGTGTACAGGCTTGCCAGGCCGCGCTGAAGCTGGTTCGCAAGTTGGCCGGCGGCGATCTGCATCCGACAAGTTTAGCGGCCGGGCCAGGGCCTTGCGGCGGGCTATTTGAGGCTGTTGGACAGGAACGCGCGCAGCCTTTCGCTGCGGGGCTGTGCCAGCACCTCGTGCGGGTTGCCCTGCTCCTCGATCTGCCCCTGGTGCAGGAACACCACATGGTTGCTGACCTCGCGCGCAAACGCCATCTCGTGTGTCACGACGATCATGGTGCGGCCGTCTTCCGCCACCGAGCGCATCACGCGCAGCACTTCGCCCACCAGTTCCGGGTCCAGTGCCGACGTGGGTTCGTCGAACAGCATCACCCTGGGTTCCATCGCCAGGGCCCGCGCGATCGCGACCCGCTGCTGCTCGCCGCCGGACAGGTGCGCCGGGTAGGCGTCCTTGCGGTGGTACACGCCAACCCGCTGCAGGTAGCGCGTGGCGCGTTCCAGCGCCTCGGTTTTACCCAGGCCGAGCGCGTGGACCGGCGCCTCCATCACGTTTTGCAGCGCTGTCATGTGGGCCCACAGGTTGAAGTGCTGGAACACCATGGACACCTGGCTGCGCAGGCGCTGCAGCTGTGCCGGCTGGCGGACCTTGAGCATGCCCTGGGTGTCGGGCACCAGGTCGAGCGCCACGCCATCGAGCGCGATGCTCCCCGCATGGGGCTGTTCCAGCAGGTTCAGGCAGCGCAGGAAGGTGCTCTTGCCGGAGCCGCTGGAGCCGATCATCGAGATCACGTCTCCCGCGCGCGCCACGACGCTGATGCCCTTGAGCACCTCGTTGGCACCGAATCGTTTGCGGATGTTGTCTGCCTGCAGGACGGGGGAGGCTTGCATGGGGGCCTTGGTGGTAAGGGGGGCGGCGCGTCAGGGGCTGAGCAGCGCCCCGGTGCGTGCGAGTGTGGTGCCTGCGATCTTGGCCAGCCGCTTGCCGACATGGGCCCAGCGCGATGCGCAACGCGCGTACAACACGCCGGACGACGCACATGCCACCGGGGTGACGACGCCGGTTGCCGGGTCGACGAGGTCGGCAATGGTGTCGCCGGCCAGTACCCGGTCGCCGCTGTTGCGATGGAAGATGACCACGCCGGCCCGGGGTGCGATGACCGGTTCGGAGCCGGCCAGTGGCGTCGGATCGCACAACGGCGCCGGAACCACTCCGCCAGGCCCGGCCAGTACACCGCGCATGCGCAGGAAGGCCAGCAGGCCCTCGGCGTCCTGGCGCGCGAGATCGTGGCTGGTGTCGCATTCACCGCGCAACTCGATCGTGGCCGCAAAACAGTCCAGAGGCAGCGGCAGGTCGGGGTGTTCCTGCTGCAGCGCCAGCCAGGGCCTGGTGCAGGCCTCGTCGAAGGGGGACCCACCCGATTCGGTGGCCAGCAGCACTGCCCGCGCGCCCAGCGCTGCGCCAAGGTCCTGCGCCAGGGCGCGGTGCGGCGTGAGTGCATAGAGGTGCATCACCGCGTCGCTGTCGCAATGCAGGTCCAGTACCACGTCGGCATCGATGGCCAGCTGCAACAGGCGGATCTTCAGATCCTCCGCGCTGGTGTGCCCGCGCAACCCGGCCGCGCAGTCGCGCAGGGCACAGCGGATCGCCCGCGTGTTGTGCGCCGCATCCGGCTCGAGACGGCCCCGAACCGCATCCAGCAGCGCGCCGGACAGGTCGGGGAAGCCCCGGTTGAAATTGCCGCCGTCGCGCAGGTCGAAGCGACCGTGGTGCTGCCCGAGCAGTTGCTGCGCCAGCCCCAGCGGGTTGGCAAACGGCACCAGCACCACCTCGCCGGCAACAGCGCCCTGCGCCTCCTGGGTTGCGAGTTGCGCGCGCAGTTGCTGGGCGACCAGCATGGCGGGCACTTCATCGGCATGCATCGCCGCCTGCACATACGCCTTGGGCACGGCGCCGGGGGTGCCGAAGCGCAGCACCTGCACACTGTGGCGCGTGCCCGGCGAGTCGGCCTGCAATTCGATGGTTTCGGTACGCATGGAGTTCAGGCGCGCGGGCGCCGCAGCGGTGGTTGTCGACTGCGGACGCAGGTGGCGCAGGAGCCGGTGTTCCAGCCACTTGAAGATGCCCACCAGCGAGAAGGTCAGCACAAAGTAGATGACGGCGGCCACGCCGAAGGATTCGGTGACGAGCAGGTGTGTGGCGTTGACATCGCGCGCCACGCGGGTGATGTCGACCAGCGTCACGGTGCTGGCGATGGCCGTGGCGTGCATCAGGCCCACCACCTCATTGCTGTATTGCGGCAGGGCACGGCGCAGTGCGCTGGGCAGCAGGACGCGCGAATACAGCTTGAAGCCGCCCAGCCCATAGGCCCGTGCGGCTTCGATCTCCCCCACCGGCGTGGCCTTCAGGGCGCCAGCGAAGATCTCGGTGGTGTAGGCGGTGGAGTTCAGCGTGAACGCGAGCCAGGCGCAGAACCAGGCGTTCTTCAGCAACACCCAGGCCGCGCTGTCGCGCACCGCCTCGAATTGCGCCAGCCCGTGGTAGATGATGAACAGCTGTACCAGCAGCGGGGTGCCGCGCAGCACATAGGTGTACAGCCACACCGGCCGGCTGATCCATGGCCGGGGCGATACCCGGGCCACGGCCAGCGGGACGGCCAACAGGAAGGAACTGCCCAGGCTGATGGCCAGCAATACCAGCGTGGTGCGGATGCCGCCCACATACAGGGGCAGGCTGTCGATGACGATCTGCCAGTTCATGTCAGAACTGCACCTTCCGCACACCCAGGCTGTAGCGCAGTTCGACCCGCGACAGGACGAAGATCGACACGCTGGTCAGCGTCAGGTAGATCAGCGCCACGGCCATGTAGAAGGTGAAGGGCGCGCGCGTGGTGGCTGCGGCCAGCCCGGCGCGGTGCACCATGTCGTCGAGGCCGATCAGCGACACCAGGGCCGAGGCCTTGATCATGATGAGCCAGTTGTTGGCAAACCCGGGGATCGCGTGGCGCACCATCTGCGGCAGCACGATGCGCCGCATCACCTGGGTGGGTGTCAGTGCAAACGCGAGGCCGGCCTCTGCCTGGCCTTTGGGCACGGCCAGGATCGCACCACGAAACGTCTCGGTCAGGTAGGCGCCGAAGATGAAACCGACCGTCAGCACACCGGCCGCAAACGGTGGAATGTCGATATAGCCCCAGCCCTGCGCATCGGCGAGTTTGTTGAGGCCGATCTGGCCACCGTAGAAGATCAACAGCATCAACACCAGTTCGGGCAGTCCGCGGATCGCGGTGGTGTAGACCTCCGCGGTCCAGCGCGCGACCCGCGACCCGGACAGCTTGGCGGTGGCACCGAGCAGCCCGAAGACGCAGGCGATCGCCAGGGACGTGGCCGACACCTGCAGTGTCAGCACCAGCCCCTCGAGCAACGCCGGGAGATAGCCGTACAGCACGACGCGGGCCGGCTTACTGGCCGCGGATGTTGACGTCGAAATACTTGTCGTTGATGCTCTTGTACACGCCGTTGGCGGTGATCGCCTTGAGTGCGCCGTTGACCTTGTTGCGCAGCGCGTCCTCGCCCTTGCGCATCGCAATGCCGACGCCGCCGCCCTGCGCGGCGCCGCCCAGCGTGATCGGCGCGCCTACCTTGCCGTAGGCCTTGCCTTCGGGGGATTTCAGGAACGCAGCGGTCGCCGCCAGCGACGAACCGAAGCCGATGTCGCCGCGACCGGCCGCGAGTTCCATCGTCACTTCCGCCTCCTTGGCCACCAGCAGGATCTCGCTGTCCTTGTAGTTGTCCTGCAGGTACTTGGCGCGCGGCGTGTTGCGTGTGACGATGATCTTCTTGCCCTTGAGCGTGGCGGGTGTCACTTGGCTGTAACTGCCGGTCTTGGCGATCCAGGCCGAGGGGATGTCGTAGTAGGAGTCGCTGAAGTCGGCGGACTTCTTGCGTTCCTCGGTGATCGACATCGAGGCCACGATCATGTCGAACTTCTTGGCGTTGAGCGCCGGCATCATGCCGTCCCACTCCTGCGACACCATGGTGCATTCGGCCTTGATCTGGGCGCAGATGGCGTTTGCGATGTCGATGTCGAAACCGGAGAACTTGCCGTCGGTGCTCATCTGCGAGAACGGCGGGTAGTTGGCCTCCACGCCGATACGGATCTTGGCCCAGTCGGGGGCCTGCGCGAAACCGCTTTGCGGGACGGCGAAAACGGCAAGCAGCAGGGAGGTGGCGGCAAGTTTGCGGATCATGGGATGCTCCAGGTGGGGTGGAAGAAGATGGGCTGGAGCGCATTATGGTCATTTATTTTCATAAACGCAATACATGAAAATATTGGTACAAACCCGCACGAACCGAATCCGGTGTGCCACCGATAATCGGCGCCAGCAGCCCATGAAACGCAGCCGACCCACCACCGCGCGCCTGTCCTCCACACCCGTGGAAACCACCTTCGCACAATCGGCGCTGGGTCTCGCGCTGCGCCAGGTGCTGGCAGATGCCAAGGGCTCCAACGCCGCGATTGCTGACTTTCTGCTGCGCAACCCGGTGCGGGCGACGGCCTGGGGCATCGAGGAGCTGGCCGCCCAGACCCGGACGTCGACGGCGACCCTGAGCCGCTTCGCGCGCACCCTGGGTTTCGGGGGATATGCGGCGCTGCGCAGCGGCATCGCGGAGGCGCTGCAGACGGCCTTGCAACCGGTGTTCCACCCGGTGGAGAAACTCAAGGACGCACTCGGCCGCGGTGACCCGGCCGCACCCGACAGCCATCCGGTGATCGCAGAGAGCCTGCAGACTACGCTGGACAACCTCGGCGCCACGGCCGCCGGCCTGGACGCCGTGCAACTCACATCGATCGCCCACCGGATACTGGACGCGCAGACCGTCTACACGTTGGGTTTCGGCCTGAGCGCGCATCTGGCAGCGATGTTGTCGCTGCACCTGCAGCCCTTTTGCCGCCAGGTCATCAACGTGGTCGAGTTCGGCGGTACCGAGGTGGCGGCCGGCCGCTTGATGAACATCGGTGCCGCAGACCTGCTGGTCGCAATCTCCTTCCCGCGCTACGCCAACGACGCGCTGACCCTGGTGCGTTATGCGCGCGACCGGGGTGCACAGGTGGTCGCAATCACCGACTCCATGGCCTCACCCCTGGTGCCATACGCGCATTCGACGCTGCTGGCCGGTGCGGCGCACCCGGTGATGTCGAGCAGCGCAACCGCGGCCATGCTCGTGATCGAGGCCCTGGTGACGAGCATGATGCTCAGCGGCCACGACCATGTGCGCCAGGCCGAAAAGCTCACCGAGGCGATCTCGGCCTATCTCTACAGCGAGAAGCCGTCCGACGAGGCGATGCGCAAACGCCTGCGCAAGGCACCCGCGTCCCGGGCCTGAGCTCAGAGCGCGCGCACCGCCGCCAGGCGGCGCACCAGCTGCTGCACGATGTCGCTCTGCATGTCGCGGTACATGAGGCGCTCTTCGGCCTCCTTGGCCAGCACCGCGGACTCGTTGAAGCTGATGTCGCGCTGCTGCAGCAGCTCGGTGTCGGGGATCAGTTCCTTGCCTTGCGGCGTGCGCAGCCGGAAATGGACACGCACGCGCAACTGGAACTCCCGCACCTGCCCGGTCGCGTTGACACCGACGACGGTCTTTTCGCGCTGTTCGGACAGGATGTCGAGAACCGCCTGCGCATCCGCCGGCAGGGCTGGCGCGCCGACAAGCTGCAGGGCGCCCAGCGACCCCAGGTTGCGCTTGAGTTCGGTGCCCAGCGCCGAGGACTCCGCGACATTGACGAACAGCGAGGAAAAAGCCAGCTCTGGGGCGCCGCGCAGCTGGAAGCCGCAGGCGCCCAGCGCCAAGGCCGCGGCAGGCGCGAAAAGCAGGCGGCGTTGCAGCATCAGAGCACCACGTTCACGAGACGGCCGGGCACGATGATGATCTTCCTGGCTCTTGCGCCCGCCGCCAGCTTGATGAAGACCTCGTTGGCCAGCGCCGCGGCTTCGATGGCCTGCCGCGAGGCGTCGGCCGGCACCCGTATGGCACTGCGGAGCTTGCCGTTGATCTGCAGCATCAGTTCGATCTCGTCCTGCACCAGTGCCTGCGGGTCCACCACCGGCCAGGGCGCATCGAGCAGGCCGCCCGTCTGGCTGTCGTAACCCATGGCGCCCCACACCGCCTGGACGATGTGCGGGGTGACCGGGTACAGGCAGCGCAGCAGCATGTTCAGGCCCTCATGCACCGCACGCAGGTCGGCCGCAGACCCCTCGCTCTTGAAGTCCTCCAGCGCGTTGAGCATCTTCATGGCGCCGGAGACCACGGTGTTGTACTGCATGCGCTGGTAGTCGTAGTCCACCTGCTTGAAGACGCTGTGGATCTCGCGTCGCAGATCGCTCGCCGCGCGGCCGTACACCGGATGCGCCCTGGTGTCGGCACCGGCGGGTGCCTGCCCGAGGCGGGCGGCGAAGTTCCAGACCCGGCGCAGGAAGCGGTAGGAGCCCTCGACCGCGGCGTCGTTCCATTCCAGGGTGGCCTCCGGCGGCGCGGTGAACATGGTGTAGAGCCGGGCGGTGTCGGCGCCGTACTTCTCGATCAGCTCCTGCGGATCCACGCCGTTGTTCTTGCTCTTGCTCATGGTGCCCACGCCTTCGTAGGTCACCAGGGTGCCGTCGGACTTGCGCCTTGCGCCTGTCACCTTGCCGCTGGCGTCCACGACATCGTCGACGTCGCTCGGCCAGAAATACTCGATGCCGCCGCCCTCGTTCTTGCGCGAGTAGATGTGGTTGAGCACCATGCCCTGGGTCAGCAGCTTCGTGAAGGGCTCGTCGATCCTGACCAGCCCCAGGTCGCGCATCACCTTGGTCCAGAAACGGGCGTACAGCAGGTGCAGGATGGCGTGTTCGATGCCGCCGATGTACTGGTCCATCGGCATCCAGTAGTCGGTGCCCGCGCCCACCATCGCGGCATCGTTCTTCGGGTCGCAGTAGCGCATGTAGTACCACGAGGAGTCGACGAAGGTGTCCATGGTGTCGGTTTCGCGCCGCGCCGGCGCGCCGCACACCGGACACACCACGCCGGCGTGAAACCCGGCGTGGGTGTTCAGCGGGTTGCCGGATCCATCGGGCACGCAATCCGGCGGCAGCACCACCGGCAGGTCTTTCTCGGGCACCGGCACCGCGCCATGTTGGGGGCAGTGGATGATGGGGATCGGTGTACCCCAGTAGCGCTGGCGGCTGATGCCCCAGTCGCGCAGGCGCCAGGTGGTCTTCTTGCCGCCCAGTCCGCGCACCTGCAGTGCATGGCTGATCGCGTCGACCGCCTCCTGGTAGGACAGGCCGCTGAAGCTGTCCGAATTGATGGTCACCCCGCGTTGCTTGTCGCCGTACCAATCCTGCCAGTTCTCGTAGTCGTAGACCAGCCCGTCGATCAGCACCACCTCGAGAATCGGAATGCCGTACTTGCGTGCGAAGATGAAGTCACGTTCGTCGTGCGCCGGCACACCCATCACGGCGCCGTCTCCGTAACCCATCAGCACATAGTTGCCGACCCACAACTCGATCTTGTGGCCGTTGAGCGGGTGCGTGACGAACAGCCCGGTGCGCATGCCCTCCTTTTCGCGCACCGCCAGTTCCGCCTCGGTCGTACCGCCGCGCTGGCACTCCTCGATGAAGGCCGCCAGCGCCGGGTTGGAGCGCGCCGCGTGGGTGGCCAGCGGGTGCTCCGGCGCCACGGCGCAGAAGGTCACGCCCATCAGCGTGTCGGCGCGGGTGGTGAAGACGTACATGCGGCCGTCGCCGATCAGCTTGCCGCTGGTGTCGCGGATGTCGTGCGGGAACGCGAAACGCACCCCCTCGCTCTTGCCGATCCAGTTTTCCTGCATCAGCTTGACGCGTTCCGGCCAGCCCGGCAGGCCTTCGTCCACGCAGTCGAGCAGTTCGGCGGCGTAGTCGGTGATCTTCAGGTAGTAGCCCGGGATCTCGCGCTTTTCGATCAC
>JANMZX010000617.1:0-1920 GCA_031383745.1 Rhodoferax sp. | reverse complement strand
CCGTTGCGCACCGCCAGGCATTCGGCCTTGATCGGCGCAAAATCGTTGGAGCGGTGGAAGGAGACGATGTCCTGCGCCTTCTCGCCCGCGGGCGCGAACCACAGCGGCGTCTCCATGCCCCAGGAGTCGCCCATCACCGCGCCCTGCGCCAGGAAGGTGTCGTACAGCGGGGTCGTCTGCAAGGGGCGGCCTGCCGGCAACTCCTCGTTCGGGAAACGGATGCTGAAGCGGCGCGAGTAGTTCTCTCGCACCTTGGCGTTGGTGTAGGTGCGGGTGGCCCAGTCGCCATAACGCGCCACGTCCATGCCCCAGATGTCGAAGCCGGGGTCGCCGTCGACCATCCAGTTCGACAGCGCCAGGCCAACGCCGCCGCCCTGGCTGAATCCGGCCATCACCCCGCAGGCCGACCAGAAGTTGGTACGCCCCTGCACCGGGCCGACCAGCGGGTTGCCGTCGGGTGCGAAGGTAAAGGGGCCGTTGATGACACGTTTGATGCCGACGTTCTCGAGCTTCGGGAAGTGCCGGAACGCGACTTCGAGCGACGGCGCAATGCGGTCGATATCGGGCTGCAGCAACTCCTGCCCGAACGACCAGGGCGTCTCTTTCGGCGACCACGGCACACAGGCCTTCTCGTAGGCGCCCAGGACGATGCCCTTGCCCTCCTGGCGCAGGTAACACTCGGCGCCGAAATCGATCACGTGCCCGATCTCCTTGCCGAACTCCTTGTTGTAGGCCACCACCTCGGGAATTTCCTCGGTGACCAGGTACATGTGTTCCATCGCCAGCACCGGCAACTCGATGCCCACCATGCGGCCGACCTCGCGCGCCCACAGGCCGCCGGCATTGACCACATGCTCGCATTCGACAACGCCCTTGTTGGTGATGACGCGCCAGGTGCCGTCCGGCTTCTGCTCCAGGCTCTCGACCTTGGTCTGCACCTCGATCGTGGCGCCTCCGATACGCGCCGCCTTGGCGTAGGCATAGGTGGTGCCCGACGGATCGAGGTGGCCCTCGTTCGGGTCGAGCAGCGCGCCGATGAAATGCCGGTCGTCGATCAGCGGGAAGTATTTTTTCGCCTCCTGCACCGAGATGATTTCGGTGTGCATGCCCAGGTACCGGCCCTTGGCCACGGTGGTCTTGAGGAACTCCATGCGTTCCGGCGTATCGGCCAGCATGATGCCGGCCGACAGGTGCAGGCCGCAGGACTGGCCGGAGATCTCTTCGAGTTCCTTGTACAGGCCCACGGTGTAGCTCTGCAGCATCGCCACATTGGGGTCGCCGTTCAGCGTGTGGAAGCCACCAGCCGCATGCCAGGTGGAGCCCGAGGTGAGCTGGTCGCGCTCGAGCAGCATCACGTCCTTCCAGCCCTTCTTGGTCAGGTGGTAGAGCACCGAGCACCCCACCACGCCGCCGCCAATCACCACCACCTGTGCTGTCGTCTTCACGCTGGTATTCCTTCGATAGGTCTTGGGTCGATTCGATTGTCTTGCAGAATCAGAAGTCGGTGGGCGCACCGCCCTCGGCCTTGCGCCTGGACACGAAGGCGTCGAGTTCCTCCTCGATCGCCGCATCCATCGGCGGGCGCTCGTAGGCGGCCAGTTCCTTCTGCCAGACCATGTTGGCCTTCTCGATGGCGGTCGGCTTGCCGGCCTGCTCCCAGGTTTCAAAATTGCGCCAGTCGGAGAGGATGGGCGAATAGAACGCCGTCTCGAAACGCTCCAGTGTATGCGCCGTACCGAAGTAGTGGCCGCCCGGCCCCACGTCGCGCACCGCGTCGAGGCCCAGGCCGGCCGGACTCACGTCGAGCGGCGTGAGGAACTCGGCCACCATCTGCAGCAGGTCGACGTCGAGGATGAACTTCTCGAACGAGGCGGTCAGGCCGCCCTCCATCCAGCCGGCCGAATGCATGATGAAGTTGCC
>JANMZX010000613.1:0-5143 GCA_031383745.1 Rhodoferax sp. | reverse complement strand
GCCGTATGTGGTGCCTTCGGCCATGAGCAAGGCCGGCATCGATGTGATGACCAAGTCGCTGGCCATGGAATGGGCCCGTTACGGCATTCGGCTCAATGCCGTGGGGCCAGGCGAAATACCGACCGAGGGCATGAGCAAGCGCCTGTCGCCCGGCGAGGAGCCGGGCGCTCGCAGCCGCAAGAACAACCCGATGGGCCGCGCCGGGCAGATGGGCGAACTGCAGAACCTCGCCAGCTTCCTGATGGCCAACGGCCAGTGCGACTGGCTCACCGGGCAGAGCATCATGATGGACGGCGGCAACGCGCTGGCCACCGGCGGCAACTTCTACGAGTTGCGCCACTGGAGTGATGCCGACTGGCAAAACGCGCGCGAGCGCATCGAGACGCAGAACGACAAGGACCGGACGCAGCGATGAGCGCGCCAGCGGTGCAGGTACTGGCGTTCGACGTGTTCGGCACGGTAGTCGACTGGCATGGTGGCATCCGGCGCCAGGTTGGCACTTTGTTGCCCGATGTCGACGCCGACGCCTTCGCGCTGGCGTGGCGCGCCGGGTACTACCCCGCGATGCGGCGCGTCCAGTCGGGGGAACTCGGCTGGACCCTGATCGACGATTTGCACCGGCTGATCCTGGACCAGGTGCTCGGGCAGTTCGGCGTGGCGCACCTGTCCGAAGGCCAGAAACGGCATCTGAACAAGGCCTGGCATCGGCTCGATCCCTGGCCAGACGTGGTGCAGGGTCTGGCGCGCCTGAAGTCCCGTTACATGCTCTGCACCCTGTCCAACGGCAACCTCGGGCTGCTGGCCGACATGGCGAAACACGCCGGCCTGCCCTGGGACTGCATCCTGTCGGCCGAGGTGTTTCGTGCCTACAAGCCCGACCCGGCCACCTACCTGGGCGTGGCCCGGGTGTTTGATGTGCTGCCCGACGAGGTCATGCTGGTTGCGGCCCATCAGGACGACCTGGCCGCCGCGCGGGCATGCAGCCTGCGCACCGCGTACATTGAGCGAGCGGCGGAGTTCGGACAATCCCGGCCCAAGGACGTCTCGCCCTGTGCCGACAACGACCTGCACGCGCGCGACTTCCTGGATCTGGCCACGCTGCTGGCCTGCTGAGCGGGCACTTGAAAACCGGCGCTGGCGGACCCAGCTTCTTTCGAGACTGATCCGAACTGGAACCCCGGCGTGCCCTTTTACCTTCTGGCTGCAGCAGCCACGCTGTTCGCACTGGCGCTGCTGGCATATCCCTGGTGGCTGCGGCAGCGCCGCCAGCGGCTGCGGTCCCACCCCTTCCCCCAAGCCTGGCGCCACATCCTCCAGCGCCGCGTGCCGTACATCGCGCGGCTGCCTGCAGATCTGCAACTGCAGCTGAAGCAGCACATCCAGGTCTTCCTGGCGGAAAAGCCTTTTCTGGGATGTGCCGGCCTGTCCATTACCGACGAAATCCGGGTGACGGTGGCAGCCCTGGCCTGCCTGCCCCTGCTCAACCGGCCCGATGCGTATTACCCGGGCCTGCGGCAGGTGCTGGTCTATCCCGGCCCGTTTGTCGTCGACCGCACCCGCACCGACCCGACCGGCGTGCTGCAGAACCTGCGCCAGGTGCTGGCCGGAGAGTCCTGGTCCCAGGGGCAGGTGATCCTGTCGTGGCAGGATGTGCTGGACGACACCGTCAACCCGGATGCCGGGCGCAATGTAGTGATCCACGAGTTTGCGCACCAGCTCGACCAGGAAACCGGCGCAGCCAATGGTGCGCCAGAGTTGCCGTCGGCCAGGGCCTATGCGCGCTGGAGCCAGGTGCTGGGGGACGCGTTCGCGCGACTGCAGCAGCGTGTGGCCGCAGGCGAGAGCTCCCTGCTCGACGCCTATGGGGCTTCGGAGCCGGCCGAGTTCTTCGCGGTGGTATCGGAGGCGTTTTTTCTGCAGCCGGCTGCGTTGTCGGCGGACCATCCTGCGCTGTACGACGAACTGCGCCGCTTCTACTGCATCGACCCGCTGAGCTGGTAGACCCGCAGGCCCTGCGCCTATTTGCCGGCCAGGCCCATCGAACGGGTGATGACCTCTTTCATGATCTCGTTGGTGCCGCCGTAGATGCGCTGCACGCGCGCATCCGCATAACCGCGTGCGATCGGGTATTCCCACATGTAGCCGTAACCGCCAAACAGCTGCAGGCACTCGTCCATCACCTTGCATTGCAGCTCGCTGCACCACAACTTGGCCATGCTGGCAGTGGCGGTGTCGAGCGTGCCCGTGAGCACCAGCTCCAGGCATTTGTCGACGAACACGCGGGCGATCTGCACCTCGGTCTGCAGTTCGGCCAGCTTGAACCGGGTGTTCTGGAACGCGCCCACCGTGGTGCCGAAGACCTTGCGCTCCTTGACATAGGCCACGGTGCGGTCGATCGCCGCCTGCGATGCGGTGGCCGCGCCGATGGCGATCTGCATGCGCTCCCAGGGCAGCTCCTGCATCAGGCACACGAAACCCTTGCCCTCCATGGCCGGCCCGCCCAGCAGGTTTTCCGCCGGCACGCGCACGTTGTCGAAAAACAGCTCCGATGTGTCCTGCGCCTTCAGGCCCAGCTTCTTCAGCCGCTTGCCTTTTTCGAAACCCGGCATGCCGCGCTCGACCAGCAGCAGGCTGATGCCCTTGGCGCCGCCCGACGGATCGGTCTTGGCCACCACGATCACCAGGTCGGAGTGCCAGCCGTTGGTGATGAAGGTCTTGCTGCCATTGAGCAGGAAGCTGCCGTCGGCCTGCCGGATGGCAGTGGCCTTGATGCCTTGCAGGTCCGAGCCAGCGGCGGGTTCGCTCATCGCGATCGCGCCGATGATCTCCCCGCGTGCCATGGGCGGCAGGTACCTGAGCTTCTGTTCGTGGGTGCCGTAGCGTTCGATGTACGGTGCGACGATGTTGTTGTGCAAGCCGAAGCCGATGCCCGAATACCCCCCGACGGCGTTGACCTCCATCTCGACCACGGAGTACAGGCGGTCGGCGCCCGCGCCGCCGTACTGCTCCGGCATGGTCATGCACAGGAAGCCATTGGCGCCGGCCTTGCGCCAGACCTCGCGGTCCACGAACCCCTGCTCCTCCCAGGCCTCGTGGTGGGGTGCGATCTCCTTGTCGGAGAAGCGACGGTAGCTGTCGCGAAATGCCTCGTGGTCGGGTGTGAACAGGGTGCGTTCGATCATGGTGGTTTGTCGTGGTGGTGTTCTGACAGCGGCTGCGCCTAGGTGACAGCGTAGATAGCCACCTGTGGGTCGAATGAATATACTCGTTTCGATCTTTGCTGGAGACACCCACATGACAGAAGCCTTTGTGTTCGACGCGATCCGCACACCCCGTGGAAAAGGCAAGAAGGACGGCAGCCTGCACGAGGTGAAACCGGTCAACCTGCTGGCCGGCGTGCTCACCGAACTGCAGCGGCGCAACGATTTCGACACCGGCCAGGTGGACGACGTGGTCATGGGGGTGGTGTCGCCTTCCGGTGAACAGGGCTCGGTGATTGCCAAGGTGGCCGCGCTCAAGGCCGGCTGGGATTTCCGCTGCTCGGGCGTGCAGCTCAACCGCTTCTGCGCCTCCGGCCTGGAGGCGGTCAACATGGCGGCCCAGAAAGTGCGGTCGGGCTGGGAGGATCTGGTGGTCGCCGGCGGTGTCGAGAGCATGAGCCGCGTGCCGATTGGCTCGGACGGCGGCGCCTGGGCGCACGACCCCGAGACGAACAGTGCCACCGCATTCGTGCCACAGGGAATCGGTGCCGACCTGATTGCCACTATCGAGGGTTTCACCCGCGACGACGTGGACGCCTTCGCCCTGGAAAGCCAGAAGCGCGCTGCGCGCGCCCGCGAAGGCGGCTTCTTCGCCGGGTCGGTAGTGCCGGTGAAGGACTTCCTGGACCAGGTCATCCTCGACCACGACGAATTCATCAAGCCGCACACCACCCTGCAGGGCCTGGGCTCGCTCAAGCCAGCCTTCGAGGCGATGGGCGCGATGGGCTTCGACCAGGTGGCTCTCACGCGATACCCGCAGGTGGAGCGCATCCACCATGTGCACCATGCCGGCAATTCGTCGGGCATCGTGGACGGCGCTGCCGCCGTGCTGATCGGCTCCGAGGCCGCGGGCCGCACGCACGGTTTCACGCCGCGTGCACGCATCGTGGCCGCCGCGCTCAGTGGCGCCGACCCCACCATCATGCTGACCGGCCCGATGCCGGCGGCGCGCAAGGCGCTGGCCAAGGCCGGCATGACCATCGACCAGATCGACCTGTTCGAGATCAACGAGGCGTTCGCGGCGGTGCCGATGCGTTTCATGAAGGAGATGGGCGTGCCGCATGAGAAGGTCAATGTCAACGGAGGCGCCATCGCCATGGGGCACCCGTTGGGGGCCACCGGCGCAATGATCCTCAACACGCTGATCGACGAACTGCACCGCCGCGGACTGCGCTTTGGGCTGGCCACCCTGTGTGTGGGTGGCGGCATGGGCATCGCCACCATCGTCGAGCGCATCTGACCTCCGACTCCATGAAAACCATCCACTACGAACTCGCCAACGGCATTGCCACCATCACCTTCGACGAACCCGGCTCGCCAGTCAACACCATGTGCCGCGACTGGCACCATGACCTGACCGACGTCACCGCGCGGGTGCTCGAGGACAGGGAAGCCATCCGCGGCATCATCCTGGCGTCGAACAAGAGCACGTTCTTCGCTGGCGCCGACCTCAAGAGCACCATGCGCCTGACTGCTGCCGATGCGCCAGCGGTGTTCCGCGACATCGAACAGACCAAGAAGAATTTCCGCACCCTGGAGACGCTCGGCAAGCCAGTGGTCGCCTGCCTCAACGGTGCGGCGCTCGGTGGCGGTTTCGAGCTGGCGCTGGTCGGCCACTGCCGTATCGCCGTCGATGACCGCAAGATCCAGTTCGGATTTCCCGAAGTCACGCTGGGCCTGATCCCGGGGGCCAGCGGTATCACCAAGATGACGCGTCTGCTCGGCCTGATGGGCGCCCAGCCGTACCTGCTGGAGAGCAAGCTGTTCGGCCCGCGCGAGGCGCTGGAGCTGGGCCTGGTGCACGAACTCGTGCCCGACACCAGCCAGTTGCGCGACAAGGCGCTGGCCTGGATCGACGCCCATCCGCAGAGCGCCCAGCCGTG
>JANMZX010000602.1:0-4630 GCA_031383745.1 Rhodoferax sp. | reverse complement strand
TGTCGCCGATCTGCCGCGGCATGTCCTGCAGCGCCAGTTCGAGCTGGTGCATGGCGCGGCGCCAGTCGTCCATGTAGGGCCAGGGGCCGCCGCCATGGGAGATGAAATAGGTGGGAAGTCGCATGGTGTTGCCTTTCGCAGGTGCTGTGGGGCATTTTCCGTCATGCACGGGGCCGCGTCTTCTCGGCGATGCGCCGGGCCTGGTCGATGGATGCCCCGCCACCGGCACGTGACGGGGTATCCCAAGCCGGTTGCGGGTCGCGTCCTTTACCGCGCCGCGTCATGCGGACCGATACGCCGGTAGCCGGAGAGAAAATCCTCCCACTGCGCCTCGCCCCAGCGAAACGCCGGGTCCAGGCGCAGTTCCTTTCGCAGGGAGCGGTGCAGGCGATCGAGGTTCCCGGCCTTCCAGGCGTCTCCGGCGCGGAAGCCGCATTTGTCAAAGTCCACGATCCAGGCCTGACCAAGGGCGCCGAGCATAAGGTTGTGGCAGTTCAAGTCGCTGTGGAAGCACTGGGCGTCGTGCAGGTCGCGCACGGCCCGGCCCAGCGCCTGCCATTCCGCGGTGGTCAGTGCGCGCTGGCGGTGCAGCAGGCGGGCCACGTCCACGGCGTTGGGAATCAGCTCGACCAGGATGTCGGCGCGGTACCACAACACGGCCACCCGGCGGTAGCGCGCCGCGCACGCCCGTGGCACCGGCAGGCCCAGGCTGCGCAGCGCGCGCAGCAGGGTGAACTCCCGCATGGCGCGCGACGCGGCCACTCCCTGCGCCAGGAACAGGTCACGGCTGACGCGGGCCATCAGGCCGCCGCGGTAGTAATGGCGCATCAGGTAGCTTCCACGCGCGTTCGCCACCTTGTGGAGTTGGCCCCGCCCTGCGCCGAGCGCCTCGACGCTGCCGCGCCGACGCCACCATGCGAGGTCGAACAGCGCTGGCAAATCCCCCGTGAAAACCTCGGCGTCGGCCCACACCACGTCCGACCCCTGGGTCGCTGTTCGTGCCGTCGGGCCGCCGTGGCCGGCGTGTGCGGCGCCTGCCCAGGGCCCGAGCGCGGCGAGGGTGCGCTGCAGTGCACCGGTGAGTGCGTGGCTGACCGCACGGGCGCGCGTCACACGTGCCACGGCTCCCGCCGGGTCGTCCAGCAACCGCTGCCATTGGGCGAACACCGCGTCGGCGTCGGTGACGCGGCCCAGGGCATGGGCCGCTTCGAGCTGCTGGAACAGCGTGTCGAAGTTGGCCGTGTGCGGGCCGGTCAGCACCGGCTTGTCGAGGCACAGCGCTTCGAGCGGGTTGTGGCCACCGCGCTGCACCAGGCTGCCGCCGATGAAACAGGCATCGGCCACGCCGTACCACAGCATGAGTTCTCCCATGGTGTCGCCCAGCAGCACCTGGGTAGCAGCGTTCGCGGCCTGCCCGCGGCTGTGCCGGACATGGTGCAGGCCGGACGCCGCCAGCAGGTCCGCCACCACGTCAAAACGTTCCGGGTGCCGCGGCACGAGCACCAGCAGGGCGTCCGGATGCGCCTGCAGGTGGTGCGTGAAGGCGGTGATCAGCGCCTCGTCCTCCCCCGCATGGGTGCTGCCGGCAGTCAGCACCGGGCGCCTGCCCAGCGCGTGGCGTGTGGCGGCGATGGCCAGCAGCAGCGCCGGGCCGGCCTGCACGTCGGATTTGAGGTTGCCGGTGATCATCAGGCGCGCTGCGGGCACACCCAGCGCCAGCAGCCGATCGGCGGTGTGTGCATCTTCGGCGCAGACCAGGCGCAAGCTCGCCAGCGCCGGCGTCATCAGGGACGCCCAGCGCCGGTAGCCCTGGGCCGAGCGTGCCGACAGGCGGGCATTGACCAGCGCTACCGGCACGCCCTGGCACTGCGCCTGGTGCAGGAACATCGGCCAGAGTTCACGTTCCATCAACAGCACCAGCCGCGGCTGCACCTGGGCCAGGAACCGGCGTGTGGCGCCGGAGAGGTCGATCGGGAAATAGCAATGGCCAACGCGCTGGCCGAAGTCGTGCCGGATCTGGCGCGAGCCGGTGGGTGTGCTGCAGCTGACGATGACCGGGCCCCACGCCGGGTTGGCGAGCAGCCGCTCCACCAGGGGACGGGCGGCGATCACTTCACCGACCGAGGCGCAGTGCAGCAATACGGCGCCGGATGGCAGAGGGACGCGGCCCGGAAAACCCAGGCGCTCGCGCCAGCGCCTGCGGTAGGCCGGGTCGCGTCGGCCGCGCCACCACAGATAGGCAAAAAGAGGACCGACCGCGCACCAGACCAACAGGCGGTAGGCCTGCAACACCATGGTGTCAGCGCCAGTGGTCGGCCACCCACTGGGTCGGCGGAACCCGGCGGTACCACTTGCCGCTGACACCGACGATCGCGTCAGGCGGGTTTGGCTTGCCGTGGAAGGCGATGATCTTCGCCCCCGGCGGGATGGTGGGCGGCCGCACCCAGTTCATCAGGCCGCGCGGCACGCAGTGGCGCTTGAAGCTCACGCACCACGGGGCCGGCCAGTACTGCAGCTTGCCCTGCCGGCCCAGGAACGAGGTGATGTACTCCTGCTCGTTGCGCACGTCCGACAAGGCTGCGGGGTAGTTGTCCTTCAGGTGGGTGATCGCGTCGGCGTGCGCGCCGATGGTGTACAGATAGACCGAGGTGTTCCCGGTGCCGTCGGTCTTGTCCCATTCCCTGATCACGCAGAACGGGGCCGGTTCGTCGAAGAAGCAGTCGATGTTGTCGACGATGACGATGTCGAGGTCCAGGAACAGCGTACGCCCGCGCAGGTCGTACAGCGGGTCGGCGAAACTGGTGAGCTTGAGCCAGCCATGGCCGAAAGTCCAGGGTTGGCGGGTGTCGAACTCGGAGAACCCGACCGCGGGAATCGGCTTGACCTCGATCGCCGGGTCGATGCCGTCCACATCGTCCGTCAGGCAGACGAACCGGAACGGCCGCGTGAGGTGCCGGCGCACCATGGCGTGCAGCTTGTTGACGTACTCCGGGCCGTACTTGCGGCCCCACTTGATGCACAAGACGTTCACGGCCTGCCGCATGTCGCGTAGCCGGCTTATTTGACCAGCAGGTTGTTGATGGCTTGCACGTCTTCGGGTTTGAGCGTTCCGTTGGCCAGGCGCAGTCGCAGCCCGCCTACCAGCACGTCATAACGCGCCTTGGCCAGGTCGCGCTTGGTCTGGAACAGCTGGCTCTGTGCGTTGAGCACGTCGATGTTGATACGCACGCCGACCTGGTAGCCGAGCTTGTTGGCATCCAGCGCACTCTGGCTGGAGGCTTCGGCCGCTTCCAGCGCCTTGACCTGCCCCTGGCCGGACAACACGCCGAAGAACGCGGCGCGGGTGTTCTGCGACACGGTGCGGCGCGCGGCTTCGAGGTCGGTGCGGGCCTTGTCTTCGAGTGCCAGGGTCTCCTTGATGCGGTTCTGGATCGAGTATCCGGCGAACAGCGGCAGGTTGAACGCCACGGCCACGGTGGCGGTGTTGATGTGGCTGCCAGCGCGCGAGGCGGATGTGCCTTCGTTGTGCGCGATCTGGTAGCTGCCGTTGAGGTCGACCGTGGGCTTGTTGCCGGCCTGCGCCTTCTGGGTTTCGAGTTGCGCCACCTCCAGCGCCAGCGCCGATTGCCGCAATGCCGGGTGCTCGTCGATCGCCTGGGAGACCCAGGTGTTCACGTCCGGCGGCAGCAGCGCCGGCAGGCTCACCGGCGGCAGCAGGGGCTTGGGTACGGTGCCGGTGCGGCCGACCAGCTGGTCGAGCGCGAGTTTCTTGACCAGCAGGTCGTTCTCGGCCGCGATCTGCTGCGCCACGACCAGGTCGAAACGTGCCTGCGCCTCGCGCGTGTCGGTGATGGTGCTGGTGCCGACCTCGAAATTGCGTTTTGCCGAGGCCAGCTGTTCCGATACGGCGCTTTTTTGCGCGCCCACGAAGGTCAGCGCATCCTGGGCGGCGAGCACATCGAAGTAGGCCTGGCTGACCCGTACCACCAGGTCCTGCTCGGCGGTCTGCAATTGGGCCTGTGCCACGGTGACGGACTTCTGGCCTTGCTCGTAGTTGAGCCAGTTGACCGGGCGGTACAAGGGATGGGAGGCGCTGACGGTGGCGCTCTGCGTCCCGAAGGCGGGGTTGGCCAGGCGGATATTGGCGTCGAGAGCCGTGCGCGACACCGACATGCCCAGCCCGACGGTCGGCAAGGTGCCGGCCCGCGATTGGTCGGCCTTGGCCACGGCGGCGTCGTATTGCGACTTCGCGGACTGGAACGCGGCGTCGTAGGCGCGCGCCGCGTCGTAGAGCTCCACCAGACTTTGCGCCCGCACCGGAAGGGCCGTCAACACACTCAGGACAGCGACGAGGGGGAGCAGGCGAAACGACGATTTCATTGGTTTCCTTCGAGAGCGGGCGCCGGGGTGATCGGATTCAATAACGTGCGATGGTGGGGTCGACTTCGTCGGCCCAGGCATGGATGCCGCCGGCCACGTTGGCCACGTGGGAAAACCCCTGGCCGAGCAGGAAAGACGCCACCTGCATGCTGCGGCCGCCGTGGTGGCACAGGCAGGCGACCGGCTGGCCGGGGTCGAGTTCCGAGAGGCGCGCCGGGATTGCCCCCATGGGCACGGTCAGCAGGGCAAA
>JANMZX010000727.1:0-2712 GCA_031383745.1 Rhodoferax sp. | reverse complement strand
TCGAACAGGTAGGTGTATTCGTCGGCCCCCAGATCGCTGAACTGCAGGTAGTGCTTCATGGCGCCGCCGCCAGGAACTGCCTGATCAGCGGGCACAGGATCTGCACCACCTCGTCGGCCTCGGCGGTGGTCATGACCAGCGGCGGCAGCAGGCGCACCACCGAATCAGCGGTCACGCTGATCAGCAGGCCGGCGTCGGCGCACTGGCCCACCAGCGCGCCGCAGGGCTTGGACAAGGCGATACCGATCATCAGGCCCTGGCCGCGCAGTTCGCGCACCGTGCCGCTCGCCAGTTCGGCGACGAGCGCCGCCTGGAGCCCGTCATGCAGGTGCTGGCCGATCCTGGCGGCATGGGCCAGCAGGCCGTCTTCTTCCATGATGCGAATGGTTTCCACCCCGGCACGCATGGCCAGCGGATTGCCGCCGAAGGTGGTGCCGTGGTTGCCGGGCTGGAACAGGTGGGCGGCCTTGGGGCCCGCCACCACGGCACCGATCGGCACGCCGGAGCCCAGGCCCTTGGCCAGCGGCATCACGTCGGGCTGGATACCGGCCCACTGGTGGGCGAACCACTTGCCGGTGCGCCCCATGCCGCACTGCACCTCGTCGATCATCAGCAGCCAGTCGCGCGCGTCGCACAGGGCACGGGCCTGGCGCAGGTAGTCGATGTGCATGCTGTTGATGCCGCCTTCGCCCTGGATCGCCTCGAAGAACACCGCCACCACGTTGGGGTTGCCTTCGGTGGCCTTGCGCAGGGCATCGATGTCGTTGAGCGGCACGCGGATGAAACCCTCGACCAGCGGGCCGAAGCCGGCCTGCACCTTGGGGTTGCCGGTGGCGCTCAGCGTGGCAATGCTGCGACCGTGGAACGCGTTCTCGTAGACCACGATCTCGGGCCGCTCGATGCCCTTGTTGTGCCCGAACTTGCGCGCCAGTTTCAGTGCGGCCTCGTTGGCCTCCAGCCCGGTGGAGCAGAAGAACACGTTGGTCATGCCCGAAAGCTCGACCAGCTTGGTCGCCAGCACTTCCTGGTTGGGCACGTGGTAGTAGTTGGAGGTGTGGATGAGTTTGCTGATCTGGTCCTGCAGGGCCGGCACCAGTTTGGGGTGGTTGTGACCCAGCGTGTTGACCGCGATGCCGGCCAGCGCGTCCAGGTATTGCTTGCCGTTGACGTCCCACACGCGGCAGCCCTGGCCATGCGACAGCGCAATCGGCACGCGCCCGTAGGTGTTCATCACGTGCGGCGAGGCGGCTTCGATATGCTGGGGCAGGGCGGCGTTCATGGGGACTCCAGTTCAGGTCGGTGGGGCGGTTCGGGCCGGTTCCTCAGGATTCTATGGCCCCGCTTCGCATGGATCCGTGACGGTTTTGCATCATGGTGATGAGCCGCGCCACACCCCGTGGTGCGTCGGGCTGGTGCGAATATTGCCTGTTAGAGTCCTGTCAGGCGTGCGCGCCCGCTGACTCCAACCAATGAATCCTGAAGCTGCCAATGAATTCGTGATCCTGGGCCTGACCCTCGACGGCAAGACCTTCCGCCCCACCGACTGGGCGGAACGACTCGCTGGTGTGATGAGCCAGTTCCGGCCCGGTGGCCCGCAGCCCGGCAGCCACCTCGGTTACTCCCCCTGGTGTGTGCCTGGCGTGCGCGAAGGCACCAAGTGTGTCGTGGTGCACCATGACCTGCGCGACGAAGAGGTACTGGCCTGGGATTTCTGCGTGAATTTCGCGCGTGACAACGAACTGCAGGTGCTGCCGGGACGAGTGGTGCGACGCACGACGCCGGACGCCTGACAACCGGCAGCGCGGTTTATCCGAGGCGGTGCGCCAGCAACTCCAGCACGGCGCGTGCCAGCGTCCGGAGTTGCTCTATTTGTTCCGGTGAAATCGACCGGGGCCGGGTGTCGTATGCGCACAGCGTGCCCACCGTCTGGCCGCCAATTGCCAGCCTGGCGCCGGCATAGAAGCGGATATGCGGCGGGCCCGCGACCAGGGGGTGATGGGCGAAACGGGGGCTGCGCAAGGTGTCGGCCACCACCACCAGGTCGTCGGTGGTGTGGAAGAACTGCTCGCAAAATGAGGTGTCCACCGGCCCCTGGCGTTGCGCCAGCCCGACGCAGGACTTGAACCAGTCGCGGTCAACGTCGAGGAAGTTGACCATGGCCATTGGCACTTCCAGGCCGCTGGCCAGCAAGCCGGTGAGGTCGTCGAAGGCTTTCTCTGGCGATGAATCGAGCACCAGCAACCGCTGCAATTCAGCGAGCCGTGTCGGGTTGTTTCGCATGGTGGAAGTGTAGCGGTCGTGGTTTCGGTGGCCGTCGTGGCGCCATGACGCCGGGAGGGATTCATTGCGCCATCGGCTCCGAAAGCACTGGAAGCCCCATACTGTTTTGGATCCTGGCTGGCCTTGCTGTGGGGCGCGCCTTACACTGCGCCAAACCACAGATGGAGACACCCGATGCCCGCAAGAACGCTGCATTTCGATGGCCAGGACTACGCCGATGGCCAGGCCTCCGATCCGGTCGCCCTGGGCTGGATGCAGGGCTCGCCGCCCCCCGCCGACAAGTTGATCCGCTTCGAGGACGACGACACGCTGAGTTTCCCCAAGATCCGGTGGAGCCTGTCGCACACGCGCGAGACGGTGCCCACCGCCGCCATCTGGCGCGGCCCGGGCACACCGCGTGACCTGGGCGCGGTGGACACCACGACGCAGGCC
>JANMZX010000580.1:0-12624 GCA_031383745.1 Rhodoferax sp. | reverse complement strand
GGATCGGCGAACTTCTCGAAGCGCTGGCCGATCAAGTTCATCAACTCCGGAACGCCGCTCAGATACCAGTAGGTGTGGGTGACCCTGGCGTGGCCCAGGTAGGTCGACAGTGCCAGCATGCGCTGGTCAATATCCACACCTTCCTCGTGCCAAAGCATCAGTCGACGTACAGCGAAGGCGTGGCGCAAATCGTGCACGCGAGGCGCGCCGTGGCTGCCGCGATCGATCCAGCCAAGCTGCTTGCGAAGTTGCTCAAAGATGCGGTGGACCTGCCGATCGCTAACGGGTTGCCCGAGCAGTCGTCCGCGCGTGCTGACGAAGAACGGCGCCTGGGGGGTGGCACGCACATGCAGACTGCGCTGCGTTCGGTATCTCGCCAGCGCTTGGACAGCGCTGGGGTGCAGCGGCACCAGTCGGGACTTGCCGAACTTGCTTTGGCGAATCGTCAGCACCTCGGCCCGCAGGTCCACGTCGGCGTCGTGTAGCCCCAGCGCCTCGGAGATGCGCAGTCCCGTGCAAGCGATCAGGCCGAACAGCGTCTCGATCACCGTCGATCGCAGTGCGTCCAGCACACCACCCGAGTGCCCAAGGCCTCTGGCGGCGGCCAGCAGTTCGACGATTTCGTGCTCGTGGTAGATGTGCGGCGCCGTGCGGCCCGGAACCGGCCCGAAGACGGCCTCATCTGGTACTGCGGTGGCCGGCTCGAACTGGCGCAGCCAACCGGTGAACGGGCGCAGCAGCCTCAACTGGCGCGCCGAAGTGGCACGGTCGCCGTGCCCGCCCTTGGCCTGGCTGGCCCAAGCGGCCATCAGATCGACCGTCAGCGGCCCGTGGTGGCCGATCTTGGCGACGTAGCGGGCGAAGCGTGCCAGACCGTGACCCATGGTACTGAGTTCGAAGCCCGCACTTCGGCGCTCGGCCAGGTACTGCTCGACCCGGGCCTGCAAGGTAACGTGCGCGCTCATGCGGCACTCCCGGGCCACGGCAGCGCGACACCGGCCAACGCGCTGTGGTCAAGCTTGGCGTAAATGAGTGACGTGTCCAGCGAACGGTGTCGCAGTACGTCGGCCACCTCCTTGATTGAGCCACCCTGATTGACAATGCGACAGGCCAGCGTGTGTCGCAGTGCATGCGATCGGCCATGTGGGATTCCCACGCGTAGGAAGGCGTCTCGTACAAGGCGGCGGATACCGTGCACGCCCAGGGGTTTGTCGTGTGGGGCGAGGCGACGCACGAACACCGCCCCGCAGCTGGTCTCGGGGCGCTCGTGGCGGACGTAGGCCTCCAGCGCCCGGCCCGTCTCCACGGGCAACGGCAGGACTTCCTGCTGGCGCGACTTCGTACGCTTGAGCGTGACAGTGCCCTTGCGCCAGTCAATGTCGGCCAATTGAAGCCGGTTGATCTCGATACTGCGCAGTCCCAGGTCCAGCGCCAGACGGACGACGGCGTAGCCCCGCCGAGCAGACGGTAGCGTGGCCGTGAAGGAACTCAACAGCTGGTCCACTTCCTCGGCCTTCAGGGCCCGAGGCAACGACGCCAGGCTCCAGTGGGCGGTCGAGCCGATGACGGCCAGCAGTGGCTGCACCGCATCACCACAATTGGCGCGGTAGCGAAGGTAGGCACGCAGCGTCACCGCAATCGTGGTGGCGTTGCTGATCGAACTCAGCGACTCCATCTGATTGGCGATGAACCGCCGAACGTCCTCAGGCTGAAGTTCACCAAAGGCCACTGGTCGATCTGCAAACTTGTAAAGCAGCAGGCGCTCGATGATGCGCAGGTAGCTCCTGCGTGTTCCTTCGGCCAAGCCTCGGGCGTCACGCATGCTGGTGTCGTAGTTGCGAAGCTCGTCGGCAATCGGGCCTGCTGGCGTAGGCAGTTCAGCGATGACGCCGCTCTCGCGCAAGATCGCCAGCAGGGCTGTCAGCGCGGCATGAAGCGATTTCGGTGTGCGCAACGCCTCGCCAGGGCAGTCGCAGCGCGGCAGGTGGTAGCGCAGAAACTGGTCAATGCAGCCATCGTCCAGCAACTGTGCCGGCAAGAAACACTGAGTCATCCAGTGCGAGAAGTGCGCCACGCCGTTCAAACAGTGCCCAGCCGTGCAGGCCGAGTAGCGACCGCGCCTGAGTCGCGCGACATACGCAGGAACGTAAGAAGAAAGTGGCCCTTCGAGCAACCAGGCTCGAATTACCGGTTGCAATGCAGCAATCTCAGACATGACGGTCTCCAGAAGTAGGGCCGTCAGTGCTGCCAGATAAGTGAAATTATGTCCAGTGCGACGCGTCCATGCATCGCGAATCGCGAGCGTTTACGCGGCTCGCCGGCCTACGCCGCACCAGAACTTCTCATAACTGGGATCTTTGCATAACGCTGCATTGCAGCCGTTCGTGCTTCGCAGCTGAACGGGAACTCACGGGCAGGTTGCTGTCATTCAAGGGTATCTGCAATGTGCAGGTGTTGATCGTCAAGGCACGGTCATTTCCTGTTCAGGTGTCAACCTCGCTGGTCGTGCACTCGCTGAAGTGTCGGCGGCTTCGCGGTCCCTTCGACAGGCCCAGAGCGAACGGCAGGGAACTTGTCGTGAAGCAAGACTGAATGATCGACGATTGCCATTCGCCCTCAATCCAGCCGTCATCGCCATTCCGCTATGCCGTTGCGCCGAGCGCCCATCGACTGAACGCCGCAAACCGAGCAAGCACGCCAACCAGGCGCGCCAACCGCACTCGCCGCCGGTAAGGCTGGGGCGGGCGGCGGAGCGAAATTAAGGAGGAGCCGGGAGCCGCAGGCGGACGGCAGGGGACATCCGCGGACATCCGCGGAGCCGTCCGCCCCAGCCTCACCGGCTCGCCCCCACATGGACCCCTTGCCTCATGACCGCAACGTGGCACAAACCCGCGCCCCTCACGAAGTGCAATGCCGGATGAAATCCTCCGCCGCCCGCCCCAGCCGCTTGTTGCGCCCGACCACGATCGCCAGCCGCCGCCGCGCCACCGGCAGCCGCGTCTGTATCTCGACCAGGCCACACTGCGCCAGCGCCGCCGCCACCGTGTGCCGCGACAGGCAGGCTAGCCCCGCACCCGCCATGGCGAGTTGCTTGATCGCCTCGGTGCTGTCGAGTTCGAACTCCACGTTCAGCGTGCCCAGGTGGTCCAGCAACCAGCTGTCGGTGGCCTGGCGCGTTCCGGAGCCGAGTTCCCGCAGGATCCAGGTGGCGGTGGACAACTGCCGCGGCGTCGCGGTGCGCCTGGCCAGTGCATGCGTCGGTGACGCCACGATCACCAGTTCGTCGCTCATCCAGGCCTGCACGCGCAGGTCGGCATGGGTCTGCGAGCCCTCGATGAATCCCACGTCTGCGTCGTGGCTGACCACGCTGGCGATCACCTCCGAGGTGTTGCCGATCAGCATGCGCACGCGGCTGTTCGGGTGCGCCTGCTTCCATTGCGCCAGCAGGTTCGGCAGCAGGTATTCGCCGATGGTGAGGCTGGCTGCCAGACGCAGCGGCGCGGCATGTTCGGCGTCGAACAGGGTCTCGAGCTCCACCGCCTGGTCGAGCAGCGCAATCGCCACCGGCAGCAGGGCGCGGCCGTTTTCGTTCAGCACCAGACGCCGGCCCAGGCGGTCGAACAGCTGCACCCCCAGCACCGACTCCAGTTCGGCCAGCGCCGCGCTGGCGGCCGACTGGGAGCGCGCCACACGTTCGGCTGCGGCGCGCGAGGAGCCCTCGCGGGCGATCGCCGCAAACACCTCGAGCTGGCGCAGGTTCAAACGCAGCCGCTGATTGGTTTTTTCGATCATTGTGAATCGAATTCTCCGCTTTTTTGTTTCAGCGTTCCCGCCTACCATAAGCTAATAACCACGATGAGGACGACACGGTGCGCAATTTCCTGTCCAGTGAACCCCTGCACGACCCGACCGCCTCGCCCACGCCCGGCGCGACCACCGAGATCAAGTGCACCACCTGCTACATGTGCGCCTGCCGCTGCGGCATCCGCGTGCACCTGCGCGAAGGCGACAACGGCCCCGAGGTGCGCTACATCGACGGCAACCCGAACCATCCGCTGAACAAGGGCGTGATCTGCGCCAAGGGCGCCTCGGGCATCATGAAGCAGATCTCGCCCGCCCGGCTGACACAGCCCCTGCTGCGCAAGGCGGGCTCCGAGCGCGGCGCCGGCGAGTTCGAACCGATCAGCTGGGAGCGCGCCCTCGACCTGCTGACCGAGCGTCTGGCAAGAATCCGCGCCACCGACCCGAAGAAGTTCGCGCTGTTTACCGGCCGCGACCAGATGCAGGCGTTGAGCGGCCTGTTCGCACGCCAGTTCGGCACGCCCAACTATGCGGCGCACGGCGGTTTCTGCTCCGTCAACATGGCCGCCGGAATGATCTACACGGTGGGTGGCAGCTTCTGGGAATTCGGCGGGCCCGACCTGGATCGCGCCAGGCTGTTCGTGATGATCGGCACCGCCGAAGACCACCACAGCAATCCGATGAAGATCGCCATCAGCAAATTCAAACGCGATGGCGGGCGCTTCATCTCGATCAACCCGGTGCGCACCGGTTACTCGGCCATTGCCGACGAGTGGATCCCGATCAAGCCCGGCACCGACGGCGCACTGCTGATGGCGCTGCTGCACGTGCTGATCGCCACGGACCAGATCGACCATGCGTTCCTGAAACGCTTCACCAACGCGCCACAACTGGTGGTTCTGGACGACTGCGAACGCGAGGGCCTGTTCGCGTTCGACCCCGACCCGGCGCGTGGCGCACCGGGAGACGGCCGCAACCCGCACAACAAGCTGGTGTGGGACACCACGTCGGGCACCGCGAAGAACGCCTACCCCGAAGGCATCGCCGACGGCTGTGATCCGGCGCTGGAAGGCCACTACACACTGGCAGACGGCACCCGTGTCGCGCCTTCGTTCCAGCTGCTGCGCGACCGTGTGGCGACCTGCACACCCGAGTGGGCCAGCGCCATCACCGGCATTGCGGCACACCGCATCCGGCAACTGGCCAATGAACTCGGCCACGCAGCGTTCCAGCAAGCTTTCGAGCTGCCCATCCCCTGGACCGACGCCTGGGGCAAGCAGCACCCCAGCACCCAGGCGCGTCCGGTGGCCTTCCATGCGATGCGCGGGCTGGCGGCGCATTCCAACGGTTTCCAGACGGTGCGTGCGCTGGCGGTGCTGATGAGCGTGCTGGGCACCATCGATGCGCCGGGCGGTTTCCGGCACAAGGCCCCCTACCCGCGCCACATCGTGCCCAACTACCGGGCCTTCAACGCGCCCGAGATGATCCAGCCCAACACGCCGCTCAACTCCGCGCCGCTGGGGTTTCCGGCCCACCCGGACGAACTCGCCATCAACGCCGACGGATCGCCGATCCGCATCGACCACGCGTTTTCCTGGGAGCACCCGCTGTCGGCGCACGGCATGATGCACAACGTGATCACGAATGCAGTGAAGGGCGACCCCTACCGTATCGACACGCTGCTGCTGTTCATGGCCAACATGGCCTGGAACAGCACCATGAACACCCTGGGCGTGCGCGAGATGCTCAACCGCAAGGACGCGTCGGGCGAGTACATGATCCCGTTCCTGGTGGTGTGCGACGCGTTCCAGAGCGAGACCGTGGCGTTTGCCGACCTGGTGCTGCCCGACACCACCTACCTGGAGCGGCACGACGTGATGAGCATGCTGGACCGCCCGATCTCCGAGTTCGACGGGCCGGTGGACTCGGTGCGGGTGCCGGTGGTGAAGCCGCTGGGCCAGTGCAAGCCGTTCCAGGAGGTGCTGATCGAACTGGCATCGCGGCTCAAGTTTCCGGCCTTCACCACGGCGGACGGCGGGCGCAAGTTCACCGGTTACCCCGATTTCGTCGTCAACTTCCAGCCGCTGCCCGGTGTCGGCTTCCTGATGGGCTGGCGCGGCAAGGACGGCACCGAACACCTGCGCGGCGAACCGAATCCGAAGCAATGGGAGATGTACGAGAAGAACGACTGCGTGTTCCAGTACCACATGCCCGAGAACATGCACTACATGCGCAACTGGAACCGCGCCTACCTCGACTTCGCCAAGGACAAGGCCTGGCGCCAGAAGAACGACCCGATCCAGCTGGCGCTGTATTCCGACACGCTGCAGAGTTTTCGCCTGGCCGCCCAGGGCAAGAGCAGCGGGCGCCGGCCCCCCGAGGAGCTGCGCGAGCGCATCGCCACCTACTTCGACCCGCTGCCCTTCTGGTACGCGCCGCTCGAGGAGGCAGCGACCGACCTGAAGACCTACCCGCTCAATGCGATCACCCAGCGCCCGATGGCGATGTACCACTCCTGGGATTCACAGAACGCCTGGCTGCGCCAGATCCACAGCCACAACTACCTGCATGTGAACCCGGCGACCGCCCGGTCGGCAGGCATCGAGGACGGCGGCTGGTGCTGGGTCGAGAGCCAGTGGGGCCAGGTGCGCTGCATGCTGCGCTACAGCGAGGCGGTGGAGCCGGGCACGGTCTGGACCTGGAACGCCATCGGCAAGGCCGACGGCGCCTGGCAGCTGGCACCCGGGGCCGACGAGGCGCGCAAGGGCTTCCTGCTCAACCACCTGATCTCCGAGGAGCTGCCTTTTCCCCTGGACGGTGCGAAGGGCGGCCGGACCATCAGCAACTCCGACCCGATCACCGGCCAGGCCGGCTGGTACGACGTGCGGGTGCGCATCCGGCCTGCGGCGCCGGACGAAGACCAGGTGAGCTTTCCGCAGATGGCCAGCATGCCAGCCGCACCCGGTGTGCTGGGCAAGGTGTCCAGTGTGCTGACCTATTTTGCCGGGAGAAAGACACCATGATCCAGTGGCTGAAAGACCTGCTGCAACCAGCGCTGAACGCCCCGGCGCCAGCACCCGCCAGCGTGCGCGCACTGCCCGGCGAAACCCTGGCCAAACAGCTGGCGCTGGTGATCGACCTCAATGTGTGTGTCGGCTGCCATGCGTGCGTGACCTCCTGCAAACAGTGGAACACCTCGGGCGCCGCGGGGCCGCTGGCCGACGAGAACGCCTACGGCGCCAACCCCACCGGCACCTTCTTCAACCGGGTGCAGACCTACGAGTCCGGCAGTTTCCCCGGCACCGACACGATCCACTTCCCCAAGAGCTGCCTGCACTGCGAGGACCCACCCTGCGTGCCGGTGTGCCCCACCGGCGCGAGCTACAAGCGCAAGGAGGACGGCATCGTCCTGGTGGATTACGACAAGTGCATCGGCTGCAAGTACTGCGCCTGGGCCTGCCCCTACGGCGCGCGCGAGCTCGACGAAGAACGCCAGGTCATGACCAAGTGCACGCTGTGCGTGGACCGCATCTACGACGAACAGTTGCCCAAGGAGGACCGCAAGCCCGCCTGCGTCAAGGCCTGTCCCACCGGAGCGCGGCTGTTCGGCGACGTGAAGGACCCGGACTCCGAGGTGTCGAAGGCGATCCGCGAACGCGGCGGTTATGCACTGATGCCGGAATGGGAAACGCAGCCCGCCAACCAGTACCTGCCCCGGCGCATCACGCCACCTACCAGCCACTAGCACCATGCATCCCGCCTTTTCCATCCTGTTCTTCACCACCCTGGCCGGCACCGCCCAGGGGCTGGTGGTGCTGCTGGCGCTGAGCGTCCTGTTCGGCGTAGCGCTGGACCCGGGCTTCGTGCCCATGGCGCTGGTGGTTGCCGACGTCCTGCTGCTGGCCGGGCTGGCAGCGTCCTTCCTGCACCTGGGGCGCAAGGGCCGCGCCTGGCGCGCGGTGCTGATGTGGCGCACCTCGTGGATGTCGCGCGAGGTCATCGTGTTGCCGGCCTTCATCGCGCTGGTGGCCCTGTGGTGGCTGGCCCTGCGCAGCGGCGTGACGTTGACGTGGCTGCCGGCCCTGCTGGTCGCCGGCGCGCTGGGCCTGTGGTACTGCACCGCCATGATCTACGCCTGCCTGCGCTTCATCGAGGAATGGGCGCATCCGCTGACCGTCATCAACTTCATCCTGATCGGGTTGTCGTCTGGGCTGGTGCTGGGTTGCGCGCTGGCTGCACTGGCCGGTGAAATCCGGCTGGTGCAGGTCGCCAGTCCCTGGGCTCTCGCCGCCACACTCGCCGCCTGGTTTGCACGCAACCTGGCGCTGCGGCGCAATGCATCGCTGCGCCACAAATCCACCTTGCAAAGCGCCACCGGCATCCGTTCCGAACGGCTGGTGCAGACATCGATGGGCATGTCGGCCGGCGCGTTCAACACGCGCGAGTTCTTTCACGGCGCGAGTGCGATCGCACTGAAGAACGTCAAGGCCAGCTTCGTACTGCTGACCTTCGCGCTGCCGGTGCTGTTGCTGGTCTGGGCGCTGGCGTCGCAGACCACACTGCCGATCCTGCTGGCGCTGCTGGTGCAGGCGCCCGGCCTGATCGCCGAACGCTGGTTCTTCTTTGCGCAGGCGAAACACCCGCAAAACCTGTATTACCAGGTCGTGTCCTGAGGTCGGGCGGGGCGCGGGCTGGCCGATAATCCGGCCGGGACAAGGAGGACCCATGCCGATCTACGAATACGCCTGCAAGGACTGCGGCCACGCGTTCGAAACGCTCGTTCGTTCCGGTTCCGTACCCGAGTGCCCGACCTGCCACTCCCACGCACTGGACAAGCAGTTGTCGGTGTTCGCCACGACGGCGGGCACACCCGATGCCGCACCCGCGATGGCCGGCCCCTGCGGCACATGCGGCCACCCCGACGGTCCTGGCTCCTGCGCGGTGCACTGAGCGACGGCCCGGCGCGTTCCGGTCGCGCCGCGGCACCGCTGCCCCACAGCCGCACCGGCAGGCGGGCCTGTGAAAGAATTTGCGCCCGGCCACGACCTATGGCGCACCACCACCGGGAGCCTGCCATGCTGCGTCGACGTCAACTGTTTGCTGTTCTGGGCCTGGGGGCATGGGCCCGTCATGGGTTCGCTTCCGCCAGTGGAGGAGACGCGCCAGCAATCACACCCTTGCGCCTCAGCGATGCCGAATGGCAAAAGCGTCTGACGCCGCTGCAGTACCGCGTGCTGCGCAAGGAAGGCACCGAAGCATCGCACTCCAGCACGCTGAACCACGAGAAGCGCCCGGGGATGTACCACTGCGCCGGCTGCGCGCTGGCGCTTTTCAAGTCGGACACCAAGTACGACAGCGGCACCGGATGGCCGAGCTTCTTCGCGCCCCTGCCCGGGGCTGTAGCCACGAAGACCGACTACACGTTGCTGTTTCCGCGCACCGAATACCATTGCATGCGCTGCGAGGGCCACCAGGGCCATGTGTTCGGCGATGGCCCCAAGCCCACCGGCAAGCGGTATTGCAACAACGGCGTGGCGCTCGCGTTCGTAGCGGCTGCCGCGTAGGCCGCTGCGCTCCCCCGGCACTGCACTGACCGCGGCGCAACGGCTGGCGGCCTGCGGCGCGGTGGTCGCATTGCCGCTGGACTCGGTGGCGCGAGCCAGGCCACCGGGCCATGCCTAGAATGGCCGCATGCCCAGAAGCGCCCGCCTGGTACCGATCATCGTGGCCAGCCCGCTGTTCCTGCAGAACCTCGACAGTTCGGTCATGGCCACCGCGCTGCCCAGCATCGCCGATTCGCTGCGTGTGCCGCCGCTGCACCTCAACCTGGCGATCACCGCCTACCTGCTGAGCCTGGCGGTCTTCCTACCTGTCAGCGCCTGGCTCGCCGACCGCTACGGTCCCAAACGCGTGTTCTGTGCCGCGATCGCGATCTTCTCGCTGGGTTCGGCCTTGTGCGGTGCAGCCGACTCACTGCCGGCAATGGTGCTGTTCCGGGTGTTGCAGGGCCTCGGCGGCGCAATGATGGTGCCGGTCGGGCGCCTGATCCTGTTGCGCTCGGTGCCCGCATCGCACATGGTGTCGGCGATGGTCTGGTTCACCGTGCCGCCGGTGCTGGGCCGCATGGTCGGCCCGCTTTTCGGCGGCGCCATCGTCAGCGTCGCCTCCTGGCGCTGGATCTTCCTGGTCAACATTCCCTTCGGATTGATCGCCATCGCGCTGGCCCTGCTGTTCGTCCAGGACGAGGCACCGGTGGCAGCCGAGGCGGTGCCGTTCGACGCCCGTGGGTTCCTATGGCTGGCGCTGGGCCTGGGCACCTTGCTGGCGGCCATGGAAACCGCTGGCAAGGCGATGGCCCCGGGCTGGGTGTCCGCGCTGGCCGCCGCAGCCGGCGCGCTGGCGCTGGTGGCCTACCACCGCCACAGCCGCCAGCGGGAGCACCCGCTGATCGACCTCGGCATCCTGCGCTACGGCACCTTTCGTACCAACGTGCTGGGCGGCATACCGTTGCGCATCGCCATCGGCGCCTCGCCGTTCCTGCTTCCGCTGATGCTGCAGCTCGGTTTCGGCCTGTCGCCGCTGCAATCGGGCGCATTGACGGTGGCTACTGCCATCGGCGCGCTGGCCACACGGGTGGTCATGCAGCGGGCCATCCACGACCTCGGCTTCCGTCGCCTGCTGTTGCTGGCCACCGTGCTGACGAGCCTGTTCTACATCGGCTACAGCCGGTTCAGCCCCGCGACGTCGCACCTGCTCATGTTCTGCACCATGATGGGTGGGGGCCTGATCAGTTCGCTGTGCATGGTCGCGCTGGGCACGATGGGGTTTGCGGAAGTGCCCAAGCCGCGCATGAGCCATGCGACCGCCCTGGCCACCATGATCCAGCAGTTGTCGGTGAGTTTCGGCGTGGTGCTCGGGGCTTCGCTGGTCAGCGCCGCATCCTGGTGGCACGGTGGTGACGGCGTACAGCTGCAGGCCCGCGATTTTTCGCCCGCGTTCGTGGTGGTGGGCGTGCTGACCCTGTTGTCCCTGCTGTCGTTTCGCAAGCTCGACCCCCGCATCGGAATCGAGTCGCGCTGAAAGCGGCCGCGCCGGCGGCGCTACGGCGCCAGTTCCAGCCACACCGGCTGGTGGTCCGACGCCGGGTTGTCCGCATCGATATGTGCGCCCTGCAGCCGTGGCGCGAGCCCTGGCGTCACGAAGATGTAGTCCAGCCGCGAGCCGCTGCCGAAGCCGGTGGCTTCGTCGAACCAGGTCAGCCCCTCGTCCTCGCGGTGGCCGGTGGCCACCCAGCTGTCGACCAGGTGCCCGGCCACACGCTGGCGGCCATAGAAGTAGTCGGACTCGCCCACCACGCAATCGTATTCGGCCTGCTGCGGCGTGAGGTTGAAGTCGCCCAGCAGCACGAACTCCGGCGGCACGTCGACCACCGGCAGGCCCGGCCATGGGCTGGCGCCGCTGACGCTGGCGCCCTGCTGCGGCACCGCATGCAGCGCCGGCAGCAGCCACTCGATCTGCGCCCGCCGCTGCTGGCTGCGCAGGTAGTTGAGGTGGGTGACATAGATCCGCACGTCGCCCCCGGGCGCCGCGACGATGCCCTCGAGCACGCCATTCTGGGGGTCGGCCCGGTCGAAGGTGCGCGAACGCGGCAGCAGCAGGTGGCGGGTGGAGCGGATCGGCCAGCGCGCCAGCAGCATGTTGCCGAACTGCGCGCGGCGGTTCACCGCATGCCCCGCCACCACCGCGGAGCCGGCATCGACGTCCAGCGCCGCTGCGTAGACCCAGAAGTAGCCGGGCAGCAGCTGCGCCAGCAGCTCGGGCTGGTCCGCCAATGCCTGGGGCACCCCGGGAAAGTTGCGTGTCACCTCCTGCAGGCCGATCAGGTCGGCCCCGCGCACCGCATCGGCGATGCGCTGGAGGTCATGACGGCCATCCTTGCCTTTGCCATACTGGATGTTGTAGGTGACTATTTTCATGCGGTGGTGGTTGGTGCTGCAGCGCCATGGTGGGCCACGCGCATTATGGTTGTCACCGGTGCAATGTCGCTCGCAGACCCCGCCACGGCCTCATTTGATCCTGGTCAAGGCGCCAGATACCCCAGTCGGTATCATGGGCGTAGATATCACGAAAAGGATTCGTTTTGGAACCCCAGCCCGCCGCCACACGCAAGGTGATTCCCATCGTCCCGCAGCCGGTGTCTGCCTCGGCTTCTTCGCCCGCCGCGGATGGCGGCGAGGAGGTGATGGTGTCGCTGTACGCGGCGCACCAGAAGATCTACCCGCGCAGCGTGTCCGGCCTGTTCTCCAACTGGCGCTGGGGCATGGTGTTCCTCACGCAACTGGTGTTTTACGGGCTGCCGTGGCTGGAGTGGGGCCAGCGTCAGGCCGTGCTGTTCGATCTGGGTGCGCGCCGCTTCTACATCTTCGGGCTGGTGCTCTATCCGCAGGATTTCATCTACCTGACCGGCATCCTGGTCATTTCTGCCCTGTCGCTGTTCCTGTTCACCGCCGTGGCCGGCCGCCTGTGGTGCGGTTACGCCTGCCCGCAGACGGTCTACACCGAGATCTTCCTGTGGATCGAGAAGAAGATGGAGGGCGACCGCTCTGCCCGCATGCGCCGCGACGCCCTGCCCATGTCGCTGGACAAGTTCTGGCGCAAGGGCGGCAAACACCTGTTGTGGCTGACGGTCGCGTTGTGGACCGGTTTCACCTTCGTCGGTTATTTCACGCCCATCAAGCTGCTGGGCCTGGAAGTGATCCAGGCCGACATGGGCTCCTGGGAAGTGTTCTGGACCTTCTTCTACAGCCTGGCCACCTACGGCAA
>JANMZX010000533.1:0-3875 GCA_031383745.1 Rhodoferax sp. | reverse complement strand
TGTCAACGTCAACAACGGCATGGCCAATCTGTACGACAAGATCGCCACGTTGCCGCAGAGCAAGCAGGACGAGATCAAGCGCGACCTGCACGCCTGCCACGAGCACCGCCCCGAGCTGGCGATGGTGGATTCGGCCAAGGGCATCACGAACTTCCACTCGCCCAACGACATCATCGTCGACGCTTCGATGCCGGCGATGATCCGCAACGGCGGCAAGATGTGGGGCGCCGATGGCCGGCTGAAGGACGTGAAGGCGGTGATGCCCGAGAGCACCTTCGCCCGCATCTACCAGGAGATCATCAACTTCTGCAAGTGGAACGGCAACTTCGACCCCAAGACCATGGGCACCGTGCCCAACGTCGGCCTGATGGCCCAGCAGGCCGAGGAGTACGGCTCGCATGACAAGACCTTCGAGATCACCGAGGACGGTGTGGCCAACATCACCGACCTGGTGTCCGGCGAGGTGCTGCTGTCGCAAAACGTCGAGGCCGGCGACATCTGGCGCATGTGCCAGGTCAAGGACGCCGCGATCCGCGACTGGGTCAAGCTGGCCGTCAACCGGGGGCGCAACTCCGGCATGCCGGTGGTGTTCTGGCTCGACCAGTTCCGGCCGCACGAGGCCCAGCTGATCACCAAGGTCAAGATGTACCTGCATGAGCACAACACCGCCGGCCTGGACATCCAGATCATGAGCCAGGTGCGGGCCATGCGTTACACCCTGGAGCGGGTGATCCGCGGCCTGGACACCATCAGCGCCACCGGCAACATCCTGCGCGATTACCTGACCGACCTGTTCCCGATCATGGAGCTGGGCACCAGCGCCAAGATGCTGTCGATCGTGCCACTGATGGCCGGCGGCGGCATGTACGAGACCGGCGCCGGCGGTTCGGCGCCCAAACACGTGCAGCAGCTGGTGGAGGAAAACCACCTGCGCTGGGACTCGCTCGGTGAGTTCCTCGCGCTGGCCGTGTCGCTCGAAGACGTGGGCATCAAGACGAAGAACGAGCGCGCCAAGATCCTCGCGCGCACGCTCGATGCCGCGACCGGCCAGCTGCTGGACAACAACAAGGGCCCGTCCCCCAAGACCGGCCAGATCGACAACCGCGGCAGCCAGTTCTACCTGGCCATGTACTGGGCCCAGGCCCTGGCCGCGCAGACCGAGGACCGTGCACTGGCGGCGCATTTCGCGCCGCTGGCCAAGGCGCTGGCCGACAACGAGCAGAAGATCCTGGACGAGTTCAAGGCCGTGCAGGGCGCGCCGGCGGACATTGGCGGCTATTACCTGGCCGATACCGCGAAGGTGACCGCCATCATGCGGCCGAGCGCGACGTTCAACGCAGCGATGGCGGCTGTGCCGGCCTGATACGACCACGCCTGCGGGCTGTGGCAGTTCGCCGGCAGGCCATCATTGCCGCGCCGGTGCCTGCTGCGCTCTAGACCGATCTTCCGCGACCGAGCCGCCCGGACATTGTCAAACCGTCGCGGATGTTCAATCCCATCAGCGACAGGTTCACCGCGCCAGCCAGGAGTTCTGCCGCCTGGAGCCGGTAAAACGCCGGGTCGAATGCGCCCGCCGCGGCCCAGCGGTCCAGAAAGATGGCGCACGGAACCAGCACCAGCAGGCCGTTCGCCGCAATAAACGGCATGCGGCGCTGTTTTGCCTCGACAAGCCGGCCGCGTCGGCTCTTGGACAGGACGAAGCCGCTGCCGCCCGCGGCAGCAATCGCGGGAATGAGGATGAACAGCCCAGGTACGAGCACCAGTGCCTTGACCCTCGCCACGTCCTGCGCGGAGCCAAACAATTCGACGATCACGGTGGACACAAAAAAGGTCGCGATGCACAACGTCGCCAGAACACCCGCCACCAGATGCAGCCGCTTCGTCATGGCCCGACACACAGGTTGGGCACCGTGATGCGGCTGAACAGGTGCGGAGAGGCGACCGCCGATGACGGGTATTGCGCCAGTGCGCTGGTGAAGTCCGGATGGTTGAACGCGGCGCGAAAGTGCGCCACCGACTCCCACAGCGCGTAATTCAGGAACACGGTGCTGCCGGCGATGCCGCGATGTAGTTGGGTAGAGATGTAGCCGGCCTGCTGTTTCATCCAGTTGGCATCGTTCTCCCAGGCGCGCAGCAGCGCGGGTATGTCGGATTCGGCAACCTGAAAGATATTGACCAGCACGACCGGCGCCACGTCGGCTGCGAGTTGTTGGAAGATCGGCACGTTCTGGTCCAGCGGACGAAGTTCAAGCATGGGATGGCTCCTTGGGGATATGGGCGGGTGGTGGGGTTCGGGTGCGTCCGCGGGCAAGCATGCTGGTTTCGAGCCGATGCTCCAGCGCCAGCAGAATGTCTTGTGCGCAGGCGAGTTCGGCCTGGGTCAGCCCCTTGGCCAGGGCACGCGCCCATTGGCGCTGGAGTTGCATGGCGGCGTCGTAACCCAGCCGGCCTTTGCGCGTCAGCGCATGCAACGGGGACCGTTCATGCCGGGGATTGGGCCGGGGCTCGATCAGACCTTCGGACAGCATCAGCTTGAGTTGCTTCTGGGTGCCTTGCCGCGTCACGCCCATGGCATGGGCGATCTGTGGCGCAGTCTGAGGCGACCCGGCGATGGCAATGGCACCGAGCACCTGCCAGCGTGCGCTTGTCAGGCCCAGGGGCTGGACCAGCAGATCCCCCTGCGCCATCAGTTGCCCGTTCAGTCGGAAGATGCCGAGGATGATGTCGGTCAACAGGTCAACAGATCAACGGAGTTCGGATCCTTGGCCACTGGGTTTCCCGGGACTGCCGGGCGAGGTGGAAGTTGGAAACCAGTTTACATGATGACAACCGGTTGTCAATAATGACAATACATCAAATCAACACGGTTCGAGACCCCTCGGGCTACTAGGTCGTGGAAGGCCGCAAGAAGGACCTGATCAACTGCGGAGACGAGAAGATCAGCGCCGAAGAGGTGGAGAACCCGATCCTGATGTACCCCGCGGTGCGGCGCGTGGCCTGTGTGCAGATGTCCGACGCGAATATGAGGGAGCGCATGTTCGGCATGTGTGGTCTGTTGGCACACATGTCCGATACTTCGAGCGGCCCGATTTTCAATTCGACGACCAGGAATCCGATGGAACACATCCTGCTGGAAGAATACCCCGCCGACGGTGTGGTGGTGGTGCGGTTGAACCGCCCGGCCGTGCTCAACGCCCTGAACCTGGCCTTGCGCCAGGCCCTGGCCGAGGCCTTCGCGCGGCTGGACACCGACCCGTCGGTGCGCGTGATCGTGCTGGCCGGCAGTGAGCGCGCTTTCTGTGCCGGCGCCGACCTCACCGAATACGTCGATGCAGCGCCCGCGGAGATCATCGCGCGCGGGATGGATCGCCTGTGGGGCGCGATCTCCGGGTGCAGCAAGCCCGTGATCGCCGCGGTGCGCGGCCATGCGCTGGGTGGCGGTTGCGAACTGGCCATGCATGCCGACATCGTGGTGGCTGGCGACAGCGCGCGTTTTGGTCAACCCGAGGTACTGGTGGGCATCATGCCCGGCGGCGGTGCGACGCAGCGCCTGACCCGTGCGGTCGGCAAGTTCCGGGCGATGAAGCTGCTGCTGATCGGTGAACCGATCGCCGCGTCCGAGGCGCTCGCCATCGGCTTGGCCAGCGAGGTCGTGCCGGATACGGTGGTCGAACCCCGCGCACTGGAGCTCGCCGCTCAGCTGGCCCGGGGTCCGCAGCTGGCGATCCGCTTCATCAAGGAGGCGGTGCTCGAAGGCATGAACCTGCCGTTGGACCAGGGCCTGCAGCTGGAGCGCAAGTCATTCCAGCTGCTGTTCGACACCGCCGACAAGACCGAGGGCATGCGCGCCCGGCTGGACAAGCGGGCGGCGCGGT
>JANMZX010000518.1:0-12012 GCA_031383745.1 Rhodoferax sp. | reverse complement strand
CTGGGCATGCGTTCGGTCAACCCGCAGGCACAGGTGAAGGTGATCTGGCTCGGCACCTGGTTCGACCCGGCGCGCGAGCGCGATGCCGCAATGACGCTGTTCAACCAGGATGCCGATGTGCTGGCATTCCATACCGGGTCGAACGCTGTCATGGTGGCGGCACAGGAGCGCGGCCGCATGGCGGTGGCCTACCACTCTGACATGCGTGCGGTGGCGCCGCAGGCCCAGATCATCGCCGTGACCCATGAGTGGGGCGACTACTACACGCGGCGCGCCCGCGCCGTTCTCGATGGCAGCTGGAAGACTGGCGCCGTGTGGGGCGGGGTGAAGGAGGGCATGGTACTGGTCGGCGACTTCGGGCCCCGGGTGCCGCAGGCCGTGCAGCAGGAGGTGCTCGCTCGCCAGAAGGACATCGCCAGCGGCAGGCTGCGGCCGTTCTTTGCACGCCAGGCGGTGCGCGACAACACCGGGCGTGAAGTGATCGCAGCCGGCCAGTTGTTGCCGGACGCGCAGGTGCAGGAGATGAACTGGCTGGTCGAGGGCGTACAGGGCAAACTGCCCCAGCGTTGACGCGACGGCATTCCTGGATAAGCTAGCACCCCATGAAGTGTTATCACGCGGCCATCCTGCGCTTCGATCCTGCCGGCCAGGCGCTGTATGAGCCGGATGGCCTGCTGGCGGTCGGGCCCGACGAAGCCGGCCTGGAGCGGGTGCAGGCGGTGGGTTCGTTCGCCGCGCTGCAGATGCAGTTCGCTGGCGTGCCGGTCGAGCATTGGCCGGGCCGCATCATCGCCCCCGGTTTCGTCGACCTGCATGTGCATTACCCGCAGGTGGACATCATCGGCTCGCCCGCCAGCGGGCTGTTGCCGTGGCTCGAGAACTACACCTTTCCGCAGGAGAGCCGTTTCACCGACCCGGCGCATTGCGCGCAGACGGCCGAGTTCTTCCTGCAGGAGCTGCTGTCCAACGGCGTGACCACCGCCCTGGCGTTCGCCACGTCCCACCCGGCGTCGGTGCATGCGATTTTCGCTGCGGCCCAGCGCCGCGGCCTGCGGCTGATCGCCGGCAAGGTGCTGCAGGATCGCCATTCGCCGGACGGCGTGCGTGACGAGACGGGCCCGAGCCTGCACGATACCGAGACGCTGATCCAGCGCTGGCATGGCAGGGGCCGGCTCGGTTACGCGATCACCCCGCGCTTCGCGCCGAGCTGCAGTGTCGCCCAGCTGCGCGGCGCAGGGGCGCTGGCATCGCGTTATCCGGATGTGTGGATCCAGTCCCACGTGGCGGAGAACAAGGACGAAGTCGCCTGGGCTCGCGAGCTGTTTCCGGCGGCGCGCTCCTACCTGTCGGTCTACCACGAGTTCGGGCTGCTGCGCGAGCGGGCCGTGTATGCGCATTGCATCCACCTGGACGACGAGGACCGCGCGCTGATGCGCGACACCGGCGCGGCGGCCGCCGTGAGCCCGACCAGCAACCTGTTCCTGGGCAGCGGTTTCTTCGACTTTGCCGCGGCCGACCGGGTTGGCTTTCGCTACGGGCTGGCCAGTGATGTGGGCGGCGGCACCTCGCTGTCGCCGTTCCACACCATGCTGGCCGCCTACTGCGTCGGCCGGGAGGGCCAGACCAAGCCCGGCGTCAGCCTGCCGCCCCAGCGTCTGTGGTGGCAACACACGGCGGGGGCCGCGGCTGCACTGGGGCTGGAAGGCGTGGTGGGCAACCTGCAGGTCGGCTGCGAGGCCGACTTCGTGGTGCTCGACCCGGGGTGCACCCCGCTGATGCAGCGGCGCACGGCGGCTGCGAGCAACCTGGACGAACTGCTGTTTGCGATGATCGTGGTCGGCGACGACCGGCTGGTCCAGCGCACCGTGATCGCGGGCGGGGCGCCGGCGGGCTGAGCGCACGCTGGTGCTGCCTACAATCGTGGCCAGACGCACGCACTGCGAACGGGGCCACGAATGACAATCAAGAGCGACAAATGGATCCGCCGGATGGCCGAGAGCACCGGCATGATCGAACCCTTCGAGCCGGGTCAGATCCGCCAGCGGGATGGCCACAAGATCATCAGCTACGGCACCAGCAGTTACGGCTACGACATCCGCTGCGCACCGGAGTTCAAGGTCTTCACCAACATCCACAGCACGGTGGTCGACCCGAAGAACTTCGACGAAAAGAGCTTCGTGGATTTTCACGACGATGTGTGCATCATTCCGCCCAACAGCTTTGCGCTGGCGCGCACCCTGGAGTATTTCCGCATACCGCGCAACGTGCTGACGATCTGCCTGGGCAAGAGCACGTATGCGCGCTGCGGCATCATCGTCAACGTCACGCCCTTCGAGCCCGAGTGGGAGGGTTACGTGACGCTGGAGTTCAGCAACACCACGCCCCTGCCGGCCAAGATCTATGCCGGCGAAGGCTGCGCGCAGGTATTGTTCTTCGAGAGCGACGAGGTCTGCGAGACCAGCTACAAGGACCGCGGCGGCAAGTACCAGGGCCAGCGCGGCGTCACGTTGCCGCGCGCCTGAAGCCTGTTGCAGGCGCTCAGTGGGTTGCCCCTGCGCCCAGGCGTGCGTCGACGGGCGTACGCAGCGCGCAACGCACTGCAGCGCGCAGGCCGCGAACCATTTCTGGCAGCGGCATCGACGGTGTGCCCTGATCCGGCAGAAACGGCAGATGTATGAAGCCCCCGCGCGTGCCCTTGAGCATGCGCCGCGTCGCCAATGCGTGCATGAGCCCGTAGAAGACGTGGTTGCAGACAAAGGTGCCCGCCGTCTGTGACACGTCGGAGGCAATTCCGGCCTTCTGCATGGCGCGCAACATGGCTTTGATTGGCAGGGTGCTGAAGTAGGCGGCCGGACCACCAGGCACGACCGGGCTGTCGATGGGCTGCAGCGATGCGTTGTCGGGGATACGGGCATCGTCGACGTTGATGGCCACGCGCTCCAGCGAAACGGCGGCCCTGCCGCCGGCCAGACCGAGGCAGATGACCAGGAGCGGGCGATGCAGCTGCAACAACGCTGCAAGCTCCGGCAGGGACCGCGCGAACACGGTTGGAAGTTGCGCCGCAACGATGCGGTGCCCGCTGATGCGGCTCCCGTGAAGCGCCTGCGCGGTCAGCCAGCTGGGGTTGACGGCACTGCCGCCAAAAGCGTCAAAACCGGTCACCAACACGGTCGGTGACAGCGCGGCATCGGGCGCTACGGCGCCACGAGCGGGCGTCCTACGGATGGAGTCTGGCCGGGCGCGTAACATGCCTGCAATTTACCGCGATTTGTCATGGCGTGGCCAGCGCCCGCAAACCGCACAGGAGGATTCGGCCATGAAATGGGAAGGCAACCGGGAATCGGACAACGTGGAGGACCGCCGCGCGGGCGGTGGTGGTGGCGGCATGATCGGCGGCCGCGGGATCGGTGTGGGCACGATCGTGATTGCACTGGTGGGCGGCTGGATCTTCGGCATCAACCCGCTCACGATTCTCAACATGCTCAGCGGTGGCGGTGGCATGGAGCAGGTGCAGCAACAGGCGCCGGCCCAGCGCCCGCCCGCCGACGACCGTCTGGCCAAGTTCGTCTCGACCGTGCTGGCCGACACCGAGGATGTCTGGAAGGATGTCTTCACCAAGGGCGGCAAGGCCTACCAGGAGCCGCGCCTGGTGCTGTTCCGGGGGGCCACGCCGACCGCCTGCGGCACCGGGCAGACGGCCATGGGCCCGTTCTACTGCCCGGGGGACCAGAAGGTCTATATCGACCTGAACTTCTACGAAACCCTGAAAACCCGGTTGGGCGCGCCCGGTGACTTTGCCCAGGCCTACGTGATCGCCCATGAGGTCGGCCACCATGTGCAGAACCTGCTGGGCATCACCGGCAAGATGGAGGAGATGCGTGGCCGGGTCGACAAGGTGCAGTACAACGCGCTGAGCGTGCGCCTGGAACTGCAGGCCGACTGCCTGGCCGGTGTCTGGGCGCACCACGCCCAGAACGCGCGACGGATCCTGGAGAACGGCGACGTCGAGGAAGCCATGAACGCGGCGGCCAAGATCGGCGATGACGCACTCCAGCGCGCCGGTGGTGGGGCCGTGGTGCCCGAGAGTTTCACCCACGGCACGAGTGCCCAGCGCCAGCGCTGGTTCAATGCCGGGCTGCAGGGTGGCAGCGTGAAGGGTTGCGACACATTTTCGGCCAGGGCTTTATAGGAGGATAATGCGAGTTTGCCCGACCCATGGGGCACCACCCGCTCCGGCGCCCAAAACAGGCCCGGTAGCCTTCCTCCCGCAGGTACTGATGAGCGACGCCGTAGCCACACCGATTGTTCCCGAGCGCATAGACGCTTTCTCCCAACTCCAGCTTGCAGCGCCCTTGGCGCGGGCCGTCGCCGAACTGGGCTACGAGTCCATGACGCCGATCCAGGCACAGGCGATTCCTGTGGTGCTGCAGGGGCGCGACGTGATGGGCGCCGCCCAGACCGGCACCGGCAAGACGGCGGCCTTCTCGCTGCCGCTGCTGCAGCGCATGCTGGCCCATGAAAACGCGTCCACCTCGCCAGCCCGCCATCCGGTGCGCGCATTGGTGCTGCTGCCCACCCGGGAACTGGCGGACCAGGTGGCCCAGTCGATCAAGTCCTACGCCAAGCACACCCAGCTGCGCTGCACCGTGGTGTTCGGTGGCATGGACATGAAACCCCAGACGCTGGAACTCAAGCGCGGGGTCGAGATCCTCGTGGCCACTCCCGGGCGGCTGCTGGACCATATCGAAGCCAAGAACGCGGTGCTCAACCAGGTCGAGTATGTGGTGCTCGATGAGGCCGACCGCATGCTCGATATCGGTTTCCTGCCGGACCTGCAGCGCATCCTGAGCTATCTGCCCAAGCAGCGCACCACCTTGCTGTTCTCTGCCACCTTCTCGCCGGAGATCAGGCGCCTGGCCAACAGCTACCTGCAGGACCCGGTGACGATCGAGGTGGCGCGCCCGAATGCCACGGCCAGCACGGTCGAGCAGCATTTCTACAGCGTCGCCGACGAGGACAAGCGCCATGCGCTGCACCAGATCCTGCGTCAGCGCGGCATGAAGCAGGCGTTCGTGTTCGTGAACAGCAAGCTGGGTTGCGCCCGGTTGGCGCGTTCGCTGGAGCGCGAGGGTCTCAAGACCACCGCGCTGCACGGCGACAAGAGCCAGGACGAGCGGCTCAAGGCGCTCGACTCGTTCAAGAAGGGTGAGGTCGACCTGCTGGTGTGCACCGACGTGGCCGCGCGTGGACTCGATATCAAGGACGTGCCGGCGGTGTTCAATTTCGACATCCCGTTCAACGCCGAGGACTATATCCACCGCATCGGGCGCACCGGGCGTGCCGGCGCCTCCGGGCTGGCCGTCAGCTTCGTGTCCAAGTCCGATGGTCGCCTGATGGCCGACCTCGAAAAGCTGCTCAAGACCAAGGTCGAGCTCGAACCGGTCGAGTTCGAAGAAGACAGCCCCGACATCCGCAAGCAGGGCCGCATCAACGACGGGCGGCGCATGTATGCCGCCGACGAGGTGCCCGACGAGCCGCGCGGCCCGTCCGGCGCGCGCGGTCGTCCGCAGGCTGACGGCCAGCGCGATGTGCAGCGCGCCGAGCGCCAGCCACGGCGCGATTACGCGCGCCCGCCGCCGGTCTCGCGCGACCCGTTTTTCGACAAGCCCTACGAAGCGCCCAGCGCCACTGCGGAAGCCGCTCCAGCCTGGGAGCCGTCGGCAACACGGCCGGTGCGCAGCATTTCGGCCAACATCAAGCCCAAGCGCCGCGTGGCCGCCCTGTTCAAGACCGATCCCGAGCCAGCAGCCACGCCCGTACCGACGCCCGAAACAACGGCGGGTTGACGCGCCTGCGGGGGTGCCGCATCACAGCCCGGGCACCCGGGTCTGCGCGCATCGCACCTGAATCAGTTCGCAGTCCGGCAGTCCGGCTGCGTCAGTGCCCGGTTGCATGCGAACCGCGCTGAGAGACCCACCCCACACACAACCGGTGTCGAGCGACAGCACATCGGCCCGGCCCAGCCAGCCCAGCGTGGACCAGTGTCCGAACGCGACAGTGCCCCCGGCGGTCTGCCGCCCCGGGACGTCGAACCATGGCAGGAAGCCGTCGGGTGCCGCGGCAACACCTTCCTTCGTGTCGAAATCCATCTCGCCCTCGGGGGTGCAAAAGCGCAGGCGCGTCAGCACGTTGACGATGCAGCGCAGGCGCATGGGCCCTGACAGGTCGTCGCGCCAGCGCGACGGTTTGTTGCCATACATGTCGGCCAGGAACAGCGACAGGTCAGGGCCGCGCAGCACCCGCTCCACCTCGCCCGCCAATGCCACTGTCTGCTGCGCCGTCCACGTTGGCATCACCCCGGCATGCACCATCAGCACCGGATGGCCGTGCAGCGTCTCCAACAGGGCCATGTGCTGGTGACACAGCCAGTCCAGTAGCGTGTCGCGCTCCGGCGCCTCCAGGATGGGCGTGAGCGTGTCGTTCCGATGCGGCGCTCGCAGGCCATGGGCGACCGCCAGCAAGTGCAGATCGTGGTTGCCCAGCAGGCATCGGGCGGAGTGGCCCAGTTGCCGGATGCGCCGCAATACCGCCAGCGAGTCAGGGCCTCGGTTCACCAGGTCGCCCAGTACATACAGGGTGTCGCGGCTGGGCGAGAAAGCGATCTTGTCCAGCATCCGGCGCAGCGCGTCGTCGCAGCCCTGGATGTCTCCGATCAGGTAAAGTGCCATGGTGTTGATTCTGCCTCCGGTTCCATGGACATATTGCTGATCGCGCTGCTGACCCTGCTCAACGGCGCGTTTGCGATGTCCGAACTGGCGTTGACGGCCAGCCGCAAGGTGCGGCTGTTCAACATGGCCGAGGCCGGCGACCGGGGTGCGCAGGCAGCGCTGAACCTGCTCGACAACCCGACCCGTTTCCTGTCGTCGGTGCAGGTGGGGATCACCTCGATCGGCATGCTCAATGCCATCGTCGGCGAGGCCGCTTTCAGCGCCGGAGTGGCCACCTGGCTGCAGGGCCTCGGGCTGTCGGAGCGCGTGTCGGCCTTCACCGCCACAGGTATTGTCGTCACGGTCATCACCTTCATCACCATCGTGTTCGGGGAACTCGTGCCCAAACGCATCGGCCAGTTGTACCCGGAGCCGGTTGCCCGGCTGGTGGCGCGCCCGATGACCTGGGTCGCGACGGGAGCCAAGCCCTTCGTCTGGCTGCTGTCGGCCTGCACCCAGGGCGTGCTCAAGCTGTTGCGCATCGACACCGCGGGCAACCGGGCGGTGACAGAGGAGGAGATCGCCGCCAGCCTGGAGGAGGGCGTGGACGCCGGCCTGATCGAGGAGCACGAGCACCAGATGGTGCAGAACGTGTTCCTGCTCGACGATCGGCCACTGACGTCGATGATGCTGCCGCGTGCCGACATCAAGTGGCTGGAGGCCTCTGACTCGGTGGCGCAATGCCTGCTCAAGGTAGGGCAGGATGGCGAGCGCGGCACGCACTCGTGGTACCCGGTGTGCCGCGGCTCGCTGGAGGACGTGGTGGGCAAGATCAGCGTCGGGCAGCTGCTGCACCTTGGGTCGGCGCACGATGGCAGCATCGAAAGCCATGCCCAGAGCGCGGTGTTCGTGCCCGAGACGATCAGCGGCATGGAGCTGGTGGAGCAGTTCCGCGCCAAGTCGACCCGCATGGTTCTGGTGGTGGATGAATACGGCGTGGTGCAGGGTCTGATCACCCCCAACGACCTGTTGGAGGCGATCACGGGGGAACTGCAGCCGCATGCCCAGGGGGACGCATGGGCCACGCGGCGCGACGACGGTTCCTGGCTGGTGGACGGCGCCATGCCGGTCGGCGAATTCAAGGCCCGGCTCGATATCGACGAATTGCCGGACGAGGAGCGGGGCCGTTACAACACCGTGGCCGGCCTGCTGATGGCGGTGACCGGCCGCTTGCCGGGCACTGGCGAGAAGATCGCCTGTGCTGGCTGGTGTTTCGAGGTTGTCGACCTGGACGGCAGGCGCATCGACAAGGTACTGGTGAGTCGGCTGCCACCCTGACCACAGTGCGTGCCGCTCAGAGTTTGCCCAGCCAGCGGTAGGCGTAGTAGCCCACCCACTCGTGCAGGGCAGTCGTCCATGTGGTGGGCCCGTAGTACAGCGAAAAATCGAGCCAGTCGATGTCCTGGATCGTCCGGTAGTCCACCGGATAGGGTGTGACATTCCACCCAGCCTTGTGGAACACCCCCATCGAGCGCGGCATGTGGTTGGCCGAGGTCAGCAGCAGCCAGCGATCGGTCTTGCGCACGCCGGGCATGGCAGCACTGAACACCGCGTTCTCGTAGGTATTGCGTGACTTGTCTTCGTACTGCACCTGCGTCGGGTTGACGCCCATCTCGTCGAAGAACTGGCGGGCACGCACAGATTCCGTCAGGCCTTCTCCGGCGACCGAGGCGATACCGCCGGTGAACAGCAGTTGGAGATGCGGATGCCGGCGCGCCAGGGCCACGGCGGTCGTCATGCGTTCGGCCTGTTCGTTGAGCGCCACCTGGTGGTGCGCCTCCCACAGCTCCGATCGCGACAGCGCACCGCCAAGCACCACGATGCCCACGTAGGGGCGCAGATCGGCATCTGCAGGAATCGGCGGGTAACGCGACTCCAGGTGGCGTATGACCATCAACGGTACCGGCGTCCAGATGGCCAGCACCAGTACCCAGAGTGACGCCCAGGCGAGGGCGCGTCCCCATTCAGGACGCCGCGCCCCTGCCAGCAGGCTGGCGAGCAGCAGGACCAGCACCCAGAACAGCGGCTCGACCGCGAAGGCGAGCAGTTTCGACGCCAGGAACATCAACGCGCGCGTTTGGCGACCGGCGCCGCGCGCAGCCGGAAGGCGTCCGGCATGCCGGACCCGAGCAGGGGCCGCAGGTAGAGCCGGAAGGCATCGGTGACACCGGTGCCGTCGGCGGAAATGAACTCCTCATCCATCACGCGGGTCTTGCCAGCCACCGCCGCGAGCGGCAGCAGTTCGTAGTCGACCGAATAGAAGCCGGTGCGCTTGATGGCCACTGAACCATCCTGCGTGCCCCACATCGCGAACTGGACCGCCTTCTCGCCGACTTCCCGGGCCTCGCGCTGGTCAACGTCCGATACACAGCCGATGAAGGAGCGCTGCAGGTAGCCGAAGGTGTCACCCCGCACCCGCTTGATGCCCAGCTTGCTGCGGATCTCTTCGCACAGCAGGTCGGCCAGCGCGCCGGTACCGGAGAGCTGCACATTGCCGTGCGCGTCCTGTTCCAGTTCCTTGGCAAGCAGTCCCAGCATGGGTACGCCCGAGGCGTCATGGATGCCCTCGGACACCGCAACCACGCAGCGACCATAACGGGCATAGGTCGCCTTGACGTCGGCCAGGAACTGCTCCAGCACGAATGTGCGCTCGGGCAGGTAGATCAGGTGCGGGCCATCGTCCGGGAACTTCTTGCCCAGCGCCGAGGCCGCTGTGAGGAAACCCGCATGGCGGCCCATAACCACGCCCACATACACGCCGGGCAGTGCGGCATTGTCCAGGTTGACACCGGCAAATGCCTGTGCCACGAAGCGGGCGGCGGACGGAAAGCCCGGCGTATGGTCATTGCCCACCAGGTCGTTGTCGATGGTCTTGGGAATGTGGATGCAGCGCAGCGGGTAGGCGGCCTTGTGCGCCTCCTCGCTGACGATGCGCACCGTGTCGGATGAATCGTTGCCGCCGATGTAGAAGAAGTGCTCGATCTCGTGGTGGCGCAGCACCTCGAAGATCTCGTGGCAGTACTTCGCATCGGGCTTGTCGCGGGTGGAGCCCAGCGCCGAGGAAGGTGTCGCCGCCACCAGTTCCAGGTTATGGCTGGTCTCCTGGGTGAGGTCCACGAAATCCTCGTTCACGATGCCGCGCACGCCATGGCGCGCGCCGTAGACCAAATCGACCTTGTGGTGCCGCCGCGCTTCCAGCGCCACACCCACCATCGACTGGTTGATTACCGCCGTGGGGCCGCCGCCCTGGGCGACAAGAATCTTTCCGGATGCCATAGAGTTCTCCCGGGTGCCACCGGGCACCAGATGGTGATCATAGGCGCGCCGGCAGGGGGGTGGATCGTGTCGGGTGCGGGTGGTGTCCCGGCACGCGCCAAGGTAACATGGCCCAAAAAGGAGCGCGGACATGATTCGGGACCAGGACACACTAAATGCCTTGCTCGACAGCGTCAGCCGGTTTGTGCGCGAGCGCCTGGTCCCCGCCGAGCAGGAGGTCTCCGACACCGACCGCATCCCGGATGCCATCATCGACGATATGAAGCGCCTCGGCCTGTTCGGCCTGACGATTCCCGAGTCCTATGGCGGCCTCGAATTGACGATGGAGGAAGAGGCGCTGGTGATGGTCGAGATGGGCAAGACCTCACCCGCGTTCCGCTCGGTATTCGGCACCACGGTCGGCATCGGTTCCCAGGGCATCCTGATGGACGGCACCCCGGCGCAGAAGGCCGAATACCTGCCGCGCATGGCCAGTGGCGAACTGATCGCCTCGTTCGCCCTCACCGAGCCCGATGCCGGCTCCGACGCGGCATCATTGCGCACGATGGCCATCCGCGACAGCGATGCCCAGGGCGACCACTACATCGTGAACGGCACCAAGCGTTACATCACCAATGCGCCGCAGGCCGGCATTTTCACGCTGATGGCGCGCACCAACCCGGCCGACAAGGGGGCCGGCGGCGTATCTGCCTTCATCGTCGACGCGCGATCACCGGGCATCAGCCTGGGCAAGATCGACAAGAAGATGGGGCAGCGCGGGGCCCACACCTGCGACGTGATCTTCGACAACTGCCGCGTGCCCGCAGAGAACCTGATCGGGCATGTCGAGGGGCATGGTTTCAAGACGGCGATGAAGGTGCTGGAGAAGGGGCGCATCCACATTGCCGCCGTGTGTGTGGGTGTGGCCCGGCGCATGCTCGACGACGCCTTGCGGTACGCCATGGAGCGCAAGCAGTTCGGCCAGCCGATCGCCGAGTTCCAGCTGGTGCAGGCGATGCTGGCCGACAGCCAGGCGGAGTGGTACGCGGCGCAATGCATGGTGCTCGACGCCGCGCGCCGGCGCGACGCGGGCGAAAACGTCTCGACCGAGGCCTCCTGCTGCAAGCTGTTTGCATCCGAAATGTGTGGCCGGGTGGCCGACCGGGCGGTGCAGATCTTCGGCGGTGCCGGCTACCTGGCGGACTACGCCATCGAGCGCTTCTACCGCGATGTGCGCCTGTTCCGGCTATATGAAGGCACGAGCCAGATCCAGCAGATCGTGATCGCGCGCAACATGGTGCGCGCCGCCCGCTGAGGATGGGTGTGCGTCGACACCGGCGCGCGCTTGCCGCGTGGGGCGTCCTGGTCGTGGTGTGGGCTTGTGCCCTGCCGGCCCGGGCGGCGTGGACGCCGACGGACGGCACCGACAAGAGTTACGACTATGTGGATCTGGAATCGGTCCGCGCCGAGGGCACACTGCGCCGTGCCTGGACGCTGCATGATCTGGTCGAACCCGATGCGGAGGGCGACAGCTCCTACCGCAGTCTGCTCGAATACCACTGCCCGGAAGCACGGTACCGCAGCCTGCAGACGCTCTATTTTTCCGGGGCGATGGGTTCGGGACGCATGACCGGGCGCTCCAGCCAGCCTGGCGCCTGGAGCGCCGTACAGCCGGACTCTGTCAGTGCGTCGGTCATGAAGGCCGTGTGCAACCGGCCCTAGCGCATGGAACCAAGGGAAAACCCGGATAGCGGGTCAGCGGAAGGCTCCGGGTTGCAGGCCCTTGAACAAGGCGGTGATGTGATCGAGTACCTGACGGGCCTGCGACTCACCCAGTTTGCCGGCCACTGCGTTCATGAGGTCGGGCCGGGCGTACCACAATTCGCCGATATCCTTGGCGAACAGCAACTTGCGTTCAAGGGCCACATGGGTCGAGTCACTGGACTGCTCCAGGGCCTGGAGCATGGCTTTGCGTACCGCCTCGATGCGT
>JANMZX010000463.1:0-1937 GCA_031383745.1 Rhodoferax sp. | reverse complement strand
GAAGATCCGCTCCAGCTTCGCGTTGAAGCAGGTGCGCTACAAGACGGCGCTGCCGTTGCCGCTGCCGCGCGGGCTGTGAGGCCGCAGTTCGGCGACGCCGTTACCAGGCGTCGAGCGCCTGCAGCAGCCCGCTCTTGACATCGGCGTTCGCAAAACTCGCCTCGATCGACGTGCGCGCCACGTCCTTCAGCACCGCGTCCGGCCACCGGAAAGCGCGCCGGCACACCTGGTACTCGGCCACCAGGCTGGTGCCGAGCAGGGCCGGATCATCGGTGTTCACCGACACCGGCACGCCGACAGCCCGCAGCTTCTCCAGCGGGTGTTCCTGCATCGACGGATACACCCCTAGCGCGATGTTCGACGTGGGGCACACACCCAGCGGGATCTGCCTGTCGGCCAGCATCCCGACCAGCGCGGGATCGTCGATGGCGCGCACGCCGTGGTCGATGCGGTCTGCGCCCAGCAATTGCACCGCATCCCACACCCCCTCGGGGCCGCTGGACTCGCCTGCGTGCACCGTGCGGCGCAGCCCGGCGGCACCGGCCCGGCGGAACGCGTCGGCGAAGCGCGGGCCGGTGCGCCCGGCGGTGGCTTCATTGCCATCCACCGACAGCGCAACCACGCGGGGATGGCGCCGGGTGGTCAACAGGTCGACCAGTTCAACCGCAGCCGCAGCCGACTGTGTGCGCAACAGGCTGATGCACAACCCGACCGGGGGCAATCCATCCTGCTCTGCCTCGGCGAAACCAGCGTGCATCGCGTCGAGCATGTCGGGGAGGCGGCCATGCCAGGCGTGCCAGTGGGTGGGATTGACGATCACGTCGGCATACCCGGTGCCGCTCTCGGCCAGACGCTGGCTCAGCCCGTAGGCGAGTTCGGCCAGGCGCGCACGCGTCGACGCCAGGCCACAGGCCAGATCGAGGAAGGCCAGAAAGTCCGCCAGCCCCGAAAACTTCAGCAGATCCTCGCGCGGCCGGGGCAGGGCAACGCCCTGCTGCCCGGCCCACTGCGCGATCAGGTCGGGCTCGAAACAACCCTCGAGGTGCAGGTGCACCTCGGCCTTCGGGAGCGCGCGCAAACGATCGGCTTCGAGCGGCGATGGGTCGGTGGGCATAGGTGGTCCGGTACGGATAAGACGCCAAGGATGTGATCAACACGCGGGTCGGCAGGGCCTGCGACGATGGTGCGCCATCGCTGCGCCGGCCTCAACCCGCCAACCCCACGAACACATTCTGCACATCGTCGTTGCCGTCGATGGCGGCCAGAAAGTCCTCGACCTCCGCCAGGTCGCCTGCACTCAGGCTGGCCGGGTCGATCGGGTTCTTCGGCTTGTAGCCGAGCTTGGCCGACAGCACCTTGAAACCCTGCGCCGGCAGGGCCCGGCTGACGATATCCAGGTCGGTCGGTGCGGTCACGAACAGGGTGGTGCCCTCGTCCTCGCCCGGCTCCAGGTCCTGCGCGCCGGCCTCGATGGCAGCCACTTCCGGGTCGGCGCCGGCGACGGCGGGTTCCCCTTCGATCAGACCCACGTGGTCGAAATCCCACGCCACCGAACCGGCGGCTCCGAGTTGCCCCTTGCGGAACAACACGCGCATCTGCGGCGCGGTGCGGTTGACGTTGTCGGTCAGGCATTCGACCATCACCGGCACGCGGTGCGGCGCAAAACCCTCGTAGATCACATGTTCGAAGTGCACCGCCTCGCCGGTCAGCCCGGCGCCCTTCTTGATCGCACGCTCCAGGGTCTCCTTGGGCATGGACACCTTGCGTGCCTGCTCCACCACCAGCCGCAGGCGCGAATTCGACGCCGGGTCGGCGCCGTTGCGCGCCGCCACCATGATGTCCTTGGCCAGGCGGCCAAAGAGTTTGCCCCTGGCATTGGCCGCCAGTTCCTTGCCTTTTGCTTTCCACTGCGCGCCCATGTCGGAGGTTCCTTGTTG
>JANMZX010000453.1:0-2030 GCA_031383745.1 Rhodoferax sp. | reverse complement strand
AGCAAGACCCATTGGCACGTGACTGGCACCCTGGAGGCCTACGAGGGTGAGGTGAAGATACTGACACGGACCTGGGACAAGAAGATCAAACGCAAGCTGGTTTAGCCGCGCCGGCTCCCCCACATTCCTTCCGAAAGCACCTCATGCGCATCGCCGACTGGACCCCTGCCCTCAAGCCCCAGCCTCAGGACCTGGTCGACGCGATCCTGGCGCGCCGCGGTGGCCAGTTCATCAACCTGGACAAGGCCTTGTTGTGGAGCGAGCCGGTCGCAAGGGGCTGGAACGTCTACCTCCGGGCCGTTCGCAGCGAACTGCCCACCAGCCGCAAGCTGCGCGAACTCGGCATTTGCACCGTGGCGCTGCTGACTGGCGCCGCCTACGAATACAAGCACCATGCGCCCGACTTCCTGGCGGCGGGCGGCACCCAGGCCGAACTCGACGCGCTGCAGCAGGCCGTTGCCGGCAACCCGCGCGCGGCCCAGGTCGATCCACGACTCGGGGTGGTGGAAAGACTGGTGCTTCAGTATGCCGCCCAGATGACGCTCGACGTCAAGGTCGACGACGCCGTATTTGCCGCCTTGCAGCAGCACTTCGACACCACCGAAATCGTGGAACTCACCTGCGCCATCGCCACCTACAACATGGTGGCGCGGGTGCTGGTGGCGCTGGGGGTGACGCCCGAGGAGTGAAACCCGCCGGCCGGGGCCGGCCGCTTAATCCGCCTTGATGTTGTTGTCCCTGACCACCTTGGCCCAGATGTCCATCTGCTTCTCGATGAACACCCTGGCCGACTCGCTGCTGCCACCCACCACGTCGATGCCCTGGGCATCCAGCCGCTTGGCCACATCAGGCGAGGCCAGCGCCTTGTTGAGTTCCTCGTTCATCCGTTTGAGAATCTCCGGCGGGGTCTTTGCCGGTGCCAGCACCGCCCACCAGGCGGGTGCCTCGAAGCCGGGATAACCGCTTTCGGCCATGGTCGGCACGTCGGGCAGGTCCGGGCTGCGTTTGGCCGTGGTGACCGCCAGCGGACGCATGCGTTTGCTGTCGATGTGCGGCTTGGTCACGAACACCGACCCGATCGACAGCGGCACATGCCCGGCCACCGCATCGTTCATCAGCGGGCCGCCACCCTTGTAGGGAACATGCACCCAGGGGATGTTGCCGTTCTTGCCCATCAACTCCATCGCCACATGCCCCAGGCTGCCGGAACCGATGGTGCCGTAACTCACGTTCTTTTTGGCCTTCGCCGCGGCCACCACATCGGCGAAAGTCTTGTATTCGCTGGCGGCATAGGTGGCCAGGACCATCGGCGACGTGCCCACCAGCACCAATGGCACCAGGTCCTTTTTCGAGTCGAACGGCAGGTTCGGGATCAGGGCCGGATTGACGCCGTGGGTGTCGAACACCACCGCAAAGGTGTAGCCGTCCGGTGGCGCCGCGGCCACCGCCGCCGCGCCGATGGAGCCCGATGCGCCCCCCTTGTTCTCGATGATCACGTTGGCGCCGAGTTGGGTGGACAGGGGTTGCGCCAGGATGCGCGCCACCTGGTCGACCGATCCCCCCGGCGGAAACACGGCGACCAGCTTGATCGGCTGCCTGGTCGGCCAGGCCTGTGCCCAGGCGACTGCCGGGCCGAGCAGTACAACGGCCGCAGACAGCGCCAACACGCCGCGAAAGGGTTGCAATTTCATGGTGTTTTGTCTCCTGCCTCCCAGTATCTCATTGCCGCGGCACCGGCCCGGCCATCGAACCCCTTCGCGTCCAGCAGCGGCGATGCACCAGCGCGCAGGCACCCACGGGTACGATCACCCCGATGCACCCCCTACAGCGCCTGTTCCGCTACGCCTCTGGCTACCGCCGCGATTTCCGTCTCGCGACGCTCTATTCGGTCCTCAACAAGTTCTTCGACATCCTGCCCGAGGTGCTCATCGGCACGGCGGTGGATGTGGTGGTCAAGGGCGACCAGAGTTTTCTGGCGCGCCATGTGCTGGTGACGGTGGGCATCACCGACACCTGGCAGCAATTGCTGG
>JANMZX010000433.1:0-2626 GCA_031383745.1 Rhodoferax sp. | reverse complement strand
TCTGGCGCGCCAGGCGCTGCGCCAGCACGCGGGTGAGGTGGTGCACCGCGGCCTTGCTGGTGGAGTAGGCGTAGTTCTCGAGCGCGGGCACGCGGAAGCCGTCGATCGAGCCCACGTTGATGATGCGTCCCGGGTCGCCGGGCACGGCCGATTGTTCGAGCAGCGGCGTACAGAAGCGCGCCAGATGGAACACCGCCTTGACGTTGAGCGCCAGCACCTTGTCCCAGGCCGAGTCCGGGTATTCGGCAAACGGCGCACCCCAGGCGGCGCCGGCGTTGTTGACCAGCACATGCAGCTTGCCCTCACGCTCCCGGAGTTCCGCCGCAAAACGCTCGGCCTCGGCCACGTTGGACACGTCCATCGGCAGCGCGGCGCATTCGCCGAACGCCGACAGCTCCGCTACGGCGGCGTCGCAGGTGGCTTTCTTGCGCGAGCAGACGTAGACCTTGGCACCGGCTTGCACCAGGCCGCGCGAAATCATCAGGCCGATGCCCTGGGCGCCGCCGGTGACGACGGCGACCTTGCCGGCCAGGGAAAACAGGTTTGTCATGGTGGATCCTTGTCAGTGTGTGGAAACAGCGCGCGAGCAGGTTCCGCGTCGAGCGCCGTCGAGGGTTATCCCGAGTGTACCAGCAAGTAGTTAATAATTACCATCGGTAGTGTGCAAAGGCGCCGGAGTAGTCCGGCGCCGGGCCATCTGCCAGGAAAGGACCAGACACCGTGCGCTTGGATCATCAGAACAAGGGGGCCGACAGCGGCTCCGGGGCGGTGGACGCCGTGGTCGTCGGCGCCGGTTTCGCCGGCATGTACGCCTTGCACCGCTTGCGCCAGGCCGGCTTTTCTGCGCGGGTGTTCGAGAAGGCCGACGACGTGGGCGGTGTCTGGTACTGGAACCGCTACCCCGGTGCGCGCTGCGACGTCGAGAGCATGCAGTACTCGTTCTCTTTCTCCGAGGACCTGCAGCAGGAGTGGCACTGGCCCGAGCGCTTCGCGGCGCAGCCCGACATCCTGGCCTATGCGCAGCACGTGGCCGAGCGCTTCGGCCTGCGCGATGGCATCAGTTTCGGCACCACGGTCACCAGCGTGCACTACCACGACGACCGCGCACTCTGGGAGGTGTGCACCGACCGTGGCGAACGGCTCTGGAGCCGGTTCTGCATCATGGCCACCGGTTGCCTGTCGTCGACGCGCATGCCGCAGATCGATGGCATCGACAGCTTCCAGGGCATCACCTACCACACCGGTGCGTGGCCGCACGAGGGGGTGGACTTCTCGGGCAAGCGCGTCGGCGTCATCGGCACCGGGTCGTCGGGCATCCAGGCGATACCGATGCTGGCCGAGCAGGCGGCGCAGCTGCTGGTGTTCCAGCGCACCGCCAATTTCAGCGTGCCGGCGCGCAATGCGCCGATGGACGATGTGTACGAGCGCTCCTGGAAGGACAACTACGCCGCGCTGCGCGAGCGCGCCCGCGTCGACACCACCTCCGGCACCGTGTACGAGAAGAGCGCGCGCAAGGCCCGTGAGGTCGATCCGGAGGAGCGCCAGCGTGAATACGAGCGCCGCTGGCAGCGTGGCGGCGTGAATTTCATGCATTCCTTCAACGACCTGATGCTGGACACCGAGTCCAACGCCACGGCGGCGGAGTTCGTGCGGGCCCAGATCCGCGCCACGGTGCGCAGGCCCGAGGTAGCCGAGCTGCTGGCGCCCAAGGACCATCCGATCGGCGCCAAGCGCATCTGTGTCGACAGCCACTACTTCGACACCTACAACCGCGACAACGTGACGCTGGTCGACCTGCGGGCGACGCCGATCGAGCGCATCACGCCCGAGGGCGTGCAGACGTCCGCCGCGCACTACCCGCTGGACAGCATCGTGTTCGCCACCGGCTACGACGCCATGACCGGCGCCCTGCTGCGGATGGACATCCGCGGGCGCGCCGGTGTCACGCTCGAGCGCGCCTGGGAGACCGGCCCGCGCACCTACCTGGGCCTGATGGTGGCGGGTTTTCCCAACCTGTTCACGGTGACCGGCCCGGGCAGCCCCTCGGTGCTGGCCAACATGATCTTCGCCATCGAGCAGCATGTGGACTGGATCGTCCGGTGCATGTCCGACCTGCGCGCGCGCAGCCTGGACACCATCGAGGCCCGGCCGGAGGCGCAGGACCAGTGGGTCGGCGAGGTCAACCGGATCGCCGCAGGCACCGTGTTCCTGCAGGCCAACTCCTGGTATGTGGGCGCCAACGTGCCTGGCAAGCCGCGCGTCTTCATGCCCTATGCCGGCGGCGTGGTGCCCTACCGGCAGAAATGCGAGGAGGTGGTGGCCCGCGGCTACGAAGGTTTCAGCCTGTCGCCAGCGGGCGCTGCAGCATGAGCGCCGCGCCGGGCCGCCCCAAGCAAGCGCGCACCGCAGCCTGCAGGGCGAAGGTACCCTTATGAGCGCCGCGCCGGGCCGCCCCCAAGCAAGCTCACACCGCAGCCCGCAGGGTGAAGGTGTCCTGATGGGCGCCGTTCGGGCAGCGGGCTTGTGAGCACCACCCTGGGCCGGGTTGTCGTGCGCTCGCTGGTGCGCAGCGGCTTCCTGCGTCCGGGCGCCGGTCTGGTGGCGCAGATCGCCCGCGCCGACGTCA
>JANMZX010000427.1:0-3545 GCA_031383745.1 Rhodoferax sp. | reverse complement strand
GAGCGCGCGGACACGGGTGCGATCACGGTCGGCCGCATCAGCCGGGATGTGATTGAAAAACACGACCCGCAGGATGTACCGCTGTACCGCATGCTCGCCGCACGGGGCGTGCGTGTGCGCATCATGGGCGGCATGTGCCTCGCGCCCTGGCTCGCGGATGTGCCGGGTGTGGAGTTGCTGCCGGCGGGCGCGGAGCCGGTGAGCGAGTTTCTGGCGTCGCTGGACATCTTCGTGTACCGCACCGGCAGCTTCATCGAACCGTATGGCCGGGTGGTGCTGGAGGCGATGGCTGCGGGGTTGCCGGTGGTTGTCGCCGCCAACGGGGGTTATGCGGAGCAGATCACACCCGGCGTGGACGGTTTTCCGGTGCGCAACCAGGAGGAGACGCTGCATGCATTGCAATTGCTGGTCTTGTCGCGCGATCTGCGCCACCGCACCGGCGCTGCCGCCCGAAACCGCGCTATCGAGGTACATGGCCCCCAGGCGATTGCCCTGCTGGCGAGCCACTACCTCGACTGATACACCCGATCAGTCCACGACCGCAGTACCCTTGGTGAATACCGCGGCCCCGCGTACACGCCCGACATCGGTGCCGTCGCGGCCGTAGGTCAGGCCGGCGCGGGCCGCCTGGGACCCGGTGAAAAACCCCTGGATCGTGCCATTGCCGCAACCCACGCTGGTGAACCGGGAGCCCGAGATGTTGGCCAGATCCGAGATCGACACCGGCACCACGGTGCCGTTGCTCTTGGTGAACTGGGTGTTGATCGTGGCGTCGACAAAGCCGCTTCCAAAATGGGCGGTGAGGGTGGCGCCTGTCAAGGTGCCGAAGATCGTTGCGCCCGCGTTGTCGGTCGCCGTCGGGCGGGTTCCGTTGACAAGGGTGTAGTTGGCCGACCCTGTCACGGGCATCTGTGCGTTCGGTGTCGGCCTGCCCACCAGGTAATGCACGTCTGTCACCGCGCCGTTGTGCACTGCGCCTGAGGACTGCCCCTTGGCCCAGTAGCCCCAACCGATGAAGTCGGTGTCGGCGGGTGTACCCAGCGAACCCGAGTTGGTGACCGGGCTGCGGGTGAAGAGATACGACGACCCTCCGTACGAGGTGGACTGGTCGTCATGGTCGAACAGGTTGTTGCCAATGAAGAACGCCGATCCGCCATAGGAACTGCCCGGGCGCACGGCACTGTCGTACACGAAGCCGTCGCCCGAAGCAAACATCGCGCCCATACCGGCCCGGCTTCCGAAGTTGTCGCCGGTGCCGTTCTTCTGGAACACCGCCGCGCCGCGGACATCCCCGACCTGGCCGTCTTCAGCTTGGTAGATCACGCCAGCGCGGGTTGCGTTGTTGCCCACGAAGAATCCGCTGAAATGCCCGCTGTTGTAGTCGTCGCTGTAGAAGGTGGAACTGTTCACATAGGTCTCGCCGTCGTAGCCGCTGCTGATGCTCCCGACACCGGCAATCTGTACCGGCACAACCTGCCCGTTGGTCTTGGTGAACCGGGTGTTGAAGAAGGCATTGACGCTGCCGTCGCCGAAGTCCACGTTCAGGCCGGCGCTGAGCAGTTGCCCGGTCAGCACCGTGCCCGACAAGTAGGCGGTTGGCGCCGTGGCACCGGCGAGGTCGTATTTCGCAGTGCCGCTCTGCGGCATTTGTGCCACCGGTGTCGGGCGGCCGACCACATGGTGCACCCCCGCGCTGTGGCTGGTGTTGTTGTAGCTGGCATTGCCCCAATAACCCCAACCGATGAAATCGGCGTCCCCCACGCTGCCCAGTGCCCCGAAACTGCTGGCACCACCCTGCGCCACCCAGAGTGACGTGGAGTAGAAGTCCTCGCCATCGTCGTGTGCCAGCAACTGGTTGCCGGAGAAGAACCCTGTTCCGGTGCTCGGCGCCGGCCCGCCACGAGGCGAGTAGTAGTCGAAGTAGTTGCCGTCGGTGCTGGCGAAACCTGCCGACAGGCCGGTCAGGCCACTGCCAGCGGTCACCAGGACGGCGGCTCCACGAACGTCCCCGACGGTGGAGTCGTAGGCACCGTACACCAACCCGGCCCGGCTGGCCTGGTTGCCCGTGAAGAATCCGTTGAAGAAGCCGTTTCCGCAGCCATCGGACCGAAACGCCGCACCATCGAGCCCAGCCACGTTGTAGACCAGGACCGCATGGCTCTCGCCGTCCACGATGAAACTGGTGCTGATCTGACCCGACACCCGTTGGCTGGAGAAGTTGACGGTCAGGCTGGCGTCGAGCAGCGAACCAACGCGCAAGGTCTCGCCGTCATACGCCGTGGGGCTGGTCCCGCCGAGCAGGCTGTACCGGGCCGCACCGGTGACCGGCATCTGCGCCAGCGGCGTGGGTTTCCCGACGATGTAGTGGACGCCCTGGAGGAGGGAACTGGATTCCGAAAAGCGGGCTTCCTGCTGGTAATCCGGGCTGGTGACCGAGCCCTCGTCCCAATAGCCCCAGCCGATGAAGCCCGGGTCGGTCGCGGCACCCACGAACCCGAAGCTGCCGGCGGCGGTGCTGGTTTTTTCCACCAGTTGCGAGAAGCCACTGTAGGGACCGGAACTGCCCAGATGGGCGACCATCTGGCCGGCTGCAAAGTTGGCCGCACCGTCGCTGGGGTCCTGTCCGCCACGCGGGTAGGTGTCGATCGAATCGGTACCGAAGGCGAACATGGCCGAGACGCCACCCAATTCGCCAGTGAACAGGTTTGGCAGTTCCAACAGGGCAATGTTGGCCGGGTTCTCCGGGTTGAACAGGTCTGAGCGGGCCACCAGCGGCGGCACGTTGGATCGCAGGGCGGTGCGGGTGGGCAGTGTGTCGCTGCCCGTGACGCGCACGATTTCGCCCACGATGACCGATACACAGCCGGCGTTGGTGCAGACCTCGATCGCGTCCTGCTCGCCTGCCACATCCAGGCTGCCATCGGTGTTGTGCCTGGCCGAGAAAGCAGACCCGCGGATGCCGATCGTTGCAGTGTTGGTGGTGACCTTGTAGTTGTCGCGGTTGCGCTTGCCGATCAGCCCGGTGATCGCCCGCATCCCGCCGCGCAGGAAACTGACCGCAAAGCTGTCCTTGCCGGGATCGTTGTCGTCGACGTACTTGTTGATGTTGAACTGGCTGTTTGGCGTCAGCGACACCAGGCCGCCATCGGTAAACCGGATCTGCGTCTGGCCGCTGGTGCCGGTCACGATGTTGTCGCCCGAATCGATAGCCTGCCCCTTGGCCAGCGGGATGCTGGCCGCGCCGCGGCGCACACTGACATCACCGACCGCAAACTGGGCGACCCCGGCCGCCGAATGTGCCGCGACCGGGTAGATCGCGGCCAGCGCCATCAGCAGGGCTGCGTTCTTGAGTTTGAATGGATGCTGCATGGCGGGCTCCCTGGAAAATACTCGTGTTGTTATACGCTGGCTTCAGAACTCAAACCGCGCTGCCACGGAAAAAATCGCCCGGTTGTAGTCATTGATCACGATGGACGACTGGTTGTGCACGTAACTGATCTGCGGCGTGACCCGCCAGGACTTCGCGGGCACCCAGTTGATGCCCA
>JANMZX010000409.1:0-4151 GCA_031383745.1 Rhodoferax sp. | reverse complement strand
GGCGCTGGCGGGCTGGCCTGGGACACCGCCAGCTCGAGTTCGGCAATGGCTGCGTCGGTGTAGTCCAGCATGCGCTGCAGCGCCGGCACCGCGCGCCGGCAGGCGATGTAGCCGAAACCCAGGCGGTCGCCGTAGCCACAGATGGTGATGTTCAGCGCCAGGTAGTGGCTGGGGATGGACACCGGGTAGACCTCGTCCAGGCGCGCGCCGTCCAGGTACAGCGTCTCGCGCGGGCCGGGCACGTTGGAGATCACCAGGTTGAAGGCCGGCCGCTTCCGGGCGTGTCCGGTGACCAGGCTGACGCCGGCCGGCGCCAGCATCGCCGCGCCGTGGGCGATCTTCTGCAGCCGCGTCATCTTCGACAACTGCTGCTTGGCTGCGGTGGTCGAGGCGACGATGCGCTGCAGGCGCTTCACAGGGTCGGCGATGTGCGTGGCCAGGTTGGCCAGCAGCAGCGCCACCTGGTTGCCGCCTTCGTCACCCGCGCCCGGATCGCCGTGCAGGGACACCGGCACCATCGCCGTCAGCGGCGTCTTGGGCAGCGCGTTCTGCGACAACAGGTGGCGGCGCAACGCGCCGGCGCAAATGGCCAGCGTGACGTCGTTAACCGTGGCGCCGCTGGCCTTGCCGATCTGCCGCAGCCGCTCGAGCGAATACGACTGCGCCGCAAACCGGCGCGAGCCCGTGATCTCGGTGTTGAAGGGCGTGGGCGGCGCTTCGTAGGGCGTGGTGGCGCCGGCAACGGCCTGGCTGCTGCGCACCAGTTCCCACAAGCCGCTGCCCACGCCGGGCAGGATCTCGCCCGTGGCACGGGCGGCCTCGACCGCCGACTTGACCAGGCGGTCGACCATCGTCCCGCCCGGGGCTGCCGCCCGCTTGCCAAAGGACTGCGCCCACAGCGGCGGCTTCATCTCAGCCGCGCTGCGGCTCAGGCCGTCGGCCATCATCTTGGCGCCGCTGACCCCGTCGACCAGCGCATGGTGGACCTTGGTGTAGGTGGCGAAGCGCCCGCCGGGCAGGCCTTCGATGACATAGGCCTCCCACAGCGGGCGGTTGCGGTCGAGCAGGTTGCCGTGCACCCGCGACACCATCGCCAGCAACTCGCGGATGCGCCCGGGCTGGGGCAGCGCGACATGGCGCAGGTGGTAGTCGAGTTCGAAGTCCTGGTCCTCCTCCCAGTACCAGCGGCCGAGCTTGAGCACCGGCCGCTGGTTGAACGGCGGCACGGCTTGCAGGTGTTGGCGCCAGCCCTCGACCAGCCTGCGGAGGAAGTCCGGTCCCGCACCCTTCGCAGGCGTGTACAGGTTCAGCCCGGCCACGTGCATGGGCTGGCTGCGCGTCTCCATCCACAGGAACATTGAGTCAGTCGGGCTGAGGGGATTCATGGTTGGGTGTGCCTTGTTGGTCACCGATGTCAGTCGAGCCGCTCTACGGCCGGCATGCCCCAGGCGCCGGTCAGGGCGGCCTCCTTGGGCCAGTACAGGCGGGCATTCAGCAGGAAGGGCGCACCGGCCTTGACGGGCAGCCAGTTGCTCTGCTTGTCAGCTGCCGGCGCATCGGCCTGGATCCACAGATCCAGCGAGCCGTCGGCGTTGAAGCGCAGCGCGTCCCGGTCACCCAGCGCGTGGCGCTGAAGGGGGTTGTCGATCAGGTAGTCGTCGGCGCCATAGGCCGTGACCGACCAGAAGGCCTTGACCGGCGGCAACTCACCAGCCTTCAAGTGCAGGCGGTAGCGGTGGCTGCCGTGCAAGGCATCTCCGCGCGCGTCGACCCGGGTGCTGGGGTAGCTGGCATCGGCGGGCAGGTTGGCGCCCAGCCCGACCATGGCCACCACCGCACGGGTGTTGTAGTGCGTGCCGTACTGGCCCAGGATCGCCGGCGGCGTGGACCAGCCGCGCTGCAGCTCGCGCGGCTTCTTGAGCTCCTGGGCCACCTTGAAGTCGGCGATCCAGCGGCCCAGTCCCGCGCTCCAGCGGTCGAGCAGGTTCCACTGAGGCGGCTGGCCGGGCGCGATGCCAATGCGCGCCAGTTTCACCAGCATCGGGCTGTCGGCGGGCGCCGGCGGGTTGTCCGCCATCAGTTGCGCGAGCCGTTTGAAGAAGGCCTCGGTGTCCATGGCCTGCATCTGCTGCACAGGGGGCGGCGGTGCTGTGGGGCTGGCTTGCCAAGCGGGCAGCGAAGGCGGCGAAGGTGGCGAAGGAGCCTGCGCGCCGGCCGAGGCGTCGCCGCCCAGCCGGCGCAGCGTCAAGCCATCCTGCAGGCGGTGCACCAGCGGGTAGTCGGCCGCGCCGTTGGTCTGTGTGCGTCCGATCAACCACACCATGCGTGTCGGCGCGCGCAGCAGCGTCAGACCCTCGGGCGGCGTGCCCTGCCAGGTTGGCCCCACCAGCAGGAACCTGCCGCCGCCGGTGCCGGAGGTACGCGTGCCCGGCGCAGCGAAGACATGGGTCCAGGCGTCCATAATGGGCATGAGTTCGTAGCGCTGGTCGTTGGCCGCCATCTCGAACACCCACGGGCCTTGGGCCATGTCGATGAAGGCGGTGGTGTACAGGGTGTCGACATTGGGTCGCACCACGCCTTTGAAGTTGGCGTCCGGAAACTGGCGCACACGGCGCAACTGGTTCTCGGGGCCGACAGTCATTGCGGCGTGTGCACGCGTCACGTCCGTGATCACCAGCGGGTAGCCGTAGATGTAGGCCTCTGCGCCGAGAACGATGTGCTCGGACTTGGCGTACAGCACCGCGCCGGCCGCAGCGATCAATCCCAGCAGCGCCAGCGCTGCGCGCAGCCAGCGCTTCTGTCCACGAAGGGCAGAGGTTGGTGTTGCCAGGTGGGTCATGGTCCAGGTGCAATCAGGATAGTGCGAAAACCCAGGTGGCTGGCCGCCAGATCGCGGTCCTGCGGCTGACGTGCGCCGGCGCGGTAGCGCATGCAGTAGTTGGGCGCGCACAAGAATGAGCCACCCTTGATGACCTGTTGTGCTGCCCCAGTGGACCGCATGCCGGAAGGCACCTGATCGGGCGGTGCTGCATCTGCGGCGTGGTGTGGTGTCCATGCATCCGCGGTAAGTTCCCACACATTGCCGATCATGTCGTGCAGCCCCAGCGCGTTCGGCGCGTAGCAGCCTACGGGCGCCAGTCCGACGAAGCCGTCCTCGGCGGAATTCATCACGGGAAAGACGCCCTGCCAGGCGTTGGCGTCCTTGGGCTGTTCGTGTGTCGGCGCGGGCTCGGGCCGCGCTGCGCGGGCGGCCCATTCCCACTGTGCTTCGCGGGGCAGTGCCCGGCCCTTCCAGCGTGCATACGCCAGTGAATCCTCGAGCGCCACCGTCACCACGGGGAAGGCGCCATGGCCTTCGATGCTCGTGTGCGGCCCGCCGGGATGGCGCCAGTTCGCACCCGGCATGTAGCGCCACCACTGGGTGACATCCCCGCGGCCGCTCACGTCGTTGGGCATCACGAAGACCACGGCGCCGGGTTGCTGCAGCGCTGGCGGTAGACCTGGATTTTTCACCAGGTCGACCAGCCGCTCGGCCACCGTCACGTAGCCCGTGGCCCTGACGAAGGCGGCAAACTCGTCATTGGTGACTTCGGTCCGGTCGATCCAGAACCCTTCCACGCTCGTGCGGCGCAGCGGCGACTCTTCGGGATAGACCGTGTCGCCGAGGGTGAAGCTGCCCGCCGGCACCCACACCATGCCTGGATGCGGGCTCGACGCTGGCTGTGGCGTAAGCGCGCAAGCCAGACGCTCAGCGCGGGCGTGTTGGACCGTGAGGGCGCTCATCGCCCACCACGAAGCCGCACCTGCAGCCAGGATGGCCAGAACCAGGGCAATGGCCCAGTGACGCCGCGTCATGCCGTGACTGGCAATCAGGCCGGCTGCCCGACCACCGTGAACTGCGCGCGGTTGTCGCGCAACCACTGCTGCGAACGCCCGGCGTCGTGCTGGCTGGGGTAGAAGTCGGCACGCAGGTAGTCGCGCCACAAGCCCAGGTTGCCGCGGATCAAGCCTTTGCGCGAGAACAGCAGCTTGGCGGCGCTGCGCCAGGTGCGCCACTTGAAAAGGCAGCCGTCATGCCACAGGTTGCGCACCGTCTGGCGCAACAGGTCGGCCAGGAAGATCGCCGTCACGGCACGGAACACGCGCACGCG
>JANMZX010000407.1:0-2861 GCA_031383745.1 Rhodoferax sp. | reverse complement strand
GATATACAGCACCGCCACACCCTTGTGTGCCGCCAGATCCATCCATTCGCGGTCGTGCAGCGCGTGCACCTGCACGCCACTGCCGCAATACCCCTCCACGCCATGGCAAGCGCTGGAAATCACCAGCAGGCTCTCGGCCTGCGCCGGACCGGACCAGGCCACGTCCATGGCCAGGACCTCGCCGTCGCGCCCGGCAAGCGGGTGCACATGCGACTCGATCTGCAGGCCCGCGCTGGCAGCAGCCTCCACGAACTGCACCCGCGCCCGGGCATAGGTCGGGGAAAACGCCCGGACCAGGTCCATCATGGCGCCGGCTTGTTCAACCAGGCGTGCGCCAACTGCACCCAGTAGGTGGCGCCCAGCGGAATCAGGTCGTCGTTGAAGTCGTAACTCGGGTTGTGCAGCATGCACGGGCCCGCCCCGTGGCCCATCTCGCGGTGGCTGCCGTCACCGTTGGCGATGAAGCAATAGGCGCCCGGCTTGGCCAGCAGCATGAAGGCGAAGTCCTCCGAGCCCATGGTGGGCTCCTGCACCAATACGTTCTCGGCACCGACGATGCCGGCCATCACCTGGCGTGCAAACGCCGCCTCGGGAGCGGCGTTGATGGTGGGCGGGTAGTTGCGCTTGAAGCTGAATTCGCAGCTCAGGCCGAACGCCGCCGCCGTGTGCTGCGCAATCTCCTGCATGCGCTGCTCGATCATGTCGAGCACCTCCAGGGTGAAGGTGCGCACCGTGCCCTGCAACTCGCAGCTGTCCGGGATCACGTTCGTCGCCTCTCCGGCATGGATCATGGTCACGGACACCACGCCGGCGTCGATCGGCTTCTTGTTGCGGCTGATGATGGTCTGGAACGCCTGCACCATCTGGCAGGCCACCGGCACCGGGTCGAGCCCGAGGTGTGGCAGGGCCGCGTGTCCGCCCTTGCCCCGGATGACGATCCTGAATTCATTGCTCGACGCCATCACCGGGCCGGGACTGACCGCAAACTTGCCCACCTGCGAACCGGGCCAGTTGTGCATGCCGAACACCGCCTCCATCGGAAACTGCTCGAACAGGCCGTCGGCGATCATTTCGCGCGCGCCACCACCGCCTTCCTCGGCCGGCTGGAAGATCAGGTACACGGTGCCGTCGAAGTCGCGGTTCGTGGCGAGGTGCTGCGCGGCCGCCAGCAGCATGGCGGTGTGCCCGTCATGGCCGCAGGCGTGCATCTTGCCGGCGTGCTGGCTGGCATGGGCAAAACTGTTGAACTCCTGCATCGGCAAGGCGTCCATGTCGGCACGCAGGCCGACGGCGCGGCTGGAGGTGCCGTTCTTCACGATGCCCACCACACCGGTCGTGCCCATGCCGCGATGGATCGGAATGCCCCACTCGGTCAGCTTGGCGGCAACGATGTCGGCGGTGCGCTGCTCCTGGAAGCACAACTCGGGGTGGGCGTGGATGTCGCGTCGCACGCTGGCGATGCCGGCGGCCTGGGCCACGATGGAATCAATGACTTTCACGATCGGTCTCCTGCAGAGGGTTGTTGCCGTTTACCATCGGGGCCGATGTTGCCGGGCGCTGGACCATAGTCTAGTTCCAAGCCCTCCAGCGCGCCACCGGCACGCCGGAAGCCCGCAGGCGGCGCTGGCGACCAGCACTCGGAGCCCATCGGAGGACCTTACACCATGTCGACCACTTCCACCGTCCTGGGCGCCTGCCCGCATGATTGCCCGGACACCTGCTCGTTCGTGACCACGGTGCAGGACGGCATCGCCACCAAGGTGCAGGGCAACCCGGCACACCCCCACACCGATGGCGTGCTGTGCACCAAGGTCTCACGCTACACACAGCGCACCTACCACCCGGACCGTGTCCTGCAGCCGCTCAAGCGCAGCGGCCCCAAAGGCAGCGGGCAGTTCCAGCCGGTGACCTGGGCCGCCGCCCTGGGCGATATCGCCGCGCGTCTGCAAGGCATCGCCGCCCGCGCTGCGGATGCCGCGCAGGCCATCCTGCCCTACAGTTATGCCGGCACCATGGGGCTGGTGCAGGGCGAGAGCATCGCGGCACGCTTTTTCAACCGGCTCGGCGCGTCGCGGCTGGACCGCACCATCTGCTCCAGCGCCGGCGGCGAAGCGCTCACGCAGACCCTGGGCGGCAAGGTTGGCATGCGGGTGCAGTTTTTTGCCGAATCCAAACTCATCCTGATCTGGGGCAGCAACTCCATCGCCAGCAACCTGCACTTCTGGCGCCACGCGCAGGAAGCCAAGCGCAACGGCGCCAGGCTCATCTGCATCGACCCGCGCCGCTCGGAAACCGCCGACAAGTGCCACCAGCATATTGCGCTGCTGCCCGGCACCGATGCGGCCCTCGCCTTTGGCATGATGCATGAACTCATCCAGCACGACTGGCTGGACCACGACTACCTGGCCCGGCACACCCTGGGCTGGGAAGGCCTGCGCCAGCGCGCGCTGGAGTGGCCACCCGAACGCGTTGCCACGGTGTGCGGCATCGACGCGCAGCAGGTGCGTGATCTCGCGCGGGATTACGGCCAGTGCGCCAGCAACGGCGATGCGGCGGCCATCCGCCTGAACTACGGCATGCAGCGCGTGCGCGGGGGCGGCAACGCGGTGCGCGCCGTGGCCTGCCTGCCGGCGCTGGTCGGTGCCTGGCGGCACCGCGCCGGCGGGTTGCTGCTGTCCTCGTCGGGCCTGTTCCCGGTGCAGCGCGCGGCTCTGGAGCGCCCCGACCTGCTCGCCGGCCGGCAGCCGCGCACCATCAACATGAACACGATCGGGGACGACCTGCTGCGCCCGGCGTCGGCCGCCTTCGGACCGGCCATCGAGGCGCTGATCGTGTACAACAGCAATCCGGTGGCCGTGGCG
>JANMZX010000395.1:0-9151 GCA_031383745.1 Rhodoferax sp. | reverse complement strand
CGGGCGAGCGTGCCGGTGGTGCGGGCATAACAGCCGTCCAGCGTGTGCAGCAGTGCCGGCAACTGCAGGGCAGGCGCGAGCGACGGTTGCTCCCGCAGCACGCGCTCGCACAGGCGGCGCATCAGGTCGGCAGTGCCGGCGCCGACGAGCAGTGTGATCTCCCCCACCGGACGGCGGTCGATGCCGTGCGCTTGCAAGGCCAGGTTGACCGCATCGGCGATTTCGGAGGCGGTATCGACCAGCGTGCCGTCGAGGTCGAAACAGATCAGGTCGTAGCGCATAGGGGTGGCAAGCATCGCACAAAGGCAGCGCGGGTCGTCCGCCGCCCCGGGTCAGGCCATGCGTCGCCGGTCAGCCGCAGTGGCGCAGCGCGAGCGACCGTGCCTGCGAGGCGGCACCACGCCAGGCCGGCGGGCTTGCTCACTGAAGCCGCGCACTGAAGCCGAACAAAATTGCTTTATTCGTAATTTAGTTCTAACATGATAAATTATGAACTTTGCCGCCGGGTCAGCAGTGACACGCCGCTGCTGCGCGTCGGCCGCTTCTTGACACCCACACAGGACCCAACCCCATGGAAACACGTGTTGCACCCACCGCGGCCCCCGGCAGGCCATCCGCCCGTCCCGGCACGCCGGGCCGCCTCAACCACGCGGCCTACACCATCCGCGACGCAGCCGAGACCACCCGCTTCTACCGCGACGTGATGGGGCTGGAGCTGGTGGGTTTTGTCATCGATGACAAGGTGCCTTCCACTGGCGACCCGTTTCCGTACGTGCACCTGTTCTTCGAACTCGGCGACGGCTCCTCGCTGGCGTTTTTCGAGACCGTGGGGCTGCCACCGCCCGCGCCGGTGTCGCACCCGGCATATGCGGTGTTCAACCACCTGGCGCTGGACGTCGGCACGCCGGCCCAGGTGGACCAGTGGGCTGACCACCTGCGGGCACACGGCGTCGAGTTGGTCGGCCCGGTCGACCACAGCGTGATCTACAGCATCTACTTCCACGACCCGAACGGCATCCGCCTCGAACTCACCTGCAACACGCTGTGGCAGGCGGACGTCGCCGGCTCTGCCGAAAGCCTCGAGGAATGGACGCGCGCCAAGGCCAAGTCGCAGCAGCTCGGCGGCGACACGGCGCCCCTGCTCGACATGATCCGCGCGCGGCGCGCACGCCACAAGCTGCCTGCCACCGTTCAGGGCTGAAACCCGAGTTCGCGCGACACCGCGTCGGCCGCGGCGCGCAGTGCGCGCGCCAGCGCGCCGTCGGTGGACACATCGAAACTGATCGCGGGCCCGAGGCTGGCCAGCGCCGCCACCAGCGTGCCGCGGTAGTCGAAGAGCGGCGCCGCCAGGGCGTTGACGGTGGCGTTCAGCCCGCCCTGCGTCCAGGCGATGCCGGCCGAGCGCGTGCGCGTGAACAGGTCGTCCACCTGCGCCATGGTGCGGATCGCGGTGGCCGGGTCCCTGCCATAGGCGGCTGCCAGTTCCTGCTGGATCAGCCGCTCGACCATCCGCGGCGGCAACCAGGCGCCGAACACGCGTCCGGTGGCCGAGGTGAGCAGCGGCATGACCTGCCCGACGCGCGTGCTGATGGTCACCGGTTCGCGCAGGTCCTCGGTGGCCACCATCACCGGGCCGTGGTAAGTCCAGATCGCCAGCGCCACCGACTGCTGCAGGTCGGCGCAGATCTGCGGCAGGCGCTTGCCGGCGACCTTTAGCACGTCCATGCGGCTGATCGCGGAGATGCCCAACTGGCGCGCCATCGGGCCCAAGCGGTAGCGCCCGGTGGCCGGGTCGCGCTCGGCATAACCCGTACGCAGCAGGCTGGCCATGTAGCGGTGCACCTTGGCCGGCGGCATGTCCGCCGCAGCCGACAGGGTCTTGAGCATTGGAGGCATGTTGCCGTCGCTCAGTTCTGCCATCAGGCTGAGCAGCTTGAGGCCGATCTCGAAGGACTGGATGCCGGCGGGCCCGGCGTCCGGCGCGTTCGTCGCGTCGGGCACATCGACCGGCGCGACGGCAACTGGTCGTGCGACTCGCTTGCCCGGCGCGGGTGTCCGTGGCATCCGCGTCAACTAGGCGATACGGACCACGACACGGCCACGCACGCTGCCGGCCATCAGTGCGTGCGCCTTGGCGATCGCGCCATCGAGCGCCACTTCGTCGATCATGGTTTCCAGCAGGGCGGGATCGAGGTCGCGCGCCAGGCGGTCCCAGGCGCGCTGGCGTCTGGCCAGCGGCGCCATGACCGAGTCGATGCCGGACAGCGTCACGCCGCGCAGGATGAAGGGCATGACGGATGTCGGCAGGTCCATGCCCTGCGCGAGTCCGCAGGCTGCCACCACACCGCCGTAACGCGTCTGCGCCAGCGCGTTGGCCAGCGTGTGCGAGCCCACCGCGTCCACCACACCGGCCCAGCGTTCCTTCTGGAACGGCTTGCCCGGCGCCGACAGGCCGGCCCGGTCGATCACGCTGGCGGCGCCCAGGTGCTTCAGGTACGCCTCTTCCGCGGCCTTGCCGGTGGCAGCCACCACGCTGTAGCCCAGCCGCGCCAGCAGGGCCACGGCGATGCTGCCCACACCGCCGGTCGCGCCGGTCACCAGCACCTCGCCCGCGGCGGGTGTGACACCGTGGTCCTCCAGTGCCAGCACACACAGCATCGCGGTGTAGCCGGCAGTGCCGATGGCCATCGCCTGGCGCGCGCTGAACGCCGCCGGCAGGCGAACCAGCCAATCGCCCTGGAGCCGCGCCGTCTCGGCCAGGCAGCCCCAATGGGTTTCGCCCACACCCCATCCGTTGTGGATGAACCGGTCGCCCGGCTTCCATTGCGGATGGCTCGACGCGGTGACGGTGCCCGCGCCGTCGATGCCCGCGACCATGGGCCAGCTGCGCACCACTGGCGACTTGTTGGTGATGGCGAGGCCGTCCTTGTAGTTGAGCGTGGAGAACTCCACGTGCACGGTCACGTCACCCGGCGGCAGGCCGGATTCGTCGACCTCGGTGACCTGGGCAGCGAAGCTGTCGCCCTTGGTGAGCTGGAGTGCCTTGAACATGGTGGGAAATCCGGTTGACTTGGTTGAAATTCAATATATCATAATCAAATTATCCCCAAGTGAATTCGGTGGGACCGTGCTTGAGGTGGACCACCGAGAACACCCAGGAGACGCCATGATCGCCCAGAAGTGCCCATTTTCCAGCGTGGACGACCTGCTGGGCAACGACTATCTGTCGCAGCCCTTCCCCGCCTTGCAGGAGCTGCGCGAAACCGCTCCTGTGGCGCAGCTCCCCGGCACCAACACCTACCTCGTCTCGCGCTACGACGACCTGGTGACCGTCTTCAAGGACCGCGACACCTTCTCGTCGGCCAAGGCCACCGACCCGTTCTTTCCGGTCTGCCCCGAAGCGCGCGACATCGTCGCCAGCGGCTTCCCGCGCAAACCCACCTTCACCAACTGCGACCCGCCGCGCCACCCGAAGATGCGCGAAGCGGTGGCGCGCTGCCTGACACCGCAGCGCTGGGAAAAGTCGCGCCCCGCCGTGCGCGAATCCGCCACCATCCTCGTGGACCGCCTGGCCGCCAAGCCGCAGGCCGATCTGGTGGCCGACCTGCTGTACCCGCTGCCGGCGTTCGCCGGTTTCGCGCTGCTCGGCTTCCCGGCCGCCGACACCGACCGGCTCAAGGAATGGTGCGTCTACCGCGTGCTCCTGACCTACGGCAAGTTGTCGCCCGAACACCAGGTGAAGGCGGCGCAGGAGCTCACCTCGTTCTGGACCTATGTGCGCGAGCACGTCCAGCGATCGATGCAGCAACCCGGCGACGACCTGACCGGCGACCTGCTCGCCCTGTCGAAGACGATGGGCGACGAGCTGACCACCGAAGACGTGACCAACATGATCTACTCGATCGCCCTGGCCGCGCACGAGACCTCGCAGAACGCCATCCTCAACGGCCTGCTGCGCATCCTGTCCGAGCCTGCGCAATGGCAGGCGCTGTGCGAGGACAAGTCGCTGATCCCCAATGCAGTGGAAGAACTGTTGCGCCTGGAAACCCCGGTGATGACGCTGCGCCGCACCGTGACGCGCGACACCACGCTCGGCGGCGTGGCCTTGCCTGCGGGCGCGCTGGTGCTGCTGATGCCGGCCTCTGGCAACCACGACCCGGCGCATTTCCCGGATGCCGAGACGATGGACATCCGCCGGCGCAACGCGCGCGAGCACCTGACCTTCGGCAAGCAGTGGCACTTCTGCATGGGCTCGCCGCTGGCCCGCTACGAATACGCGCTGGTGCTGGAACTGCTGACCACCCGCACACCGCGAATGCGCCTGGTGGCCGGCCAGGAGCTGAAATATCTGCCGACGATGCAGTTCCGGGTGCTGGAAAAGCTGCTGGTCGAACCTTCCCCGGCCGCGTGATGGGCGCACCCGCCGCAACACATCCGGCCGCCGTGTGGGAATGCGCGGTGTGCCTGCACCAGTACGACCCCGCCATCGGCGACCCGGAGCATGGCATCCCCGCCGGCACGCCGTTTGCCGACCTGCCCGCCGACTGGCGTTGCCCCGACTGTGGAGTGGAGAAATCGTTCTATGCCGCGGTGCCAGGCCGATAGCGCCATCACCTGCTCGGCACGATGCTGCGCACGCCGCGAAACGCACAGCTGCAACCCAACGACCTGCCACCGCAAGCTGCGAGGATTCGGCCCGGAGCAGACTGTCAGTTCGAGAACTTGATCGGCCGCTTCGCAGCGTTCGCCAACACCCGCTTCCTGGCGACCCAACTACATGGGTTGTGGGCCGGCCAACCGCTTTTTCTGTAGGGCGACAGTCTACCTGTCAGGGACACCCATTGCACCAGACTCGACGCCGGCAAAGTGGTCACGTCACCGGACCAAGGGACAGGCGTTTGGACGCTCTCTCAAGACGGCGGCAAGGTCTTGCCCGCCTTGAACGCCTTGACCGCCAGCTCGAGATCCCGCAGTTCCTCACACGGCACCAGGCAAAGCGTACGCAACGCTGTCAGGTGGCGCTCGGCGCCCGACAAGTCATTGACGATCAGATAGGCCTCGCCGATGTACTCGTGCGCGCCGCGGTGGTCGGGCTTGATCGCCAGCGCGCGCTTGTAGTGCTCAAAGGCCTTGTCCATCTGGCGCAGCTTGCGGTGCGTGAAGCCGAGTTCATTGTGAACGTCGGCGGCGTCGGGAAAGCGCTTGAGCGCTGCTTGATAGAGCCGCAGTGCGGTGGCGGCGTCGCCGGCCTTGAGCGCGGCGCGGCCGGCGGCGTAGTCGGCGTCCGCCAGCAAGGCCTGATCGTCGCCGTCCGCCGACTGCACGGCGCCGACCATAGGCGTCATCGGCACCAGCAGCGCCAAGGCCGCTGCAGTGACGGCGCGACGACGGCTGCGCCTCACGGGCCCGCCAGGTAGATCTTGGCGCGCGTGACTTCTGGCAGCGTGGTGTCGGCTTCGCGCGTAAGTTCGACTAGCTTGGCGTAGTGCGCCCGAGCCTTTTCGCGCGCACCTACCGCGTCGGCCGCCGTGGCCAAGCCGGCGAAGCCACGCAAGCGATTGGGCTCACGCACCTGGGATTGTTCGAACTCCTTGAGCGCGAGGGCTGGCTGCTTGAGCTCCAGCAACATCTCGCCCAGCAGTTCGCGTGCGGGCACGACGCGGCCCGGCGTGACGATGTGCTTCTCGCTCTTGTCTTCCATGTCGGCCGCGGCGCGCATCAGACGCAGCGCCTCGTCGTTTTGGCCCTTGGCCTTGGCGATCCAGGCGGCCGCGGCGACACGCTGCACCTCAACCTCGGTGGCCCAGTAGTTGTTCTTGGCATCGGTCAGTGCCTTGTGCTGTGCTTCCAGTCGCAGCGCCTCTTGCTCGGCCGCGGCGATGTTGCCCAACCTTGCCGCGCCTAGCGCGCGCGAAAAGGTGGTGATGGCCTCGCAATGGGCGAAGGCCGTGCCCTGCACAACAAGCTGCGACGCAGCCGCCCAGTCTCCGCGTTCCAGCGCCATTCGCGCCGGCATCGCAACCGCGGCGTATGGGCCGGCGAACTGCGCCAGCTTGGCGCCGTCCGGACTCTTGAACTCGTCCATCACGCGGCGTGCGGCCCGGTCGCGTCCGAGCTGGAGCTGGGCATACACCATGTAATCAGCAGCATGGAAGGCGCTGACGCCATCGGCGTCCTTGACGGCGACGTCGGCCGAGCGGCGATTCAGCACCACCGAGTCCTCCCAAGCGCCCACGCGCGTGAAGATGTGGGAAGGCATGTGCAGCGCATGTGGTGCGTCCGGCGCGATCTTCGAGTAGCGGCGCGCGGCATCCAGCCCCTTGGCCGCGATCGGCGGGGCGTCGTAGCTGTGGATCAGGTAATGAGCCACACCCGGATGGTCCGGGTACTTGGTGAACTGCTTTTCGAGCACGCCGGCGGCCTTGAGGTAGGCCGCATAGGTCTGGTCGGCCTGCGACTGCGTACCAGCGACGTACAGCGAGGCAAAGATCTGCGCCTCGTCGTCGTCCGGGTATTTCGCGGCCAGGGCCTCGAAGGCCTGCGCCCGTGCCAGCTGGCGCGCGCGCTCGGGCTTGTTGGCGAAGTCGGCGTAGTAGCTTGCCACGGCCTCAATGTAATCGCGTTCGCGCTGCGTCTTGGCGCCGACGCGCCGCCCCTGTTCGATCGCCGCCGCTGCCGCTTCGGCAGCCTTCGGCAATGCGCCTTGTCCAGCCAGCGGGTTGTTCATCAGGATTGCGGCGATTCCGAAGGTGGCGATGCCGCAGGACGGATCGTCGTCGAGCACATGGCGAAAGGCCTGTTCCCCGGCTGAAAACCAGAACGAGTGCAGCATGGCGACCGCGCGTTGCAATTCCTGTTGCACCTTGGCGTCGCAGCTGTTGGCGAAAGCCACTTTGCCAAGACGGCCTTGGCCTTCCGCGACTTCGTGGCCGAGCGACGGGCCGACGAGAACAAGGGACAGAGCGACCGTGGCCGCGATCGGGGTGATTCGCATGGGACCTCCTCGTGAAGGCACGAAACGGGCCGCGAGAACGCCCCGCGATCCGCCGGGCGGCGCCATTGTAGGCCTCCGTACCGGGGCGTGCAATGCACCGGCTAGGGATCAGTGAAACCGCATGCCCGTCCTGTCGTGCAGCTCGCTTCGCGGCACAGTTGGCGCCGCGCATATCAATCTCAAACGCCCCCTGCACGGTCCTAGATCGGCCTCCGGCATCCTTGCGTGCTTGTTGGCCCTCGAACCAGATGCCTTGACCGCCGCGCTCCCCTGAGTCACGATCACCTGGACCGTCCACGGGGACACATCGGCAGCCTGAGGCTCAGCATTCACCGTGATGTTGCCAGCGACAACTCGTGGGCGGGTGTGGGTGCTCCAGCCGGCGAATTGATAGCTCCACAACCGACCGCCAACCTGCACCTTCAACGACTGCTGTGGAGGAGGCAGATCGCAAAGCCGAATGTCAGGACTCCAGTCTCCTGGAGTCGTTGCCATCTCCCCAGCGAACGACCGGTGTCGGTTGGAACCACTGCGACAGCCAGGAATCTTGGATGTCGCTCGCCAGCCAAGAGGGTGGGCCTGCAAACGACCCACAGCGGGCGTTCAGACGGAGGCCCGCAAACCCGGCCATCGAGCCGGGCCATTGATGATCAGCTGGTCGTCTGGTGGCCCTCCAGGGCCATGCGCGCAACAAACCCCGAGCGCGTCTCGCCCGCGGCGCGCGCCAATGCGTCGAGCCGGTGCAGCACGCGACGCGGCAGACTGATGTTGACGCGCTCCAGCGTGTCATCCAGCACCGCGGGGTCGACACTGACGACGGCCCAGACCCACGTCTTCCACTCCTTGTGCTTCTTGCGCAACGCTTCGACGCCAGACGGCTGTGGAATGTCCTGCCCCGCATCGAGGGCGACTTCGATCCACGCAGCGATGGCTTCTTCGGCCTTGGCCATGGCCTCTTCCATCGTGTCGCCGGCAGAGAAGCAGCCAGGAAGGTCAGGTACAACGACGCCGAATGCTTCGGTCGCTGTGCCGGGTTCAATAGCGACGGGGTAACGCATGTTGCATGCCTCTTTTCAAATCCCGGCCTGTTGCCGTATCGCCTTCACCAATCCTCTGCCCAAGTCCTTCTTGGGGTGAGGAACCACCACGATGCCAGTGCGCTGCGGGTGCGTCAATGCATGGTGAGAACCTTTGACGCGGGCAAGTCGCCAACCTGCCCTCTTGAGTTCATGAATCAGGTCAGCGCTGCTCACGTGTGTATGATACACACGAATAGCGTGCGTCGAACTCGACGCGCCAGTTCAATCCCCCAGCAACCTCCTGCTCCGCATCCACTCCAGCGTCAACCCCGTCGCCTGCGCCAGCAGCTCCGGCTGCCCCTGGTAGTAGTGCTTCGCGCCCTGGATCACGTGCATGGTCTTGTCGGCGCTGCCGGCGGCGTTGAAGATCTCGCGCAGGTCGGCGGCCGGACAGGCGCAGGCGCCGGACGGGCGGCGTTTTTCCGACATCCTGCGCGACGGCGGCATGGCCGAACTCAAGCAGGCGCGTGATACGCAGTTCACCGGCAACTGGCTGCGGGGCGACAACGATTCCTGAGCAGAGTCTTCCAGCAATACTTCGCCGATCGCGCGACCGGATCCCGACTGCCGTCGACTCACCGGCCGGACAGGGAACGGCTGTCGCCGCGCCGTTGCAGGATGTGCGGCGCCCCGCCTGGCATCCCGGCCGCTCGCGGGTGCACGGATGCCGTCGGGCTCAGGCAGTTGTCAGCACGATGCGCCCGCGCACCCGGCCCTCCTCCAGCATGTGCAGCGCCTCGTTTGCCTGCGCCTTGGGCAGCATGGTCAATGGTATCGGCTTGAGTTTTCCGGACTGCGCCAGCGCCACCACATCGCGCAGGTCCTGCGGGCTGCCGGTGGCGGTACCCAGGATGGTACGCGGCCGGAAGATCATCGCGGCCAGCGAGATCACCAGTTCGCCGCCGGCCACGCCCACCAGCACCAGCGTGCCGCCCTTGGCCAGGCATTCCAGGCCGGCCTCGGTGGTGGAACTGGCGTTGACGAAATCGATCACCGCAGCCACCTGCCCGCCGGTGGCGGCGAGGATGCGTGCGGCCAGACCCTGCGCTGCGCCATCGATGGCCTGGGTGGCGCCCAT
>JANMZX010000386.1:0-3635 GCA_031383745.1 Rhodoferax sp. | reverse complement strand
GCGCTCAGCGCCAGGACGGTATCGGCTTCTGTGGTGTTCCGAAGCGCTCCTGCAACAATTTTTTCGCCAGTGGCGGGAACTCGAAAGCCGCCTCCGGCAGCTTGTGGTCGGGGATCTGGTCAAGCAGGTGCCGGATCAGTGTCAGGCGGCCACGCCGCTGGTCGTTGAAGTCGACCAGTGTCCACGGTGTTGTGTCGCTGTGTGTGGCCTTGAGCATGGTGTCGCGGGCGCGGCTGTAATCGGCGTATTTTTCTCGCGCCTGCACGTCGATGGGGCTGAGCTTCCAGCGCTTGAGCGGGTCGCTGGCACGTTCGGCAAAGCGTTCCTCCTGCTGCGCCTGGTCCACCGTGAGCCAGTACTTGAGCAGCAACACGCCGTCATCGACCAGCATCTTCTCGAACACCGGTGCCTGTTTCAGGAACGCCTTGGTTTGCGCCTCGGTGCAAAAGCCCATCACGCGTTCGACGCCGGCGCGGTTGTACCAGCTGCGGTCGAACAGCACGATCTCACCGGCCGCCGGCAGGTGCGGCACGTACCGCTGGAAGTACCACTGGCTGGCTTCGCGCTCGCTCGGCTTGGACAATGCCACGGTGCGGCAGGAGCGCGGGTTCAGCGTCTCGGATATGGCCGTGATGACGCCACCCTTGCCCGCGGTGTCGCGCCCCTCGATCACCACCACCAGCCGCCGCCCGGTGTGCTGCAGCCAGCGGGCCATGTCGTTGAGCTCGACCTGCAACGGCGCCAGTGCCTCGTAGTAGTCGCTCTTGCCCAACTTGCCCGACTTGTCGGCTTTGGATTTGCTCATGGGCTGATCGTAGCCGGGCGCGGCACCAGGTCAAGGCGTCGATATGCGCGGCGGCCATGGCATGGGGGCTTTGCCTGAAGAAACAGACTGGCCGCTTTCGGCCCACTGCGGTCATTCGAAAACCAGCCGGCGCCATGCCGCATCCTGGGCCAGCGCGCCGGGCGTCCGCATGAAGGGCAGGATCGCGTTGCAGGGAAGCCAGGGCTCCGACATCCCGAAAACCAAGACCCAGCGTCGCGGCGGGCTGCGCCTGCCGCGACGCGCGCCACCGCCAACGCAAGGGATGCAGCATGGCGCAAGCGGCTTTCCCAACGCAGCGAATGTCCGCTTTGGGCCGGATCCGGTCAGACGGCTTCTTGACGATTAAACGCGAAACCGTATCAGTCGATGACCAGCCGCTGCGACCCGCCGGACAGCTTCTTGGGCAGGGTCAGGGTCAACACGCCGTTGTCGTACTTCGCCTTGGCCTGCGCCTGGTCGATCTCCATCGGCAACTGGAAGCTGCGCGACACGGCCCCGTAGTAGCGCTCGGTGCGCAGGACTTTTTCTTCGGTGGACTGGCTGTCCTGCTGCTTGACTTCGGCACGCAAGGTCACGACATTGCCGTCGAGCGAGACATGGATATCGTCCTTGGCGACACCCGGCACCTCTGCCTGCACGGTGTACATGCGGTCGTTCTCCTTCACGTCGACCTTGATCTTTTCGGGTGTGGGCAGGGGGTCGCCGTGCAGCGGCTTCACGTAGAAGCCGGGCGCCACATCCCGGAAGAAGTCGTCGAACAGGCTGCCGCGATTGATCAGGGCATTCATTTGCACTCTCCTTTTGCAAGTCGGTCCGAACAGCGCCACCACGGGCCATTCTGATCCGATCTGCAGGGCGAGTCCACGGTTTCAAGTGCCGCGCGACGCCGCCTTGAGAATTGTCAAACCGGCGCCAGCCTCAGGGCCCGGGCGCCATACGCGCGGCGCGTATTTCTCCGTTTTCATGCAGCACCAGCCCCGACATGCGGCCCCCGGCGTCACGTTCGAACTGCAGTTCGGCGCGGCCGCCCTCGTAGTGGAAACGGTCGACCCGCCCGGCCATCGGAAACACCGGCTGGCGCGGGAACGCGGAGGAACGGACCACGAGCTGGCCATCGAGATCCTCCACATCGAACTCCACCGCGGAGCGAAACGCGCGCGTCGCCACGTAACGTCCGACATAGGCCGTCGCGGCGCCCCGCGCCAGCACCGCATCGTCCGGCGCAGCGTCGCTGCCGCGCTGCCCGGTCGTCCGGTTCCCGGACTGCGCCACCGTGGCCGCCACCACCACGCCGTCGCGGCGCAAGAAAGTGAGCTGTGCGCCGCCGGCCGGGCGCGTGAACACGTCCGGAGCGACCGGGACGAAGGCGCGGAACACGCCGCCGGTGGAGCGCACCTGCAGGGCGCCGTGCTGTACCACGCAGACCAGCGCAAGCTCCGGGTCGACCCGGTAGACGCCACGGTAGTCGGCCAGCTTCAGGGGATCGATGCTGATCGCCTCGCTGCTGACCGGGTAACGCAACGCGGCCAGCCGGCCCGCCAATTGCTGCACCGGGGCCTGGCTGTTGCCCACCAGCGCCGCCATCACCTCGCCCGACTCTGGATACATCACCAGCAGGGCACGGTATCCACCGGTCTGGCCATCGTGCGACAGCGTGCGCCGCCCGGGCGGGCCGGAGACGAACACGGCATAACCGATCTCCCCCCCGCGAAAAGCCGCCAGCGGCGTGAGCATGCGCTCGGCCGCAGCACCGAACGGACCCGCACGTCCTGCCACCAGCGCCTGGCCGAATCGCACCAGCTCCTGCACACTTGCTCGCAGCCCGCCGGCGCCCGCAAACGCCTGCATGTCCCAGGGCTGGGCGGGCCGGCGACCATCATGCCCGGGCGCCAGGCGGGCCGCCCTGTCACCGAGTTGCAGCACGGTGTCGTTCAGTGCCAGCGGTGCAACGATGCGTTCCTGCACCAGTTCACCCCAGCCCTTGCCAAAACGCTCGGACAACAACTCTCCCAATACGGCCATGCCGTAGTTGCTGTAGAGCGCCGGGCACGGCGCGGCATGGCCTATCGTCTGGCTCGCGAGCGCGGCCCACAAGGCAGCACGGTTGGCGCTGCGGATCTGCGCCACGATCGCCTGGCCGGTGCGCACACCGCCGAACTGCCGCGGCAGGCAGGACCGGTGCGTGACGAGCTGCTCCAGCGTGATGGCCGCCACCTCGGGCGATACGAAGGCGACCTTGCCCTGCAACAGGCCGCCCAGGCTGTCAGCCAGCGACAGCTCACCGCGTTCCACCGCCTGTGCCAGCAGCAGCCCGGTGAACAGCTTGCTGATCGATCCGATCTCGTACAGCGGCGCCGGCGCGTCGGGCGCCGCCGGAGCCGATTCGCCGACGGCGCGTGCCGCCCGGTTGTGCACCGTCGCGGCGCGCAGGCCGCCCGCTCGCCAGACCGCGACCGAGGCCGAACCCGGGTCGGTGCCCAGGGCCACGCGCGCCAGATCGGCCGGATCGCTGGCAAGGCCCAGCGGCTGGGCGCCGGCACCACCAGCCAGCCACAAGGCAACCAGCCACAACCAGGCGCCGGGTTTCATGCCGGTGCAGCCAGGAACTGCCCGTAACGCTGCACGTCGACATTGCCACCACTCACCAGCACGCCGACGCGTTTGCCCTCCAGCGCCACGCCGCCGTGCAGCGCGCCGGCCAGGCCCAGGCAGCCGGTGGGCTCCACAACGAGTTTCATGCGCTCGGCAAAGAAACGGATGGCCTCGACCAGCTGTGCGTCGGTAGCCGTCAGGATGTCGTGCACATCGC
>JANMZX010000379.1:0-2011 GCA_031383745.1 Rhodoferax sp. | reverse complement strand
CCTGGCGAGCTTCTTCCTGGTCGATGACGATGACCAGCGCAAGCTCGCCAAGGCGCTCGATCTTCAACTGGGTGTGACGGACCTTCCCCTGGTCATCCAGGACAAGCAGTTCGACGCTCAGGGCGCGCTGGTCTACCGGCCCAACGCGCACGAGTCGATGATGGGCTGGCTGGGCGACATCGTGCTGGCCAACCTGACTCCGAACGCGGTCCACGCCGTGTCGCCGCGCGCCTACCGGCTGCGGCTGCTCAACGGATCGAACGCTCGCATCTACCGGCTCGCTTTCGTCAAGGGGGAAACGTCTCTGCCCTTCGTCGTCATCGGCACCGACGGCGGCTTGATAGAGCGGCCCGAAACCGTGACCGAAGCCTTCCTGGCACCGGGCGAACGTCTTGACGTGTTGTTCGACGCCGCCCAAGCGCAGCCAGGCGACACGGTGTTCCTCAAGAGCCTGGCGTTCGACCCGATGGAGAACGAAGGCGGGATGGGTGGGATGGGCGCGATGAGCGGCCAAGGCAGCCAGGGGATGAGCCACACGATGCCCGGCATGGGCTCGTCACGGCTGCCGCTGGGGGCAGCGTTCAACGTGTTGAAGCTGTCGGTAACGACTGGCGAGCGTGTTGTGGCCACGCTGCCGGCGACGCTGTCCGAGGTCAAGCCGATCCAGACCGAGGGGGCGCTGGAGCGAAAGATCGATCTGTCGATGGACCACATGCGCTTCCTGATCAACGGACGCACGTTCCGCATGGACGAGATCGCCTTCGAGGTCAAGCGCGGCGCCGTGGAAGTCTGGAGCATCAGCAACCCCAAAGTGGGCATGCCGCACCCGATGCACATCCACGGGTTCTCTTTCCAGGTGATCGAACGTTTGAACAGCCCGCCGCAGTGGCCAGCCACGACGCGTTTCGGCAAGGGCCGCGCCGTCAGCGACCTCGGCTGGAAGGACACGGTGCTGGTGTGGCCCGGTGAAACCGTGCGCATCGCCATCGACTTTGCGCATGACTTCCCGGGCAGCCAGACCTACGTTTTCCATTGCCACAACCTCGAGCACGAGGACGCCGGAATGATGATCAATTTTCGTGTTCAGGCCTGACGGCAGATGGACGCGGCGAACACAGCCAGCTTGACCCTTGGAGGCTTCAGATGAACCACGACCATGCCCATCCAGGACAACCGGCCCAACAGGACGACCGGGACAACGCGCCGCCGTTCTGGCGCTCCAGGTACGCCATCGGACTTGTCATCCTTGGCGCCGTCGCCGCGTACTTTCTGCTGACCGAACACCGCGCCCACTTCTTTGGCGCCTTGCCCTTCTTGCTGCTGCTGGCCTGCCCGCTGATGCACATGTTCATGCACGGCGGTCATGGTGGGCACGGTGGCGGGCACGGGGACCACTCCGACGGCAGGCAGAGCGCCAGTTCACCCGTGCCCGTGCCCGCGCCCGCGCCCAAGACGGGAGCACAGCCATGACCCACGAAGCCTCTGGCTATGGCCTGTGGACGCTGGTGGTCCTCAATTCAGCCTTGTTCCTGATGTTTGCGTTCAGCTTCTTCAAGCCGCAGACCGGACGCGACTGGCGCACCTTCGGGGCCTTCGCTGCCTTCATCGTGGCGCTCTTCGTCGAGATGTACGGCTTCCCGCTGAGCATCTACCTGATGTCGGGCTGGCTGCAGACGAAGTACCCCGGTCTCGATCTGCTGTCCCACAACTCTGGCCATCTCTGGTCCACGCTGCTCGGCGAGAAGGGCGACCCGCACTTCGGCGCCCTGCACATCGCGAGCTACGTGTTCCTGGGCTTCGGCTTCTACTTGCTGTCCAGCGCCTGGAACGTGCTGTACCACGCTCAACGCCGCAATGCACTGGCCACGTCGGGACCGTATGCGCGCATTCGCCATCCGCAGTACGTGGCCTTCGTCCTCATCCTGCTGGGCTTTCTGCTGCAGTGGCCGACGCTGCTGACGCTGGTGATGTTCCCGATTCTGCTGGTCATGTACGGGCGCCTCGCGATCAC
>JANMZX010000375.1:0-1874 GCA_031383745.1 Rhodoferax sp. | reverse complement strand
CTGATCGCGCAACACACCGGGCGCGATGTGGGTCCGGAATGGCTGGGCGCGTTCCAGCAGCGCCGCAACGCGGCCTTGCGCGAGCGGCTCACCGCCATCCCCGGTGTGCACGAGGCGGTGCACGCGATCCATGCCGACCATGGCGCGCGTATCGCCTGCGCATCGGGCGCCGACCGCTTCAAGGTCGAAATGCAGTTGCGGCACGTCGGCCTGATGGACTATTTCGATGGCCGGATCTTCAGCGGGTATGAAACCCCGCGCTCCAAGCCCTTTCCCGACGTATACCTGGCCGCCGCGCTGGCGCTGCAGGCCAGCCCGCACCGGTGCGCGGTGGTCGAGGACACGGTCACCGGCGTGACGGCGGGTGTGGCCGCCGGCGCCTGTGTCTACGCCTATGCGCCGCTGGGTGACGGTGCCGACCTGCGCGCGGCCGGCGCGTCCTGGGTCTTCACCGACATGGCCGAACTGCCCGCCCTGATGCGTTGACAGCCAATCTCTGAAAGTTGCCCCATGCCCCTGCTCGAGTCCAAACTCAACCCCCGCTCCGCGGATTTCCAGGCCAACGCAACTGCCATGCGCGCGCTGGTGGCCGACCTGCAGGTGCAGGTCACCAAGGCGCAAGGCGGTGGCGGCGCTGCCGCCAGAGCCAAACACACGGCCCGCGGCAAGCTGCTGCCACGCGAACGGGTGCAGATGCTGCTCGACCCGGGCACGCCATTCCTCGAACTCAGCCCGCTGGCGGCGCTCGGCCTGTACCCGGACCGCGATGGCACCGACAGCGCGCCCTGCGCCGGCCTGATCGCCGGCATCGGCCGGGTCAGCGGCGTGGATTGCATGGTGGTCTGCAACGACGCCACGGTCAAGGGCGGCACCTACTACCCGATGACAGTCAAGAAGCACCTGCGCGCGCAGGAAGTCGCGCTGCAGAACCGGCTGCCCTGTATCTACCTGGTCGATTCGGGCGGCGCCAACCTGCCCAACCAGGACGAGGTGTTCCCCGACCGCGACCATTTCGGCCGCATCTTCTACAACCAGGCCACCATGAGCGCGCAGGGCATCGCCCAGATCGCCGTGGTCATGGGCAGCTGCACGGCCGGTGGTGCCTATGTGCCGGCCATGAGCGACGAGAGCATCATCGTGCGCAACCAGGGCACCATCTTCCTGGGTGGCCCCCCGCTGGTGAAGGCGGCGACCGGCGAGGTCGTGACCGCCGAGGACCTGGGCGGGGGCGATGTACACACCCGCCTGTCGGGCGTGGCCGACCACCTGGCCGAGAACGACATGCATGCGCTGTCGATCGCGCGCAACGCGGTGAAGAACCTCAACGCCAGCAAGCCGGCGACCCTGGTCACCGTGGCGCCGCAGGCACCCCGCATGGACGCGCAGGAGTTGTACGGCGTGATCCCGGTGGATACCCGCAAGCCCTTCGATGTGCGCGAGATCATCGCGCGCATCGTGGATGCTTCGGAGTTCGACGAGTTCAAGGCGCGGTATGGCACCACGCTGGTGTGCGGTTTCGCGCATGTGGAGGGCATGCCGGTGGGCATCATTGCCAACAACGGCATCCTGTTCAGCGAGTCGGCGCTCAAGGCCACGCACTTCATCGAGTTGTGCTGCCAGCGCAAGGTGCCGCTGGTGTTTCTGCAGAACATCACCGGCTTCATGGTCGGGCGCAAGTACGAGAACGAAGGCATCGCCCGCAACGGGGCCAAGATGGTCACTGCGGTGGCTACCGCCGCCGTGCCCAAATTCACGATCATCATCGGCGGCAGTTTCGGCGCCGGCAACTACGGCATGTGCGGCCGCGCCTATTCGCCGCGTTTCCTGTGGATGTGGCCCAACGCGCGCATCTCGGTGATGGGCGGCGACCAGGC
>JANMZX010000364.1:0-6144 GCA_031383745.1 Rhodoferax sp. | reverse complement strand
TCCCTGATGCTGACGACCGAAGCCATGATCGCCGAAGCGCCGAAGGATGAGTCCGGCGCCGGTGGCATGGGTGGCGGCGGCATGGGCGGCGGCATGGGTGGTATGGGCGGCATGGGCGACATGGGCATGTAATCTGCTCCTTGCCTGAGGCTCCGTGCCGTTGTTGCAAGGGCTTGCCGTAGCGCTGCTACTGTCTGCGCCCTTGCGCCTAGGCACAGAGCCTCATGCTGCGTCGGGCTGCCTCCTGGCGCTCGAAGAAAAAACAAAACCCCGCGGGCTTGCGCCTGGCGGGGTTCTCTCTTGGTGACGGGCGGTTCCGGACAGGCAGCGGCAGCGACCTCCGGTGCCTGAGGGCGCATGGCGTCGTTACAAGCGCTGGCCGTACCGGTGGTACTTTCAGCGCGTTTGCGCCTTGCCCTGCACCCTCATGCTGCGTCGGGCTGCCTCCCGGCGCTCGACAAAAACACAAACCCCGCGGGCTTGCGCCTGGCGGGGTTTTGTCTCGACCGGGGCAGTGGCGTTCAGGCCGCTGCGGCAACCCTCTGCGGTTGCATGTCATTGTCATTGGCCGCCACCACCTGCAGGTCGGCATGGAAGGTCTCGGTCATGAAGCCGTACAGCCGGTTGCGGGTCGCCTGCCAAGCCTGCTTGGCGCCCACGACGTCGAACGCCAGGATCTGGTGCGGCAATCCGCCACCGCTCGCCAGCGGCACCCAGGAGCCCGGTTCGAACACGTCCTTGAACCCGAGGTTGCGGTAGTTGCGGATCAGGGCGGCGCTGCGCGCGCCGATGACCATCCAGCGCACCTGGGTGGCAAGGCAGTACTGGTAACTGGCCTTCATCAGACTGAGCTTGACCACCGATTCGGCGCCGGCCACCACGGCCAGCCGGGATATCTGGGCGCGCGGCTTGTTGGCCAGCCACGGAGGCAACTCGAGGCTGTTCTCCAGGACCAATGGCCCGAAGCCGCTCACCTGGATGCGCAACGTGCCAATGCCCTTGCCGGTAGCCTTGTCGCGGCATAGCAGTACCGCGGTGCCCTCTGCACGGTCGAGTTCCTCCACCTGGCCGAACTTCGGCCCGAGCCCCGGATCGTGGTGCCCGTAGGCGGCCGCACGCACCGCGCACGCCTCGCGGAAATCATCGTCCGTGACGGCCATGCGCACGGAGAATGCCAACGATCCTGCTTCCATGGGAATACCCTTTCATGCTGCCTGACACTGCAATGCAATCGGAACAACGGATGCCGTTCCTTGTGCTGGTACAACACTAGCATCAATCGCGACACCTGATCAAGCAAACAAGCGCCTGTCTGCATCCCAACAACGCCCATCGACGTGCGTCGTGTGGTTATCTGTCGACGTGCTGGCGCAAGGAGGGCTCCAACTGCTGTGCGGACTCGAAATGAATTGCCTGCCAGCCGTGTGCACGGGCGGCCTCGACGTTGGCGGGCAGATCGTCGATGAACACGGTATGCGTCGGTACCAGCGCGTAGCGCGATTCCAGCATCCGGAAAATGTCGGGGTGCGGCTTGATCGTCTTGACGTCGGCGGAGAACATGCCGCCGTCGAACCACTGCAGGAACGCGTGGCGCTCCTCCAGCGCACGTGCGTAGGGTGCCGGCATGTTGGACAGGTAGTACAGGCGGATGTCGCCTTGCCGCTCGCGTCGCGCACGCAGGCGCGTCAGCAGGTCGACCGTGCCGGCAATCGGCGTCAGGTGCTGCGGGATCGACGCAACCAGCGCATCGACTGCGGCGTGCGGCAGGCCGAGCCGCTGCGCCGTGCGCTCCACCACGGCGGACTGCGCGAGGGTTCCGCGGTCGAAGGCCTGCCAGTCTTCATGGTGGAAGATGTCGCCGGCCAGTGCGCGGGCCGCGTCGGCTGTGGCCGCACGCTGCGGGAACATGCCGCGCACGATCTCGTCCGGGCGCCATGAAAACACCACCGCGCCAAAGTCGAAAACAATATTCATCGGCATGTTCTGTATCCAGTTACCCAGGCGATTGTCGAACAGACTCGGCCAGCGGCTTGCTGCGCAGGGCCTTGCGCAATACGGCGCCAAGCCGCCGGGGCTGGGTCGACCCGATGCGCACGACCGGCGTGGCATGCCATGACGCGCACCGCTGGATGGCGCCCGCCATCGCCTCCGCCAGCGCATCGTCCGGCTGCACGCCGGCCTCCAGGAACACGGCCTTGACCTCGAACACACCCTCGGTACGGTGCGCCTTTGCGTCGAGCCGGGCAACCAGACAGCCTCGGTCGAGCACCGGCAACACGAAGTAGCCGTGCACGCGACGCTCCTGCGGCGTGTAACACTCGATGCGGTAGTCGAACCCGAACATGGCCGCCACCCGCTCGCGGTCCCAGACCAGCGGATCGAACGGCGACAACAGGCTGGTATGGCTGGCAACCAGTTGCTGGCGCTGCGCCTTGGCCAGCGCCCTGCCGTGGCTTGCATGTACATACCCGGGAGCGGCCCAGCCCTCGACCCGGACGCGCAACACCGTGCCGTCCGCCACCAGCGGGTCGAGGTCGGCATCCTTGAGGCGCGGCTTGATGCGGAAGTAGTCGTGCACCCAACGCGCCTGCGTCACACCGAGCGCGGCGATGGCCTTCTCGACAAACGCCGCATGCACCCGTTGCGCCTGCGGCAATTGCAGTTCGTGCAGCCTGGGCACCACGCGGTGCGCCAGGTCGTACACACGCTGGAAGTTGTCGCGGCGCGTCACCATGAGTTCCCCGTTGGCGAACAGGGCTTCGAGCCAGCGCTTTTCGTCCTTCCATCCCCACCAGCCGCCGCTGCGGCCATCGGTACGGATGAAGTCCGAGGACTTCACCGGGCCGACGGCCTCGATATGCGCCAGCAGCCGGTCCAGATGGCCGCGCGTCGACGCATCGCCATCGCGCGCACGTGCCAGGCCCCAGTGCTGGCGCTGTGCCTGGTTGTAGCTGCGATGCAGCGCCAGGTCCTGCGCCGGCGCGAAACACGCCTCGTGGGCCCAGGTTTCGAACAGGTGGCCACGCGCGAGCGCCTGGTCCAGCCAGGTCGGCGGATAGTCGCCCAGCCGCGCAAACAACACCAGGTACGGGCTGCGCGCCACGACATGGATGGTGTCGATCTGCAGCAGCTGCATGCGCCGGATGCAATCGCGCAGGGCCGCTGGCGTGGCGGCACGCGTGGGCGCAGTCAGCAGGCCCTGTGCATGCAGCTGCAGATGGCGCGCCTGGACCAGACTCAGCTCGGTCAAGCTGCGCGCCTCGTCTGGTCAGCCGATATGCAGCTTGCGCAGCAGGCCGGCGGTGGAAGAGTCGAGTCCGGTGGCGTCGCCGCTGCGCAGTCGGGGCTCGATATCCTTCGCCAGCACCTTGCCGAGCTCGACGCCCCACTGGTCGAAGCTGTTGATGCCCCACAGGCTGCCGCTCACGAACACCCGGTGCTCCTGCAATGCGATCAGCGCGCCCAGGCTGGCCGGGTCGAGCACGTCGAGCAGCAGGAAGGTGCTCGGCCGGTTGCCGGGGAAGTCGCGGTGGCCGCCGCCATCCGGCTGGCCCAGCATCAGTGCCTGCGCCTGGGCCAGCGCATTGGCCAGCAGCTTGTCATGGTGCCCGGGCAGCTGATGCGCCGGCGTGCGCACCGCGACGAACTCGACCGGAACCACGTCCGTCCCCTGGTGCAGCATCTGGAAGTACGCATGCTGGCCGTTCGTCCCGGGTTCACCCCACACCACCGGCGACGTGCCGAACGGCAGCGCCTCGCCCTGCAGGTCCACCCGCTTGCCATTGCTCTCCATTTCCAGCTGCTGCAGATAGGCCGGCCAGCGCCGCAGCGCGCTGTGGTAAGGCGCCACGCTGCGGCTGGTGAAGCCCAGGAAATTGCGGTACCAGACATCGATCAGGGCCAGGCGCACCGGCAGGTTGGATTCCAGCGCCGCCAGCCGGAAGTGCTCGTCCATGGCGTGGGCGCCGGCCAGGAAATCCCGGAAACCCCGGGCGCCGATGGCGATCGCGATCGGCAGGCCGATGGCCGACCACAGGGAGTAGCGCCCACCGACCCAGTCCCAGAAACCAAAGGTCGTGCTCACGCCAAAGGCATTCGCCGCCGCCACGTTGGTGGTCAGCGCACAGAAATGCCGCGCGATGTCGGTGCCACCGGCCGCCTCGAACCAGGCCTTGGCCGAGTGCGCATTGGTCATGGTCTCGGTGGTGGTGAAGGTCTTGGACGCGATCAGGAACAGCGTGTTCAGCGGCTGGCAGACGGCCAGCGTGGCGGCCAGTTCGTGACCGTCCACGTTCGACACGAAATGCAGGCGCTTGCCGGCGCTGGCATGGGCGCCCAGCGCCACCACCGCCATCTGCGGGCCGAGGTCCGATCCACCGATACCGATGTTGACGATGTCGGTGATGGCGCCATCGGCACGCACTGCCTCGGCGTACTGCAGCATCGCGTCCAGCGTGGCATGCACCACCCGCAGGTCCGGGTCGGTGCCAGATGGGCCCGGCGCCGCAGGCGGGCTGCGCAGCAGCCAGTGCTTGACAGCCCGCTGCTCGGTGCTGTTGATCGCGTCGCCAGCGAACATCGCATCGCGGTGGGACTCCAGTCCGCACTCGCGTGCCAGCGCCAGCAGCTGGCGCTCGATCTGTACCGTGACAAGGTTCTTGGACAGGTCGGCGAACACATGCGGAGCCTGCTGGCTGAATGCTTCGAACCGGCCCGGATCGCGGCTGAACTCCTGGCGCAGGGCCGGGCCACCGGGGACTTGCGCCAGCAACGCACGCAGCGCGCTCCAGGCCATGGTGCGGTCACAACGGATGCGGGTCATGGGTGTCCTTCCGTGGTCAGGCGGCCAGCATCAGCTGTTCTAGCTTGACGGCGTCGGCACAGAAGGCACGGATGCCCTCGGCCAGCTTGTCGGTGGCCATCGCGTCCTCGTTCAGCGCAAAGCGAAACGCCGCCTCGTCGAAGTTGACGGCCGGCAGGTCGAGCGCGCGGGCGGCCTCCGGCTGCAATGCGCGCGTCAGCGGCTGCTCGGAGGCCGCAAGCAGGGCCAGCAAGTCGGGGCTGATCGTCAACAGGTCGCAACCGGCCAGGGCCTGGATCTGGCCCACGTTGCGAAAACTCGCACCCATGATCTCGGTGGCGATGCCGAACTTCTTGTAGTGGTTGTAGATCTGCCGCACCGACATGACCCCAGGGTCGTTGGCGCCGGCGCGGGCCGCTTCGTCCCAGCTGCTGCCGGCCGACTTCTTGTACCAGTCGTAGATGCGCCCGACAAAAGGCGAGATCAGCTGCACCCTGGCCTGGCCGCAGGCCACCGCCTGGCAAAACGCAAACAGCAGCGTCAGGTTGGTGTGGATGCCACGGCGCTCCAGCTGGGCTGCGGCCTGGATACCCTCCCAGGTGGCCGCCACCTTGATCAGGACGCGGTCCACATGGATGCCCTGTGCCTGGTAGAGCCCGATGATGCGTTCGGCCCGGGTCACGGTGGCGCTGGTATCGAAGCTCAGCCGTGCGTCGACTTCGGTCGACACGCGCCCTGGAATCAGCGAGAGGATCTCGCAACCGAAACGCACCAGCAGGCGGTCCATGATCTCGTCCAGCGGACGCGAGCGGAACTGGCCCACCGTGTCCTGCAGCAGCCCCTGATAGTCGGGCTTTTGCACCGCCTTGAGGATCAGCGACGGATTGGTGGTTGCGTCCTGCGGCTTGAACTGTGACAGTTGTTTGAAGTCGCCGGTGTCTGCGACGACCGTGGTGAACTGTTTGAGCGCGTCGAGCTGGTTCATGAAGTTCCGATCAGAAAGGCCCCTGCCAGTGGCCACAAACAACAACTTTGGCGGGCAGGCTTGAATTATCGATGAAACAAAGTTACATTAATTCTAACCACTCTCGTAACTTTAAATTCCACCATGTCCTTTGACCTTGTCCTGTTCGGCGGCACCGGCGACCTCACGTGGCGCAAACTCATGCCCGCCCTGTTCCAGGCGTTCCGCCATGGCACCCTGCCAGAGGGCGGACGCATCATCGGCATCGGCCGCGACGACCTGGGCGCCGACAAGTACCGCGCCCTGATCCAGTCGCGGTTCGACAAGGTCGACCTGGCCAAACGCCCCAGCGAGGACGAGTTCGCGCGTTTTGCGGCCC
>JANMZX010000289.1:0-1762 GCA_031383745.1 Rhodoferax sp. | reverse complement strand
CCTGGCGGCATGAGTTCGGTGCGGTCTTCAGCCGCCGCCTGCGCTGGCGGCTGCACCTGCTGCGCGGGGTGCTGGGCGTGGCGACCATGATCCTTTTCACCCTGGGGCTCAGGAGCATGGACATCGCCGAGGCCTACACCCTGACCTTCATTGCGCCACTGATCGTGACCATCCTGGCGGGCCCCGTGCTCAAGGAAACCGTCCAGCCGCGCCACTGGGGGGCGATTGCCGTGGGGCTGTGCGGCGTCGTGATCGCGCTGCGCCCGGACCAGAGCGCGTTTTTCTCCACCGGTGCGCTGGCCGTGCTGGCGGCGGCGGTGACCTACGCCCTGGGCAGCGTGATCGGGCGCCTGCTGAGCCGCACCGAACCCAGTGTGACGCTGGTGTTCTGGAGCACCACCAGCATGTCGGTAGGTGGCGGCCTGCTGGGCGCGGCGGTGTGGATCGACGTCGTGCCGGCGCACTGGCCCGTGCTGCTGGGCCTGGCGGTCACCGGTTTCCTGGCCCAGCTGGCGATCACCGAGGCGTTTCGCCACGGGCAGGCCTCCGCCGTGGCACCGTTCGAATACAGCGCCCTGGCCTGGGCCGTGGCCCTGGACTGGCTGTTCTGGAACGCCGTGCCCGATGGCTACACGCTCGCCGGCGGGGCCGTCATCATCGCCAGCGGCATCTACCTGATCCGGCGCGAGGCTTCACCGGTGGTGATGCTGCCGCCATGAGCCTCGCCGGGCCGCTCCCAAGGGGCTCGCACCGCAGCCCGCAGGGCGAAGGTTGCCTGATGAACCCCGCCGGGCCGTTCCCAAGGGCGAATACCGCAATGCGCAGCAGGGTTGCCTGATGAGCGACACACTGGCGCCCCTGCTGTCCTTTGCCGCGCAGCATCCGCGCCTGGTGGTGCTCACCGGTGCCGGCTGCAGCACCGAGGCCGGCATCCCCGACTACCGGGACGCCGCAGGCGCCTGGAAACGCAGCGAACCGATGCGCTACCAATTGTTCGTGGCCGACACCCTGGCCCGCAAGCGCTACTGGGCGCGCAGCATGGTCGGCTGGCGCACGATGGCCACAGCCCGGCCCACCACGGCACACCGGGCGCTGGTGCAGTTGCAGGCGACTGGCCGCGTCGAGCTGCTGGTGACCCAGAACGTGGATGGCCTGCACCATGCGGCGGGCAGCACCGGAGTGGTGGACCTGCATGGCCGCATCGATACCGTGTGCTGCCTGGGTTGCGGTGCGCGCTCACCGCGCGCCGCGCTGCAGCAGGAGCTGACCCGGCGCAACCCGGCCTGGGTCGGCCTGCAGGCCTTGAGCGCCCCGGACGGCGACGCCGATCTGGAGGCGCAGGACTTCGGGCAGTTCGATGTGCCGGGGTGCGCGGGCTGCGGCGGCATGCTCAAGCCCGACGTGGTGTTCTTCGGCGAAAGCGTGCCCAGGGACCGCGTAGAGGCAGTGCGCGCTGCGCTGGCCCGCTCCGACGCCCTGCTGGTGGCCGGGTCGTCGCTGATGGTCTATTCGGGCTACCGCTTCGTGGAAGACGCGCTCGCGGCCGGCAAGCCGGTGGCAGCCGTCAATCGGGGGCGCACGCGTGCCGACGCGGTGTTGACGCTGAAGGTCGAGCATGAGGTGGGCGAGGCGCTGCAGGCCGTGGCGGCAGCCGTGCAAATGCGCGAAGCCAGCAGACTTTGAACGCCCAGTGGGCCGGGACTCCACTGGCACTTCCGGCAGTGGCGCGCCGAGCCGCCCCTCAAGGCGTGAACACGCCCAC
>JANMZX010000274.1:0-9596 GCA_031383745.1 Rhodoferax sp. | reverse complement strand
GCAATCCGATCAGCCCGGTTCGACTCCGGGTCGCGCCTCCATCCAGTGTCCGTGCCGGGCGCCCCGGGTCAGCCGGCGCGCCGGCAGCAGGTTTCGGGCAATGGCATCAACCCGACTTGCACTGCGCCTATTCCTGACCGGTGCGTGGGTGCACCACCGGCTGCGCTTCCGCCCGGGAGACCGGCGTGCACCGTCCCGGCTCGGCACAAGTGCCCGGTGCTGCCAGATGGTGCTCGCGGCCGAACGCGATGTTCTGGCCGGAGAGGTCCTTGCAGAACCGCGGGGGCGTCACGCACTCGCGCGGCGCGCTGCTTGGCATCGTAGATACCGGCGGCCGGCTCGAAATGTGCACAGGTTCCTGGCACAGTGGGCATGCCGCACTGGGTCGGATCGAAGGCCGCGCCGTCGGGCAAATGACCCGCAACCCGATGCCCAGTGGTTGCGGGTTCGTCGACATCGCCGCTGGAAGGCTTTGGTCAGCGGACTTACCGCAAGGCGTCCAAGGCGCAGCCGGAGGGTGCCCAGCCGGACGAATTGTTCCAGCGGCTGGTGCGAGAGCGATACCGGGCAGGTGGCGCGTTTCCGCTGGCGCGCACCATCGACGGCCCGCTCGCTCCCATGCGTGCCTGGGCGACAATGAAGCACTTGGCCATTTCTGCACCATGCCCAGCGACCATCCAGTGCCTTTGCCTGCCAGCGCCTACACAGCGCTGGGTCACGACAGCTACCGCGCCAGTGGGCTGACACGGGGCCTGTGGAACCCGCTGCACCAGCATGCGGGCCCGTCCATCGCCGTGGCCTGCCGCGGTTTCGAAAGCGCGGCCGGCCGGCATGGGCTGACACACATCGCCCGCATCACCGCCAACCTGCTGCGTCCGGTACCGATCGGCGACGTCCGCCTCGAGGTGGCGACCGACTATGCGGGCCGCAACGTGGGCCACTTTTCCGGCCGCTTGATGGCCGGCGACAAAGTGGTCGCCCTGTACACGGCGCTGGCGCACCGCGAGCAGGTAGTGCCGCTGCCCGAGGCCCTGCCAGGGCATCCGCTGCCACAGGCGCCAAGAACCGTCGAAGCGTCCACCCCGGCAGAATTCCCGCGCGATCGCCAGCACGTGGGATACCGCGACCTGATCGATATACGCGTGGCAAGGGGTGATTTTTTCAAGGGGCCCTGCGCGGTCTGGTTCCGCATGCGGATGCCGTTGCTCGACACCGAACCGACCAGCGTGTACCAGCAGGTGGCCGTCATCGCGGACTCCAACAACGGCATCAGCGCCGTCCTTGACTTCAAGCGGTATGCCTTCGTGAATTCGGACCTGACCATCAACCTGCTGCGCCGGCCCATCGGTGGCTGGATCTGTCTCGACGCACGCACCCAACTCGGGCCCCACGGCTGCGGCCATGCGGAATCGACGATCTACGATGCCCAGGGCCTGGTCGGCCGCGCCCTGCAAACCCTGGTGGTCAACCCGATCGCTTGAGTGGCCCGACCGGGCGGTCCGACGCCGTCATTACGCCGGCAGGCTCGCGGTCTTGGGCGCGCTGACCCTGCCATTCGCGGCCACCAGTGCCGGCCCGCCCCTGGGGTGACCCGAGGCAAGCGGAACACCATCGATGGCCGCACAGTGCGGGTAACCCCGCTATTGATCTGCGGCAATTGCAGGTATTCTGTATACAGAGTACACGCCGACCCCATGCACCTCGTCCGTATCGAAGCAAGCCCCGACCTGGTGGACCAGGTCTACCGCAGCCTGCTCGACGCGATCAGTGACGGTTCGATGGCGCCCGGCAGTCGCATCACGCAGGAGGAGATTGCCACGCAGCTGGCAGTGTCGCGCCAGCCCGTGCTGCAAGCCCTGCGCCTGTTGAAGAAAGACGGGTTTGTGCTCGACGCACCCGGCCGTGGCGTACTGGTGGCGCCGCTCGACGTGGAGGCGCTGGTCCAGATCTACCAGGTGCGCAGCGTGCTCGATGCGCTGGCCGCCCGGCTGGCTGCCAGGGCCCGAAGCGCGATCGACCCGGCCCTGATCAGCCGGGGTCGCAAGGCGGCCCGGGGCCAGGATGTGAAGGCCATGCTGGCGGCCGATGTGGCCTTTCACGCCGCGATCTATGCGGCGTCGGGCAACCCGCTGATCGCCCAGAGCGCCCAGTTGCACTGGCAGCATATCCGCCGTGCCATGGGTGCGGTGCTGCAGCTCCCGAACATGCGTGCGTCGATCTGGGACGAGCACGATGCCATTGCACAGGCCATTCGGCGCGGACATGAAGCCGAGGCGGAGAACCTGATCCGCCAGCACGGCGAGGACGCGGGCAGCCAGCTGGCACGCTTGCTGACCCAGGCTCTGACTTTTCAATCCCAAGGACGACAACCATGAAGCTGACACCTGACCAACGTGCGCAGTTCGACCGCGACGGCTACCTGTTCTTTCCCGGCCTGTTCAGCACCGAGGAGGCGGCCTGCCTGGTCGACGAAGTGCCGCGGCTCTACGAGCGCCGGGCCGACTACAACGTGCGGGAAAAGGGCAAGGATGCGGTGCGCACCAACTTCGCGGCACATATGTACAGCGCGCCGTTCGCGAGGCTGGCGCGTCACCCGCGCATGATCGGCCCGGTGGAGGACCTGCTGGGCGAGCCGCTCTACATGCACCAGTTCAAGGTCAACGGCAAGATGGCGTTCGAGGGCGATGTGTGGCAGTGGCACCAGGACTACGGCACCTGGCTCAACGACGACATGATGCCGACCGAGCGCGCCATGAACATCGCGATCTTTCTGGACGACGTGACCGAACACAATGGCCCGCTGATGTTCATCCCCGGCAGCCACAAGAAGGGCGTGGTCGACGCGCGGCATGACCTGACCACCACCAGCTACCCGCTATGGACAGTCGACAACGACTTGATCCGTCAACTGGTGCAGCGTGCTGGCGGCAAGAACGGCGGCATCGTGAGCCCCAAGGGACCGGCTGGCTCGATGATCCTCTTCCACTCCTGCCTGGTGCATGCCTCCGGCAGCAACCTGTCGCCTTTCAACCGGGTGGCGGTCTACCTGAGCCTGTGTGCGGTGAGCAACCATATCCGCCGCCACAAGCGCCCCGAGTACATCGCCCACCGCGACTTCACGCCGATCACCTGTCTGCCGGACGATTGCCTGCTCAAGGACTATCCGGTGGACCTGCCCTGGAAGGATGGCGTGCCGGCCACCGCCATGCAGACCTCGATGGATCCGATCACACCCCTGCGCCAGGCGGCCTGAGCGCGATCCCCGATGAGCCTGTACACCCAACTCCAGCAGCGCGCGGCGGACAAGCAGCCGGTACGCATCGGCCTGATCGGCGCCGGCAAATTCGGCTCCATGTACCTGGCGCAGGTGCCGCGCACGCCGGGCGTGCATCTGGTGGCCATCGCCGACCTGTCGCCTGCAGCCGCGCGCGCCAACCTGGAGCGCGTGGGATGGCAGCCGCAGCAGGCGGGCGCCAGGTCGGCCGACGAGGCCATCCGGGCCGGGTCCACCTGGATCACCGACGACTGGAATGCCGTGGTCACCCACCCGCAGATCGATATCATTGTCGAGTGCACAGGCAACCCGGTGGCGGCGGTAGAGCACTGCCTGCAGGCCTTTGCCCACGGCAAACACGTGGTCAACGTGACGGTCGAGGCCGACGCGTTTTGCGGGCCGTTGCTGGCCCGCAGGGCGGCGCACGCTGGTGTGGTGTACTCGCTCGCCTTTGGCGACCAGCCGGCATTGATCTGCGACCTGGTGGACTGGGCGCGCACCTGTGGTTTCCCCGTGGTGGCGGCAGGGCGTGGGCACAAGTGGCTGCCGCATTTTTGCGAATCGACACCGGACACGGTGTGGGGCAATTACGGCCTGACGCCGGAGCAGGCTGCGCGCGGCGGTCTGAATCCGAAGATGTTCAACAGCTTTCTGGACGGATCCAAACCCAGCATCGAGTCCACGGCGGTGGCCAATGCCACCGGACTGACGGTGCCGGGCAACGGGTTGTTGTATCCGCCAGCGAGCGTGGAGGACATCCCGTTCGTGACGCGGCCCGTGTCGGAAGGCGGTGTGCTGGAGCGCAAGGGCATGGTCGAGGTGATCTCCTCGCTGGAACCCAACGGCCGCAAGATCCCGTACGACATCCGTATGGGCGTCTGGGTCACGGTGGAGGCCGAGACCGACTACATCAAGAACTGCTTCGAGGAGTACAACGCGCACACCGATCCCAGCGGGCGCTATTTCACGCTCTACAAACGCTGGCACCTGATCGGGCTGGAGGTGGGCGTGTCAGTGGCGTCCGTGGCGCTGCGCGGTGAGCCCACCGGTGTGGCAACCTGCTGGAACGCCGACGTGGTGGCCACCGCCAAGAAGGACCTGCACCCGGGCGACATGCTCGACGGCGAAGGCGGCTACACCGTATGGGGCAAGCTGCTGCCTGCCGCCACCTCGGTCAGGATCGGCGGCCTGCCGCTCGGTCTCGCGCACCAGGTGAAACTGGTGCGCGCCGTCAGCAAGGGCCAGAGCCTGTGCTGGGACGATGTGGCGATGGACACGTCCACGCCTGCCTACCGGATCCGGCGCGAGATGGAAGCCATGTTCGCTCCGGCCTGAGGCGGCCGAACGGCACTGCGACGCCTGCCCGCAAGGCCTGACGTCGAGCACCGTCTGCGGCGAGTTGGATCATCTTAGAATCCCGCTGAAGCGCTGCGCCAACGCGTCCCTGCGTTGATCTGCCGCCAAGGGCCGAGCCATGCTGACTGCCGAAGAAAACGATCTGTTGTGCCGAGTGACGGGCGCCGCGCCGATGGGCCAGCTGATGCGGCGGCACTGGACGCCGGTGTGCCTGACCGAAGAGGTCGGCGAACCCGACGGCACACCGGTGCAGGCGCGGGTGCTCGGTGAAGACCTGGTGGTGTTTCGCGATTCCGAAGGCCGGGTCGGTGTGATGGACGAATACTGCCCGCACCGCGGCGCGTCCCTGGTGCTGGGGCGCAACGAGAATGGCGGTTTGCGCTGCCTCTACCACGGCTGGAAGATGGACGTGAGCGGCCAGGTGCTGGAGATGGTGTCCGAGCCCGCTGCCAGCGCCATGGTGCAGAAGGTCAGGCACCTGGCCTATCCGGTGCAGGAGTGGGGCGGATTTGTGTGGGCCTACATGGGCCCGCCCGAGACGCTGCCCGAATTCGCACCACCGGCCTGGGCACCAACCGCCGACACGCGTGTCACGATCGCCAAGGTGATCGTGCCCTGCAACTGGGCCCAGATCCTGGAGGGTGCGATCGACTCGGCACACAGCTCCAGCCTGCATTCGTCCGACATGGTTCCGGCGCGCGTGGACAGCGCCCAGGCCACGGCATCGAACTGGTTGCGCCCGTCCACGGACAAGGCGCCACGCCTGCAACTGGAACAGGCGGCCTACGGTTTCCGCTATGCTGCGATCCGCCGCCCGATCATGCAGGCCGCCACCACGGACTACGTGCGCACCACCGTCTTCGTGGCGCCGGCCACCGCGCTGATTCCCCCGAACAACCTGTACAACGTGGCCAACATCAATGTGCCATTGGACGACACCAGCACCGCGTTCTACTTCATCGCCTGGGGACATCCGGAGCGCACGCCGGATACGGCCGCCTGGCGCAAGTTCCTGGGGCAGGAGCGCGGCGTCGACCTGGACGACAGGTACCGCCCGTTGCGCAACCGGGACAACCATTTCTGGCAGGATCGCGCGGCCATGAAAGCCGGCAACTTCACCGGCATCAGTGGTTTTCCGAACCAGGACGTGGCCATGTGGGTCACCATGGGGCCGATCGCCAACCGCACGCGCGACCGGCTGGGTGCGAGTGATCTCGCCATCGTCGCGTTCCGCAAGCAGATGGTCGCCGCGGTGCGCGCCTTCTACGAGGGCGGCGAAGCCATCGGCACCGGCGCGTCGCGCCTGCCGCCAGACGTCTGTTCGTTCCAGGCGATCGTTCCCAAGTCGACCGATTGGCGGGCTTTCGAGGCCCGCCATATTTGGGAGGAGAATGGTTCGGTGCAGGAGCCGACCAGCTCGAACCATGCCGCTTAGTGCGCTGCCTGGCGCACAGGCCACGCCCCCCCTTTCTGGAGACATCCCATGACACAACGCCGCAAGATTCTGGTCGCCGGAGCATCGATGGTGGCCGGTGCAGCCCTTTTGCCTGTCGCGGTGCTGGCGCAGGCGGCGTATCCGAACAAGCCGATCAAGTTCATCGTGCCGTATGCGGCCGGTGGTTTTCCCGACACGGTGGCCCGGGTGTTCGCCCAGCGCCTGACCGAGCGTCTGGGCCAGTCGGTCGTGGTCGACAACAAGCCGGGCGCCAACGGCGTCGTCGCCGCGCAGGCCATGGCTGCCGCACCGAAGGACGGGTACACCTTCCTGGTGACGGACGGGTCCATGTTCTCCATCAATCCGGCGATCTACAAGAACCTGGGTTACGACTACAGGAAGGACTTCATGCCGGTGGCGCTGGCAGCGCGTGCGTCCCTGTACCTGGCGGCCCACCCCAAGGTGCCGGCCAACACGCTGCAGGAATTCGTCGCGCTCGCCAAGGCCAGACCAGGCACACTGAACTACGGGTCGTCCGGGGTTGGCAGCACGCACCACCTGACCATGGAGGCCATGAAGGCGGCATTGGGGCTGGACTTGACGCACGTGCCGTTCAAGGGCACCGGGCAGTCCGTGCCGGCTCTGATCGGTGGCCAGGTCGATGTGTTGTTTTCGGCGCTGCCGTCGCTGGCCGGCTTCGTCAAGAACGGCCAGGTGAAATTGCTGGCCAACAACGCCGCGCAGCGCTCCACCCAGGAGCCCAACGTGCCGGTCATCGCCGATCTGATCCCCGGTTTCGACTTGGCGCCGATCGTGGGGGTGTTGGCGTCCACCGGCACGCCGGCGGCAGCGGTGGAGCGCATCGCCGCCGAGATGGCGCTGGTGGCGCGGATGCCCGAAGTGATGCAGACTTTCTCCAATGCCGGGATCGACCCGCTGGTCGGGGGGCCGGCCGACTACAACCGGGCCATCCTGGGCGAGAACGAGCGCCTGGCAAAGGCCATCACGGCGGCCGGCATCAAACCCGAATAAGGGTCGCATGTCGAAACTCCCCCTCACCTTCGGCTGCTGGAACTACGACCGCACTCGCGCCTTGATGGATGGCTCGGTGGTGCCCGATGGCATCGACCTGAACTACCTGAACATGCCGGTGGAGGAGACCTTCTTTCGCATGTTGCGGCACCAGGAGTTCGACCTGGCCGAACTCTCGCTGTCGTCCTACACCGTGTCGATGTTCAACCCGGCGCGGCCGTTCGTGGCGATACCGGCTTTCCCGTCACGTTTCTTCCGGCACTCCTGTATCTATGTCAACGCGAATTCGGGCATACGGGAGGCCAGGGACCTGATCGGCAAGCGCATTGGCAACCCCGAATACCAGATGACGGCGCCGGTGTGGATCCGCGGCATCCTGTCCGACCACTACGGCGTGCCGGTGGACAGTGTGAGCTACTTCACAGGCGGCGAGGAGGAGCCGGGGCGAAGCGAAAAACTCAAGCTCGATCTGCCGCCGAACATCCGTGTGCAGGGCATCGGGCCCCAGCAGACCCTGTCGCAGATGCTGTTTGATGGCGAGATCGACGCGCTGTACACCGCGCGCATGCCGTCGAGTTTCCTCAAGGGCGGGGGGCGAGTGAAGCGGCTGTTCGAGGACTACGAACAGGTCGAGCGCAACTATTTCAGGGAGACTGGCCTGTTTCCCATCATGCATACGGTTGCGATGCGCCGCGATGTCTACGAGGCAAACCGCTGGATTGCGCAGTCGATGATGAAAGCCCTGTGGGAGTCTCAAAAGCGCAGCTACCAGGACTTGTACGAGACCGCCGCTCTCAAGACCATGCTGCCCTGGCTGACCTCCCACGTGGAGCAGGTCAAGCGCGAGATGGGCGATGATTTCTGGCCCTATGGCTTTGCAAGGAACGAGGCCACGTTGCGCACCTTCTTGCGCTACCACTTCGAGCAGGGTCTGTCCAAGCGTCTGCTCGAGCCGCGCGAGTTGTTCGCGCCGGAGTCCCTGGAGGCGTTCAAGATCTAGTGCGCGACGGTTGGTGCCGCGCAAAAGTGGTCGACAATGCCGACCGTCGCCCGGATGGTGAAATTGGTAGACACAGCGGACTTAAAATCCGCCGCTTTCCTGCATAAGGGGCGTACCGGTTCGAGCCCGGTTCCGGGCACCACGGTCAATCGGCTTGGCACAGTCGCAGGGCTCCCATGGCAGCGCGGCACACCCGCAATCCGCGACCGCATCCGGCCCGGTGATCACGGCGCCGGGCTGGGCTGATCGTTGCGACGTGCGAACCGGTGAGGCGGCTTGCGCCCGCACAGCGGAGTTGCTGCCGGCAGCATCCACTGCAGCGCCGCCGGCCTGGCCCGCCGGAAGCCAGCGCGCGAACGGCGTGAGGTCGCTGGCATTCTCCACGTACCACAGCCGCAGCTTTGGGTCCCATCGGGCGCCCAATTGCTTGGCTTGGTCCTTGTCCTGGAACGGGCAGCGCAGGTCGATTCGCATGGTGGTGGGCGGTTGGTGTGGCGGCCCGGGTAGTATGCCGCGCTCCGCAGTCGCCCAGCGCTGGCAGAATGCGTTCTTCCTGCCTTGTGGGCCGCCGAGGTTCTTTCACCATGCCAACACTGATCCTGCACCATTTCGGCCTGTCACCGTTCTCGGAAAAGGTCCGCCTGGTCCTGGGCGCGAAGCGGCTGTCCTGGCATTCGGTCACCGTGCCCATGGTCTTGCCCAAGCCCGATGTGGTGGCCCTGACCGGTGGTTACCGGCGCACCCCGTTCCTGCAGATCGGCGCCGATATCTACTGCGACACCGCGTTGATGTGCAAGGTGATCGATGGCATCGAGCCCGCGCCGCCCCTGTACCCCGAGTCGGCAAGCGGTCTGGCGGAGATCGTCGCGCAGTGGGCCGACGCAGCCCTGTTCTGGATTGCGGTGCCCTACACCTCGCAGCCGGCCAGCGCGCCCTACCTGTTTCCCGGCGCAACGCCGGAGTTCGTGCGTTCGCTGTTCGCCGATCGGGCCGCCATGGCGCCCCATCTGCGACGCGCCAGCATCGCCGACGGCGCAGCGCAACTGCGCAGCTACCTGGGCCGACTGGAGAACCTGCTGGCGGACGGGCGCCGGTTCCTGCTGGCTGCCGAGCCTTGCATCGCGGATTTTTCGGTGGCGCAATCCATCTGGTATGTGCGGCACTCGCCGCCGGTCGCCGCGGTTTTGGCGCCGTTTCCGAAGCTGCTCGACTGGTTTGCGCGCATGCAGGCCTTTGGCCACGGAACGCCGGCGGACATGTCCGGCGGCGAGGCGATCGCCGTTGCGGCCGCGGCCGGCATGCACGCGCCCGCACGGTTCGACCCCACGGCCGGACTGGCCGAGGGGGACAGTGTCACTGTGACACCGTCCGACTATGCGCAGGATCCGGTCGCTGGCCGGCTTGTCGGCCTGACGCAGGACGAGGTGGTGCTGGCGCGCAGCGACGATCGGGCGGGTCTGGTGCACGTGCATTTCCCGCGTATCGGTTTTCATCTTGCC
>JANMZX010000174.1:0-9317 GCA_031383745.1 Rhodoferax sp. | reverse complement strand
GCTTGGCGCAGCGGCATAAAGGAGGAGTCGTCGGCCATAGGCCGACACGGGGGACAGCCGCGGAGCCAAGCGCCCCGTCGGCCTGATCCACTCAAAACGAGCCACCGCATGAGCAACGACGAAACAAGCGTCGTGCGACCCCCGATGCGCCCACGCCGTCGTGTGTTTCTCGATATAGCTGAACAGCTCGTACATCGCCATCGCCATTGCACCAATCACCACCAGCCCGGCAAAGGCCAGCGCCAGGCGCTGTTGCGAACCGGCGGTCTGCATCAGGTAGCCGATGCCCGCGTCGCCTGCCGTCATCTCGGCCAAAACCGTGCCGACGAAGGCCAACGTGATCGACACCTTGAGCGAGGCATAGAAGTAGGGCAGCGAACGCGGCAGCCCGACCTTGATCAGCACGTCGCGGCGCTTGGCGCCCAGCACCCGCAGCACGTCTTCCAGCTCGGGCTCCAGCGTGGCCAGGCCGGTGGCCATGTTCACAGTGATCGGGAAGAACGAGATCAGGAAGGCCGTGAGGATGCCCGGCCCCAGGCCGATGCCAAACCACACCACCAGGATCGGCACGATGGCCGCCTTGGGCACTGCGTTGAAGGCCACCAGCAAGGGGAACACCGCCGCATAGGCGAAGCGCGTGGAGCCCACCAGAAAACCGAGCAACACACCGACCACGATCGACAGGCCGAACCCGACCATCGTCACCCAGAAGGTCTGCCAGGCGGCCAGCGCGATCGGAGCGGTGAACTCGGCCAGCGCCTGCGCGATCAGCAGCGGGCTGGGGAAGATGAACTCCGGGATGGAGAACACGCTGCAGGCGAGTTGCCACAGGGCCACCAGCACCACCAGCAGCACGAAGGGCGCGGCGCGCTCGAGGTTCCGGCTGTTCATGCGACCGCTGCCGCCCCTGCCGCGGGTGTCACCCCGCCGCGGATGGCGCCGATATGCCCGCGCAACTCGTGCACGATGTCGGTGAAGTGGGTGGTGTAGGTGATCTCCAGGTCGCGTACCCGCGGCAGGTCGATCGCGCGGTTCACCACGAATCGCCCCGGCCCCTTGCTCATCACGTACACCGTGTCGGCCAGGAACACCGACTCGCGCAGGTCGTGGGTGACCAGCACCACGTTGAACTGCTGCTCCAGCCACAGGTCACGCAGGATGCACCACAACTCCTCGCGCGTGAACGCGTCGAGCGCGCCGAACGGTTCGTCCAGCAGCAACATCTTGGGCTCGTGGATCAGCGCGCGGCAGATGCTCACGCGCTGCTGCATGCCGCCCGACAACTGCCAGGGGAACTTGGCCTCGTAACCCCCCAGGCCGACCCGCGCCAGCAGCGCGCTGGCGCGCTGCACGTATTCGGCGCGCCGGGCCTTGAAGTTGCTGCGGTAGGGTTCGACGATCTCCAGCGGCAGCAGCACATTGTCGAGCGTGGTGCGCCAGGGCAGCAGCGACGGCGCCTGGAACGCCATGCCCGAGATCTTGAGCGGGCCGGTCACCGGTTGGCCGTCGATCACCACCCGCCCGCGCGACGGCTTGCGCAGCCCGGTGGTGAGTTTCATGAAGGTCGACTTGCCGCAGCCGGACGGGCCGACGATGGCGATGAACTGGCCCTTGGCCACCTGCATGTCGATGGCCTCCACCGCAAAACTGTTCTGCGCCAGCAGCGTGTCGTTGTAGGCCAGCCAGACGTCCTGGAAATCGATGAAGGGCGCGCCGGCCGCGCGCGCTGGCGTGGGCTGCGCCATGCCTACTTCTTGACCGGCGGCAGGATGTTGAGCTCGGCCGCGCTAGGCAGGAAACTGCCGTTCCACACCGCGTCGGGGCTGACGCGCGTCTTGGTCGCGAAGGCGTCGGACACCTGGCTGGCCATCAGCGCCAGGCGTGGCGCCTTGACCTGCCCATACCCTTCGGCGCGGGCATCGGCGCTGTTGATCACGGTGTCGATCGCCAGGCGCAGGCGGCGCTGCTCCAGCGCCACGTTGATGATGCCGTCGCGTGCCTTCACGAATTCGATCGCGTCATCGGGCTTGGCGATCACGTCCTTGGCGCCCTTGGTGAATGCCTGCAGGAACGCCTTGACCGCGCCCGGGTTGTCCTTGATCAGCTTGGGCGAGACGATGATCGCGTTGCCGTACAGCTTGACGCCGAAGTCGGGGTAGGGCAGCACCACCACGTCCTCGGCCTTGACGCCGCGGGCTTCCAGGTTGAGCAGCGAGGTGAAGGTAAATCCGGTGATGGCGTCCACGTCGCCGCGGGCCAGCATGGTTTCGCGCAACGGCGGGTCCATGGCGGTCCAGGTCACGGTGCCGATGTTGTTGGCCTTCTGGAAGATCGGGAAGGCACGCCGGCCGGCGTCGAACACCGGTGCGCCGAGCTTCTTGCCATTCAGGTCAGCCGGTGTCTTGATGCCGCTCTTCTTGAGAGCCATCACCGAGGCTGGCGTGTTGTTGTAGACCATCATCACGGCCACCGGCTTGTTGGGCGCGTCCGGGTTGTTGGCGTGGAACTCCATCAGCGCGGCCAGGTCGGCAAAACCCATGTCGTAGGTGCCAGAGGCAACCCGGGTCACTGCGCCACCGGAGCCGTTGCCGGCATCCACCGTGACGTCGAGCCTGGCGTCCTTGAAGTAACCCTTTGCCACCGGCGCCAGGAACAGGGCCGAGGGCCCCTCGAAGCGCCAGTCCAGGATGAACTTGATCGGGGTGGTTTGCGCCTGGGCCACGCCGAGGCTGGTGGTCAGGGCGAGGGCGGCGGCGAGTTTCAGCAGCTGTCGTGTCATGGCGGTGGATGTCCTGGGGTTGTGGGCACTGGCAGGGATTGCGTTTGCATCCGGAACCGGGAGCCTAACGCAAAAACGGTGCCATATTGTCCACGCCACCGGTTGCCGCGCCGGCGGGCGCTTGCGAGTGGCACGCTGCCCGTCGGACCAGGGGGGGCTGTCTACAGGGTGTCGGGGGATTGCACCGCGGCGACCACGGTCTGGGACTGGCCATCCCGCTCACGGGTTCGCAACCACCACACGGCACCCTTGCGCACCGGGCAGTTGTCGGTGTCGAAGGGCAGCAGCTGGGCGATGGTTGCACCCAGCATTGGCTGGTGGCCCACCACCAGTACGGCCTGTTTGGACAGCGGCCACTGGGCTGCCACCAGCAGGGCGTCGGCCGTGCCCTCCGGGGCGAGTTCCTGCCGGACCTTGTACTTGCGCCCCAATGCGGCCGCAGTCTGTTCACACCGGCGCGCCGGGCTGCACAGGATGCGCGTGCCTTCGGGCAACTGGCGGTCGAGCCAGGTGGCTACCCGCGCCGCCTGTTTGAGGCCACGCGGTGTCAGGGCGCGCTCCAGGTCATCGCAGCCGTCCACCCAGTCCTCGGCATCGGCGTGCCGCCAGAGAATCAGATCCATCGTGTCGTTCCTGCCTATCGCGTCCGGCCCGTCGTTGGTGGACGGCGTCCAGTATTCACCGGGCTTGTGACGCCGGCGTGACAAGTTTACGTGCCTCCGCCCCGGGCCGCGCCGGCACCAGGTGGCTGGCAAACTGCCGAGCCGCCTGTTCCCAGCTGAACGCCAGTGCACGCGCGCGTGCCGTGTCGCGGGGTGTCGCCAGCGCACCGAAGAAGGCCCGGCGCAGGTCGTCGTGCAGAAAGCCGCCTTGGTCGTCACCCACGACGGCCAAGGGCCCCTCGGCCCGGTAGGCGGCCACCGGGGTTCCACAGGCCATGGCTTCGAGCATCACCAGGCCGAAAGTGTCGGACTTGCTGGGAAACACGAATACATCGGCCGCCGCGTACAGCTGTGCCAGTTCGTGGCGCGGCAGCACACCCACCCAGCGCACATCGGGGAAACGCGCCCGCAACGATTCCTCCAGCGGGCCGACGCCGCACACGATCCTGGTGCCTGGCACGTCGAGTTCCAGGAAGGCGGCGATGTTCTTCTCGTACGAGACGCGGCCCACGAACAGCGACACGGGCCGCATCAATCCGTCGGCGGCAGGGTGCCGCCCAGGCTGGGGATGAAATCTGAACAGCGACGTGTCGACACCGTGGGTCCAGGCGCGGAGATTGGCAAAGCCCCGTGCCGACAGCAACTGCTGCACGCCTTGGGTCGGCACCATGACACCGGCCGAGGGGCGATGGAAGTGGCGGAACAGGGCGTAACCCCAGCGCAGGGGAATACGCAGCGCCGCCTGCAGGATCTCGGGAAACCGGGTGTGGAAAGCGGTGGTGAACGCCATGCCCTCGCGCAGGCAAAACCGGCGAGCAGCCCAGCCCAGCGGTCCTTCGGTGGCGATGTGCACCGCGTCGGGCGCAAACGCGAGCAACTGTTCGCGGACCCGTCGCCCGGGCCGCACCGCGATGTCGATGCCCGGGTAGCCGGGGCAGGGGCGGGTCCTGAACTGGCCGGGCTGCACCACCGCCACCACATGGCCCAGCCGCTCGAGTTCGCGCACCAGTTCCAGCAGGGTGATGACGACGCCATTCACCTGGGGTTCCCAGGCGTCGGTGACCAGTGCAATCTTCATGGTGTGACCTGTTGTTTGGTGTGGACCGCGCCGGTCGCAGGCAGGCCCTGGTTCCAGTGCAGCAGTTCCAGCCGGCCGTCGGGATGTTCGACCAGGGCGGTTCGGCTCTCCACCCAGTCGCCGTCGTTGCAGTACAGGGTCCCGTCGATGGTGCGCATCTCGGCCCGGTGGATATGCCCGCACACCACGCCGTGGTGGCCGCGCTGGCGTGCCTCGCGCGCCACGGCGGCCTCGAATTCCGTGACGTAGTTCAGCGCGGTCTTGACCTTGTGCTTGAGGTAGGCCGACAGCGACCAGTAAGGCAGGCCCATCCGGCCGCGCAGGTGGTTCAGGTAGCGGTTGAGCTTGAGTGTGAACTCGTACAGGTTGTCACCCAGGTAGGCCAGCCATTTCGCGCTCTGGACCACCGCATCGAAGTAGTCGCCGTGGATGACCCACAGCCGCTGTCCGCTGGCCGTCACATGAACCGCCTCGGTGGCCACCTCGATGCCGCCAAAGTGCAGGCCGGCAAACTGGCGCGCGAACTCGTCGTGGTTGCCGGGTACGAAGATGATGCGGCAGCCCTTGCGTGCCCGCTTGAGCAGCTTTTGCACCACGTCGTTGTGCGACTGGGGCCAATACCATTTGCGGCGCAGTTGCCAGCCGTCGACGATGTCGCCCACCAGGTACAGATAGTCGCTGGGGTGCGCCTTCAGGAATTCAAGCAGCTCGCCGGCCTGGCAGCCCGGTGTGCCCAGGTGCAGGTCGGAGATGAACACGGCGCGGTAGTGGCGCTGGACGCCGGTGACCGGGGGCGCGTCGTCGTCCGCGGTTCCCACGAACTGGGCGATCCATGGGCCCGCCGCGTCCAGGGCCGTGCGCATCAGGCGGCCCGGAAATGCCTGCGGTAGCGCGCCGGCAGGTTGGCGATGCGCAGCATCATGGGCAGGTCGGCGCTGTTGAAATCCGGGTCCCAGGCCGGGGGGCCGAGCACCTCGGCACCCAGGCGCAGGTAGCCCTTTATCAGCGCCGGCGGCTCGATCTGCAGCGTGCCATCGAACTGGCCCAGCGGCAGCGGCAGACGCGGGCGCACATGGAATTCGATCGGCGCCAGGTGCGTGCGCCGCACCTGGTCCCAGATGCTGGTGGCCGCATCGCTCCCGCCCTCGATGCCGCTGGCGCCGTGGTGATGCAGGGGGATGCTGGCGCAGCCGACCATGGTGTCCAGGCCATTGCGCTCCATGAACCCCGCCAGCGCACTCCACAGCGCCAGGATCACTCCGCCGTGGCGATGCGCCGGATGCACAAAGGCGCGGCCGGTCTCCACCATGCGTTCGCGCAGGCCGCGCAGCCGGGTCAGATCGAATTCGGTATCGCTGTAGGTGCTGCCGATGCGCCGGGCCTGCGCCGGTGTGAGCACGCGGTAGGTGCCCACGACCTGCTGGCTCCCGATGCACCGGACCAGCAGGTGCTCGCAGAAATTGTCGAACAGGTCGATGTCGTGCCCGGGCAGCGGCGTCTGCAGGCGCGCTCCCATCTCATCGGCAAATACCTGGTACCTCAGCCGTTGCGCCTCGCGGACTTCGTCCTCATGACGCGCCCAAGCCACCTGCAGGCCTCCGCCGGCGCGTGGCGCCAGCGTTCGCCGGTCCAGGTCTGGATGGCCCGCATGAAGCGACCCCCGGGGCAGGGTCACATGGCTCAGCGGCAGCGTGGGGGTGGGCAGTTCTTTCATGGCTTGCTTCTCCTGATGGTCTGCACGCAGTGTCCGGCCGCGGCATGACGCCGGTGTGGCGGCCGCTTGGCAGTTGTGTGACAACTGCCGCCGCCGGAGCGGTCATGACCAGCGTGTAAACTGATACGGCGCGGCCAGCCGTCCAGCGCTTTCATCCCCAGCCTGTCAGGAGTACACGTGTTCCAAAAAGTCGTTCCCGTCAACAAGGATGTCCACGCCCGCACCCGGATCAAGGAAATCTCGACCTTCGAATTTGCCTCGAAATTCCATGTCGCGTACCTGACGATGCACGAGTTCACCCGTGCCGCGGCGATCTTCCCGATCGTGTTTCTGGAGGACAAGGAAAAGGACGAGTTCCGGCCGGTCGCATTGCTGGGCCTGAACGCTGGCCAGAACCTGTTCGTGGACGCGGCTGGCAAATGGCAGGCCTCGTATGTGCCGGCCATCATCCGGCGTTACCCGTTTGCGCTCACCCCGCGCGGCACCGACGGCCAGTACATCGTGTGTATCGACGAGGGCAGCAACCTGGTCAGCGAGACGGAAGGCGCGGCGCTGTTCGACGAAAAAGGCGAACCGACCCAGGTGATCGAGAACGTCAAGCGCTACCTGTCCGAGCTGCAGCAGATGGACGCGCAGACGCACAACTTCTGCAAGTTCCTGACCGAACACAACATGTTCACGCCGCTGAACCTGCGGGTGCGCGACAACGACAAGGTCAAGACCATCTCGGGTTGTTACGTGATCAACGAGGAACGCCTGAACAACCTGTCGGACGAGCGCTTCCTGGAAATCAAGAACAAGCGCTTCCTGCCGGCGGTCTACGCGCATCTGATCTCGCTGGCCCAGACCGAGCGGCTGGTCAAGCTGCAGGAAGAACAAGTGGCTGGCGCGACAGCCGGCTAGTGGGGCTCGCGCCCAAGGTGTGGGCGGCGATCACAGCTTGTCTGACCGGTAGCCGACTGCAGGAGTGCGGTCCGGCGGGGTCTCAAAACGTCTCGGTGTGGCCATCCACGGTGATGTCCTGGCCCGATATGCGTGCCCCGGCCGCCGAGGTCAGGAACAGGATGGTGTTGGCGATGTCGTCGGGGCTGATGAAGGTGCGCAGAGACACGGCATCGGTGTACTGGGCACGCACGGTGCCTTCCTGCATGCCGGTGTTGGCGGCTTCAGCCGCGATCACCCGGTCGATGCGCTCACCGCGGACCGACCCCGCGCAGATGCAGTTCACCCGCACGCCGTGCGGCCCGAGTTCCTGCGCCAGCGTGCGCGTCAGGCCGCGGATGGCCCACTTGGCCGACGCATAGGGCGCGCGCCGCGGCAACCCGAACAGCCCGGCGGTCGACGACATGTTGACGATCGAGCCCGAACCCTGGCGGCGCATCACGCGCGCGGCCTCGCGGGCGCACAGGAAGCTGGCGTCGAGGTTGACGGCCAGACAGTGCCGCCAGTCGGCCAGCGAAGTTTCCTCCACCAGGGCGGTAGGCCCGGAGACGCCGGCGTTGTTGATCAGAATATCCAGGCCGCCGAGTTGCCGTATCGCCGCCGCAAACAGCGCGATGACCTCGGCCTCGAGCGTCACATCACAGGGCAGGCCATGCAGCCGGGGATCCGAGGCCAGCGCAGAGGCCAGCCGGGCCTGGTCGCTGTCGCAGATGAAGACCTGCGCGCCCGCATCGAGCAGGGCCTGCGCCGTCACCCGGCCGATGCCGGTGGCGGCGGCGGTGACCAGCGCGCGCTGGCCGGCATGGCTGTGCGGCGGCACCATGCCGGTCATGCCGCTGGCGCCTGCAGACGCACCCTGAGACCGGCGTGCCCGTGGTGCCTCACAGCGTCAGGATGGTGCAACCGGTGGTCTTGCGGGCCTCCAGGTCGCGGTGCGCCTGCTGCACCTGCTCCAGCGGATGGCGCTGGTCGATGCGGATCTTGACCTTGCCGCTCATGACGATGGCGAACAGGTCGTCGGCCATGGCCTGCGTGGCCTCGCGCGTGGCGATGTGCGTGAACAGCGTCTGGCGGGTGACGTAGATCGACCCCTTGGCGCCCAGGATGCCGGGCGCGAAGGCCGGCGCCGGCCCCGAGGCATTGCCGAAACTGGCCATCAGACCGAACGGCGACAGGCAGTTGAGCGACTTGTCCCAGGTGTCCTTGCCCACCGAGTCGTAGACCACCTTCACACCCTTGCCACCGGTGATCTGCTTCACGCGCGCCTCGAAGTCCTCGGTGTTGTAGTTGATGGTGTGCGCCGCGCCCATCTCTGCGGCCAGCGCGCACTTGGCATCGCTGCCGGCGGTGCCGATCAGCTGGTAACCCAGCGCCTTGGCCCACTGGCAGGCGATCAGGCCGACACCACCGGCGGCGGCGTGGAACAGGATGTGGTCACCGGCCTGCAGGCCGCCCTGGGGCAGGGTCTTCTTGAGCAGGTATTGCGCGGTCAGGCCCTTGAGCATCATGGCCGCGCCGGTGTCGAAATCGATCGCGTCGGGCAGCTTGCACACACACTTGGCGGGCATCACGCGTTCTTCGCAGTAGCTACCGGGCGGCTGGCTGGCATAGGCGGCGCGGTCGCCCACCTGCAGGTGCGTGACGCCGTCCCCAACGGCCTCCACGACGCCCGAGGCTTCCATGCCCAGTTGCAGCGGCATGGTCATCGGGTACAGGCCATCGCGCTGGTAGATGTCGATGAAGTTCAGGCCCACGGCCTTGTGGCGGATGCGGATCTCGCCCGGGCCGGGCTGGCCGACGGTGACGTCCACCAGTTGCAGGACTTCAGGTCCGCCGTGTTTGTCGATGCGTATGGCTTTGCTCATGGCTGTTTCCTTGGTCTAGTAAAAAAGTGATGCCTCATGCGGGCCACCGTGGCGCCCGCTTGTCGATGAAGGCCTGCACGCCTTCGAGTGCGGATGCGTCCATCATGTTGCAGGCCATGGTCTGCGCCGCGTCGGTGTACGCGGCGGTGATGCCGTTGTCCAGCTGGCGGTAGAACAGCGCCTTGCCCAGTGCCACGGCCACCCGCGGCTTGGCAAGGATACTCGCGACCAGGCGTTCGACTTCGGCGTCGAGCGCCGCCGCGTCCACGACCCGGTT